>JABABG010000070.1 GCA_014238315.1 Alphaproteobacteria bacterium
AGCAAATAGAAATAAGGAAAAAAAATTCAGATACGCAAAATACAATTTCTCTTATTGATTTTGATAGAGGCGATAAAATTGCACTTGTGCGAGCCCTCTCCCCACTCCCCACCCCCCACCTACTCGCTACGCAAGAACGGACAAGTCTCCCATAGGCGATCGTCGAGCTCCTGCTGGCTGACCCGACAACCTTCGGCGAACATAGAGCTAACCCCGTACTCGCGAGCATCCAACCCGCAAGGCACGATAGCCTGATAGGCGGACAGGTCTACTTCGCGGTTGATAGCGACCCCGTGCGTTACGATTCCACGAGAGACTCGAAATCCCATAGCGACTATTTTCCGCTTATCGACCCACAATCCGATCGCCTGCTGATCGGCGAGCACCTGCAATCCGCATTTCGCTAGGGCGTCGGTTACCCAGGCTTCGACTGTTCTGACGAACCCGCGCACGGAATCGGCGTGCTCTTTCAAGCGTAGCACGAAATAGACGATTCTCTGCCCTGGTCCGTGGTATGTTGCCATCCCGCCGCGCGAGGCTAGGACTATCGGCAACCTATTACCAGCTGACACATCCGAGGATACATCCGAGCTTTTTCCCGTTCTCCCCAATGAGATCATGGCTGGATGCTCCAATAACCACAGCAACTGCGAGCCGCCGCCCACATATAAGTCGCCGCCGCCGCCCACATATAAGTCGCCGCCTCCGCCTCCTCCTTCTGCATCACCGCCTGCGCTACTACCAGCCCCGCCAGCCCTGCCAGCCCTGGCTAGATTGGCTACGACTTCCGCCTTCTGCGAGGCGCGAGCGAGAGCGAGAGCCCGCGCCTGCATTTCTGCGCAAGCCTGCTGATAATTGACAACTCCTGAGAGTCTCCACTCGATTTCCACTCTGCTCTCCTCGGTATCTTTAGTAACCGCCAGCTTCCGAGCCTCTTTTCGCTCTGTTCGCTGTCCCTGCTCTCTTTGTCCCCGATATTTTCATTGCGTTGTTTTTACATTACAAGTCCATTTACTTGCTCAGGCAAGCTGTTTCTGCTAGCTTATGGGTTGCGCTATATTTTTCGCAATAGATTATCAGCAAGAGCTTATCAGCAAGAGCTTATCAGCAAGATTTTTCCATCGAGATTTTTTCAGTTGGTCTTTACGAATCTTTACGAAATGGAGCGAGCGGTCGTGGCGGAACAGGTAGACGCGCAGCGTTGAGGTCGCTGTGGGGGCGACCCCGTGGAAGTTCGAGTCTTCTCGACCGCATTTTTTGGCAATTTTCATTTTTCTACACTTTTCCGTTACAAGCGCGTATTGCCTTGCTTTTTCTGTGCCTAACAACCTATTATCGTTGCGTGGGAGGAAGGGGCTAATAAGCGGGGGTGCAAGAATGGTGCAAGAATGGTGCAAGAATGGTGCAAGAATGGTGCAAGGGATTCTATGTCAGGGATGCTATGCTATCTCCCAATAGTCAAATCTATCTCCCAATAGTCAAAACGAGCGCAGAAACGAGCGCCGAGACAAGCGCGAATAATCATCGAGACACTAGAGCGCGAGAAGCGGGGTTTGCGAGTGCGGGGTTTGCGAGTGCGGGGTTTGCGAGTGCGGGGTTTGCGAGTGATAGCCTGAGCTTTGACTTTAGGTATAGGTGTTATAATGGCTAGAACTACTAGAACGGATTTGTCCGATAGTCTCACGGACGGCTTTAGGCAAGAGGGTATACTCGATTCTAACATCGACTTTTCCTCGCTTGGTCTTCCTACTCCTAGTCGGACCTACACGGCTACGAGTGCGGCAGAGACGCATTCTGGCACGCGATTTTTAGAGATTTCTGATATCGACTTTCCGCATGCGCGTTTTCTGCGCCTAGGCGATGACTTACTAATAGTTGACGGAGATACCAGCGTAGTTATAGCGTCTTACTTTAGCGCGCCTCTAGTTGGCTTATGGAACGCTAGATATGGCTTTTACGGTGCGGAGCTGATTGCGTCATTTTCCGAGCATTTACCGCCAGCCAGCTCGCCACTGGATAGCGAGCCAGCGGATACTTCTTCTGGCGAGAAGTATGCACTGGGTTTTTTACAGCAGTTTTTTGTGGGCGGCGATGGTGAGTTAGGTAGCATTGGCGTTGTCGAGGGCGTTTCTGGCAAGGCACTTGTTACGCGCGAGGGTTTAGTTATACAGCTTGGGCTTGGCGATGAGATATTTCTCGACGATATAATCAGCACTGGTCCTGATTCGGAGATATTTTTGCGCTTTAGGGACAAGATGGAGTTTCGTCTTGGCTCTGAGGGTCGCCTAGCGATAGACGACTTTGTTTATGACGAGATGACTTTTGACGGCACGCAAATTTTGTCGATCATCAGCGGAGCTTTTTCTTACGCGAGTGGCTTGATAGCTGGCAACGACCCTAGTTCAGTCGAGTTGCGCACGCCTTACGGGACGATCGGGATTCGTGGGACGAAGATATTGGGCAAGGTAGAGCCTGTTGATTCTTCGGGTTCTGGCGGCTTGACTGTGACGATTTTAGAGGGTCGAGTAGCCTTGCTGCAAGATTCTGCGGAGGTAGCGAGCGTATTTGGCTTATACGAGACGCTGAGTGTTACGAGCGATGCGGCGGGGGGTTATAGCTACGAGATTGGCACATCGAGCGTTGCGGATATTCTCTCTAACTATGACTTTTTGGAAGGCAGCGTTGAGCAGCTAGAGGAGATAAGAGACACCTCGGTACCAGGGACGACAAGCAAGGAAGGGACGTCTGCCGTTGAGGGTGTTTTGGCGATTGCCAGCGAAGATGTAGCCGTAGTTTCTGTGGATGGAGGGTTGTCACCGCCTGCGGGCTCTTCGCTTTCGCAAAACGAGTTGTCTTCGGCTTTTTCCGCCGAGGATTCTTCCAGCGTCGAAGAATCGAACGATGCTTCTTTGCCAGCAGTTGACGCGGATACTAGCGATGATCCAGCTACAGCTGGCACTAGCGCTCTGGTCGGCGGGGCTGGCGATGACGATCTTACTGGCACATTGGGACCCGACCGTATTTTCGGTAGGGCTGGCAATGATAAACTGTTTGGCTCGTCTGGCAATGACGAGCTCTATGGTGAGACTGGCAATGATGAACTTAGCGGCGATGCTGGCGATGATTTGCTTGCGGGTGGCGCTGGCGATGACCAGTATTACTTCATCCCTACCGATGGCTTTGATACTATCGACGATCTCAGTGCTATTAACGCTAACGAGGTAAATTTCGTGTCTTCTGCGAATATCCATTACGAAGCGAGTCACTTTTCGGCGGACGTTTTTTCTAAGATAGGCGATGACTTACAGATAGATTTGGCTGTTGGGGCTAGCCAACGGGTTACGATTAAAAATTACTTCCAAGCACCTAACTTATTTGATCTTTATTTCCTGCCAGATAATCAAGGTGGTGAGGGTTCACAGGTAATAAGAGAGGCTATTGCCGTGCCGAACTATGTCGATGGCACTACTGGCGTGGATAGGCTGACTGGCGGTGCGGGCTTTGATATAATTCGTGGTTTAGCTGGCAACGACGAGCTCATTGGCGGAGCTGGTAGCGATACTTTGGACGGCGGGGCTGGTGAGGATACAGCTAGCTATGCGAGCGCGGGCGCGGGCGTTACGGCAAACCTTGCCGACCTTTCGGCTAACAAGGGCGATGCGTTGGGTGATAGTTATATTTCGATAGAAAACCTTCGCGGAGCTACGAACTTTAAGAACATTTTAACGGGCGATGGCGTTGATAATAGGCTCTACGGCGGGACTAAAGATGACGACCTTCGAGGCGGATTGGGCGATGACGATCTTCAAGGCGGTGCGGGTGCTGACAAATACTACTTTTCTGTTGGCGATGGCACTGACACGATAACGGATGCTGATGGCGGCGACTTGTTCTTTACCTCTGGTAGCTCTGGCAACTACCTCGCGAGCAATTTTGCCCCGCTCAGCTTCACTATTAGCGGTCGGAACTTGCAGATAGATTTGACTGTGGCTGGCGTAGATCAGCGGATTACTATCGTTGGCTATCTAGACGCCCCGTCTAACAGCTTCACGCTCAGCTACAATGTATTAGCGGGCGGTGCTTATACTAGTGTCGCTATACCGAACTATGTCGATGGCACTGCTGGCGTGGATAGGCTGACTGGCGGTGCGGGCTTTGATATAATTCGTGGTTTAGCTGGCAACGACGAGCTCACTGGCGGTGCTGGCGGCGATATTTTGGACGGCGGGGCTGATGAGGATACAGCCAGCTATGCGGGCGCGGGCGGGCTGGTTACGGCAAACCTTGCCGACCTTTCGGCTAACAAGGGCGATGCGGCGGGTGATAGTTATATTTCGATAGAAAACCTTCGCGGAGCTACGAACTTTAGGAACATTCTAACGGGCGATGGCGGAAATAATAAGCTCTACGGCGGGACTGAATATGACGAACTTTGGGGTGGAGCTGGCAATGACGTTCTTCAGGGCGGAGCAGCTGGTGACCGCATTGTCGGCGGAGTTGGCAATGACGACCTTCAGGGCGGGGTAGGTACTGATAGCTACCACTTTTATGTTGGCGATGGCATCGATACGATAACCGATTCAGATGGCGGCAATTTATTTTTTGAATCTGGAGACAAGGGTAATTACCATGAGAACGACTTTTTTTTCAACGCCTTCACTACGAGTGGTCGTAACTTACAGATAGATTTGACTGTGGCTGGCGTAGATCAGCGGATTACTATCGTTAACTACTACTCTGATCCTAGCAATTACAACATCCGCTTCAATAAGATTGCTGGTACTACTTATTCGACTATCGATATACCGAACTTTATCGACGGCACTGCTGGCGTGGATACACTTGCTGGCACTGTTGTAGCCGATTGGATTCGTGGTTTTGCTGGCGTAGATAATCTGGCTGGCAATACTGGCAACGATGTGCTTGAGGGGGGAGCTGACGGCGATGTTCTGGATGGCGGTTCGGGTTTTGATACGGCTAGCTACGAGAACGCGGGCTCGCGAGTTACGGCGAGCCTTACCGACTCTTCGACTAACGCTGGAGATGCGGCGGGCGATAGCTACACTTCGATAGAACACCTTCGCGGTGCTACGAACCATCATAACATTCTTACGGGCGATGGTAATAGTAATAAGCTATACGGAGGTCAGATGAATGATTTGCTATACGGGGAGGCTGGCACGGACGAGCTATACGGCGGAGGTGGTAGCGATGCACTTGAGGGCGGAGCTGGTGCCGATATTTTAGATGGCGGAGATAGCTTTGATACTGCTTCCTATTTACGTTCTGGCTCTATGGTTGTGGCGAGCCTTGCGGACCCTTCGCGGAACACAGGGGATGCTGCGGGGGATACTTTTATTTCTATAGATGCGCTTCGTGGTGCTAGTAACTTCAAGAATATTTTAACGGGCGATGATAATTATAATCATTTAATAGGCGGTGGAAAGGATGATGAGCTTCACGGAGGAGGAGGAGGAGATTATATGTTTGGCGGTAGGGGTAATGACGATCTTCGTGGTGAAACTGGCGTTGATGAATACTACTTTTATGCCAACAGTGATACTGACACGATAACTGATACGGACGGTGGCGTGTTGCACTTTGAATCTAAAAACGGCATTGGCTTATACAGAGCGAACGATTTTGTTACGAGCAGCTTTACTAAGGCAGGTCAAAATTTACAGATAAATTTAGCAGTGGGAGGTTTTGTCCAACAAGTAACTATCGTTGACTACTACAACAACCCTAACTCCTTCAGCATCTACTACGATACTTCCGCAGACGGCGCGGAGATATTAGTTCCAGACAACATCATCCCAAGCTAAGTGTAGATAAGCGTAGCTAAGTTAATTAGCCCAATCCCTATAACAAAATTTCTGCGCCTATATGGCTGCCTTGCTCGAGGCTGTAGTTTCTGCTAGCTTGCATTGAGATAGCCAACTAAAGTAGCCTATGTCAGACTGGGTTTTACTAGGGCGATTCCTGGACAATTTTTACTATGACGCAAGGATTGGCAGATGTCGGTAAAGAAGGTAGGGAAGCAAGCACGAGAGGCGGGCACGCTGAGCAAGGCGGCGCTTGACTATCACCGCAAGGCGCCGGCGGGCAAACTTGCGATAATTCCGACGAAACCGATGGAGACGCAGCGTGACTTGGCTCTGGCCTACTCGCCTGGAGTTGCCGCCGCCTGCCTTGAGATTAGGGATGATTGTACGAAGGCTGGCGAGTTGACGGCGCGCAACAATTTAGTTGCGGTTATAAGCAACGGCACGGCGGTATTGGGACTAGGTTCGATCGGTGCCTTAGCTTCGAAGCCGGTGATGGAGGGCAAGGCGGTATTATTTAAGAAGTTTGCGAACATCGATGTATTCGACCTAGAGATAGACGAGCGCGATCCGGATAAGTTTATCGAGATAGTTGCGTCCCTAGAGCCTACATTTGGCGGCATTAATTTAGAGGACATTAAGGCGCCGGAATGTTTCGCCATCGAAACGAAGTTGCGCGAGCGCATGCGTATACCTGTTTTTCATGACGACCAACATGGCACTGCGATCATAGTTTCTGCGGCGGTGATCAACTCGTTAGAGCTAGCTGGCAAGGACATCGGAGAGGTAAAAACTGTAATGCTGGGCGCGGGTGCGGCGGCTACGGCTTGCCTAGAGTTGCTACTATCCTTAGGTTTAAATCGCGAGAATTTACTAGTCTGTGACTCGAAGGGCATCTTGACGACCAGCCGCAACGACTTAACTGCGGAGAAGAAACGTTTCGCCCGCGCAACGAAAAAAACCACACTCACTTCAGCCCTCACTTCCGCCGACCTTTTCATAGGTTTATCCGTTGCGGGTGCGCTTTCTGAGAGGCATGTAGCAACGATGGCGGAGAAACCGATAGTGATGGCACTAGCCAATCCGGAGCCTGAGATTCGCCCAGAGATTGTCAGACGAGTTAAACCTGATGCTATTATTGCGACGGGTCGCTCTGACTACCCGAATCAAGTTAACAATGTTTTATGCTTTCCATTTTTGTTTCGCGGTGCGTTAGATGTTAATGCGACGACAATCAACACGGAGATGAAGATAGCCTGCGTGCGAGCGCTTGCGGACCTTACCAAGCAAGCGGTTCCAGCTATCGTTATGCAAGCCTACGGAGGAGAAGAGATAAGCTTTGGGGTAGACTATGTGATACCGAAACCTTTGGATCCCCGTTTGATTGCGGCGATTGCCCCCGCTGTTGCGGAGGCTGCGATGAGCAGTGGCGTTGCGCGTTTACCGATCGAGGATTTCAGTGACTACAAACGTAGTTTAATGCAATTCATTTACCGCTCTGGACTAGTTATGCGTCCTTTGATGGAGCAAGCGCGCACCGACCCTCGACGGGTTGTTTTTGCGGAAGGAGAGGAACCGCAAGTATTACAGGCACTATCGACGATTCTTGAGGAGCATATCGCGAAACCGATACTTATAGCTCGGCGCAGTGTTTTGGAGTCTAGAGCTAAACGTTATGGTCTAGACTTGAAGATTGGCTCTGATGTTGAGGTCTGCGACCCTGAGTCGGACCCTCGCTATAGAGATTACTGGCAACTATACCATAAGATTTTAGGACGGCGCGGGATCACGCAGGATACGGCGAAGGCGGCTGTGCGAACGCAGAACACGGTGATAGCGGCTCTTATGTTACGTCGTCAGGAGGCGGAGGCAATGATCTGTGGTGTTGTTAAACCTTATCGTAACCACTTGAGGCACATAGAGCAAGTTATTGGCACGCACAGTGCTTCTCCCCATATGCTAGCCTTGACTTTACTAGTAACATCACGAGCCAACATTTTTCTTGCAGACACGCATATAGGTGTTGCTGGTAGTGCGGAAGACTTTGTAGCGATGACTTTACTTGCAGCAACCGAGGTACGCAAGTTTGGACTTGAGCCGAAGATAGCTTTGCTTTCGAGTTCCAATTTTGGTTCGCACGACGATATTTCAGCACTTCGCATGCGTAAGGCTGTTGCTTTGTTGCACGAGCATCACCCGGATTTAGAGGTTGATGGGGAGATGCAAGCCGACACTGCGTTGGACGAGAATCTTCGCGCTCGTTTATTTCCAGCTAGCAAGTTAAAAGGTCAAGCCAACCTTTTGATTTTACCTGATTTAAATAGCGGTAACATCACTTACAACGCTTTAAAGATCCTTGCGGATGGCAAGGTTATAGGTCCTATGCTACGTGGTTGCGCTCAGCCGGCGCATATTGTCACCAACTCTACGGATGTTCAGGGACTTGTTAACATGACGGCTATTGCGGTGGTTGACGCGCAACAACGCGCACGCACAGTTTAGTCAGTGCCCTCTAGCGGTATTCGCATTACGGATGCTTACGAGCAGCAACGTGACGAGGTACGGCGTTCGCTACCCAGTCTTTTAGCTGGCAATCGGCGCAGGGCTATCTCCAAGGCTCTTGGCGATCTTTACGCGGAGGACCAAGCGGAGATTTTAAGCGAGCTCACGCCCGAGCAGCGCGAGACGGCGTTGCGTTTTCTTGGCGAGAGGCTTTTGCCTGAGGCATTGACCCACTTTGAGCCTTCGCTATTGCTAGAGGTTGTATCGTGTCTAGCGAAGTCCCGCTTTGCCAGCATGCTCACGAGCCTTCAGACAGACGACTTGGTAGAGCTTTTTGAGCTTTTGCCATTAGACAAGCGTCGCAAGGCGATGGATCTATTAGTTCCTCGCACGCGTCTTCTGGTCAAGCAAGGATTGGGCTATTCCGAGGATAGCGCGGGGCGTTTGATGCGCCGAGAGATTGCCTCTGTACCGGAACACTGGTCTGTTGGACAGGTAATCGACTACTTTCGAGCTCGGCGTTCTGGTTTTTCTGATAGCGTTCAGACACGCGAAGCATTTTATACCATCATCCTAGTTTCGAGTGGTTTCCGCCCTATTGGTACGGTTCAGGTATCGCGTTTACTGGGTGCTACTCGCACGACTCTTGTTTCTGCTATCACTGATCAAGAGATGCACTTGGTAGATGCCGATATGCACACGGACAAGGTAGCGAATTTGTTTCATAAATATGGACTAGTTGAGCTACCTGTAGTTGATGTGAATGGCCGCCTTTGCGGCTCTATCACTGCAGATGACGTTGTCGAAGTGATAGAGGAGCGTAACGAGGAGGATATTTTTAACCTAGCGGGTGTCAGTTCGCATGATTTTTACGCTGACATCGGTCGTGTTTTGCTTTCGCGAGTGCCTTGGCTATCTTTGAACCTTATCACCGCTTTTCTTGCCTCTAGCGTAGTTGCGAAGTTTTCTACGGCTATTGAGCAACTTGTTGCTCTTGCGGTATTGATGCCGATCGTTGCTTCGATGGGAGGCAATGCTGGCACGCAAACGCTTGCGGTGACTGTGCGTTCTCTTGCGCTACAGCGTATCACTGGTCGTAATGTGCGCCGCTTGGTAGGTAAGGAGTGCCTGATTAGTGTAATCAGCGGGTTATTTTTTGCTACTTTGACTGGTGTTGGAGCTTTACTATGGTTTGACGATGCTGCTTTGGCAGTTGTTATAGTTGTCGCGATGAGTTGCAACATCATTCTTGGTGGTTTTGTTGGAGTTTGCATGCCGATCAGCTTGCAACGTTTAGATCAAGACCCTGCCGTAGGCTCTAGCATTTTACTTACAACTTGTACTGACATTTTCGGTTTTTTCAGCTTTTTAGGACTGGCTGCTTGGATATTACTTTAACTTCGTTTTTATATGAGAATATAACAATTGATCACTATTTTTAGCTCGCGCGGCGCAGAGGAAAGAATCTGGTCGCTTTTTCTGCAGGCTAGCACTATATCCTAGTGCTATTTGTTTGAGTAAATGGGAAGCTTTGCCGTTGTATATGATGCGCTTGCTTCCGCAGTCGAGAGCCTTTAGGGCTCTTGCTTCACTATCGGCACAATCGTATATGCTATCTTGGGGGAAGGTGCGAGCAGGGGACGAGTTTTTTTCTAGCATCATTTGGAAGATTTTCGGTGATAGCAATTCTTCGATTGGCGAGAGCCATAGGACGCCGAAAGGTTTTTGCTCTTTTACTCTGTCGAACAACGATACTACCACTTCTGTTGCCAACCTTAGGTCTTCTGGCGAGGAGAAGGTTATGGGTATGGTTATGGGTATTTGTTTCATCACTGCATCGGGTTATTATCGGGCTAAGTTGTTATTGTTATTACTGCTCTTGAGATTTTTTATCGATATTCGTTGTGAAAAATGGTGTTAGTATCGCCAATGACTTTTTTGGAGCTTTTACATAGAGCTCTTATAAAATGCGGGCAGAGACGAAACTAGGAGGATATTTTGAGCAATGTTACTACAAGCAAAATTATAGGCAAGGCTATGGGCAAGTCCATGGATAAGACTAGTTCTTTGCAGCGCAAAGGTGAAAACAAGAGTAAGAGCAAAGATAAAAGCGAAGGCAAGACTAGCCTGAGAAATGGAGTAAAGAGCAAGAAGCATCCTCCCTGTGTTGCCTTGGTACTACCTTGCTATAACGAAGAGGAAGCATTAGAGCATACCATACCTACGATGTTATCTCTTCTCTCCTCGCTTGTGAAACGTGGTTTAGCGCGTTCATCTAGCTACCTTTACTTTTGCGATGACGGCTCTACGGATGGCACTTGGGGCGTTTTGCGAGCTTCGCATAGGCGTTACAAGGGTCGCGTGCGCGCTTTGCGTCTAGTTTGCAACGTTGGTCGAGAGAAGGCTCTTTACGCAGGATTGATCAAACAGGTTGGAGCTTGTGACGCTGCGATTTCGCTAGACGCCGACTTACAAGACGATATTTCGCGCATTCCGAGTATGCTAGAGCTTTTTCGAGCTGGCGATGTAGATATAGTTACGGCAATTCGCAAAAACCGCCAAGTTGATAGCTTTTTCAAGAGACTGAGTGCGCATCTTTTTTATTTATGCCTGCGTATATTTTTCCGTGTGCGTTCGGAGAACGAAGCGGACTTTCGGCTTATGAGCGAGCGTAGCCTGCGTGCCTTATCGCTTTATCGAGAGCGTAAGATTTACCTTCGCGGTCTTGTTCCCCGCATGGGCTTTCGACAAGCGAAAATATACTACGAGCGTCAGGCTCGTATTTGCGGCGAGACGAAGTACACTTTAGGCAAGATGATCTCATTGGCACTCGATGGCATTACGTCGCAGTCGACGCACCCTTTGCGTATAATTTTCTTTCTTGGGGTTGCGATGTTTTTCGGTGGCATAGGTCTAGCACTTTACTTTCTTTACCAGTGGAAACTCGGACATACTTTGCAGGGTTGGGCTTCTTTGATGCTTGTTTTTTTGTTTGCGAGTAGCTTGCAATGGCTAGCTTTAGGGGTAGTTGGTGAGTATTTGGGCAAGACTTTTGACGAGGTTCGCAATAATCCCCGCTACCTAGTAGACGAAGAGATGCTATAGGGCTTCTGCCGTGTTTTTTATATTTTCGATTAGATAGGGCTAATAACTGTTTGTTTTTTATTGACTATCTGCGCTGATGTGCGCTTGGACTAGCATTATTTACGCGCTAGCAACAAAGTTGCGCCACGCCCCTTATCAGCCTATTATGGAGCAATGATGAATAGTACACCATTCCGAGGTATATTCACGGCACTAGCGACGCCTTTCGATGCGGATGGCAAGGTCGACGAGCAATCCTACAAGCAACTAGTCGAGTGTCAGATTGCGGCGGGCGTGCATGGTCTTGTTCCGGTAGGTACGACTGGCGAATCTCCCAGCCTCAACATCGATGAGCATAAACGCGTTATCGAGCTGTGCTTAGAGTGCAACGCGGGGCGCCTTCCGGTAGTTGCTGGGGCTGGAGCGAACTCGACAGAAGAGGCTATCGCCCTAACTAGTTTCGCGCAAAGAGCAGGAGCCCAAGCGAGCTTACAAGTCACACCTTACTACAACAAGCCGACGCAGGAAGGTCTTTACGCACATTTTTGTGAGATAGCGAGTAGGGTTGATCTGCCGATTATGCTATACAATGTGCCAGCCCGAACTTCTGTAAACCTTGAGGTTGAGACTGTAATCCGCCTTGTTGAGGATTGTGAGCGTATAACCTCCCTTAAAGATGCGATGCCGCAAGACTTAACGCGAGTTAGTCAAATCGCGCGAGCGGGATTACGGCAGGACTTCACCCTTCTTTCTGGCGAGGATGCTAGTCTCTGCGCCTTTTTAGCGATGGGGGGAGAGGGTTGCGTCTCTGTTGCCTCGAACGTAGTACCTAAAGCTATGGTTGAGCTTTACGAGTTTTTTAGTGCTGGTGACTGGAAGCAAGTATCGCGCGTTCGCAACGCTCTACTACCCCTGTGGCAAGCCTTATTTTGCGAGACTAGTCCTGCGCCGGTTAAATACGCGCTTCAACGACAAGGAGTGTTTTCGACCGCCAACCTCCGTTTGCCTCTGCTCGAAGCGAGCCCCTCAGCGCAGGGGCGCGTCAAGCAAGCTCTAGATTTGGCTGCGAGCTTATAGGCGAGGTGCCCTTATAGAAGGGTAGCAAACGCACAAACTAACTTGTGTCTCCAACAACTGCGGGTAGCATAGCCGAAGGAATGAAACGTTTAGAGAATAAGGGTGCGAGGCATAAATTCCGTATAGAGAAGGAAATGGAGGCGGGCATCTGCCTTAGCGGTAGCGAGGTCAAGGCGATAAGGACTGGTCGAGCTGCGATTAGCGACAGCTTTGCTCTTTTTAAGCAAGGTGAGCTATTTCTGGTGAATTTCCACATAGGCGATTACGCGAAGGCTTCGAGTTCTAGCCAACATGCTCCGCGTCGCGAGCGCAAGCTATTACTGCACAAGAGGGAACTCACTCGTTTAG
The DNA here is from genome assembly GCA_014238315.1 of Alphaproteobacteria bacterium. GTDB lineage: Bacteria > Pseudomonadota > Alphaproteobacteria > JABAAW01 > JABAAW01 > JABAAW01. The sequence continues at coordinate 12,837 of JABABG010000070.1, forward strand.
CTGGCTCTGTGCAAAGAGGCGGCATGACGCTACTACCACTAGCGTTATACTTCAACGTACGCGGCATAGCGAAGATCAGCCTTGGTTTGGGCAAGGGCATCGCGAAGGCGGACCGCCGAGTAGACATTGCGGAGCGTGATTGGCAACGCCGCAAAGCTCGTCTAACGCATAACAAGGCTATCGGAGGAGAAGATTGATGCACTCGCGTTTAGCCTTTTTCATTGCTTTGCTATTTAGCCTACCTACATTCTCTGCGCTAACCTGCGATGCAGTAGCGAAGGAGGCATTTTCTAAGAAGTTTTTGCAAAGTTTAGGCAAGGAGTCCAAGCGGCGAGGTATATCGCGAGACTTGTGGCAAGAGACCTATAGGTTTCTTACCAAGGAGGGCATTTTAGAAGATGTAATTATTCGCGATAGGCAACAACCTGAGCTAGTAGCGACCTTTCACAGCTACACGACCCGCCTCCTTGACGAGAGACGCATTTCTCGCGGCAGGCTTATGCTAGAGGAGCAAGACGCTCTGCTGCAGCGGCTAGAGCTAGAGTATGGGGTGCCTAGTGAGATTTTGATAGGGATATGGGGGCTTGAGAGCAACTACGGCGATAGCGTTGGACGCTTTCCAGTTTTGCACGCAACGGCGAGTCTCAGTGCGGATGGCAGAAGGGGTAAGTTTTTCCGAGAGCAGTTCTTAACGGCACTACAGATTGCCGAGCGGGAGGGCTTTTCTCCGCTAGAGATGCTTGGCTCGTGGGCTGGGGCGATGGGTCAAGTTCAGTTTATTCCGACAAGCTATTGGCAGTATGCGCGCGATGGTAATGGCGATGGCAGGGTGGATATTTGGAACGATGTCGATGATTCTCTGACCTCTGCGGCGCACTATCTAAAAGCTAGCGGCTGGCGGCGTGCGCTGCCCCCTGCGGAATCCCCTGCGAAATCCTCTGGGGAGGGCTCTGGGGATATTCCTGGTAGTATTCCTTGGGGGCTAGAGGTGCGATTACCTGCAAAGTTCGACTACGCTCAGGCGCACACTTGGCGTAGCAGTGCCTTTTGGCGCAAGAAAGGTGTTGAGGCGGCGCATAAGGGGCAACGGGCACGCATGGCGAGGATTGGTAAAAGTTCGCTACTGCTTCCTGCTGGCGCGCGAGGTCCGGTTTTCCTCGTTTCACAGAATTTTCGTAGTATTTTGCGCTGGAACAACTCGAACTTGTACGCGCTCGCTGTCGGTCTGCTAGCTGATCGGTTGCGGGGAGCGCCGGCTCTGTCTAGGAAAAGCAGCGAGCAGATTCTACGCATAGATGATATAAGAAGGCTGCAGCGGCGTCTGAACGAGCTTGGTTTTGCCAGCGGTGCGGCGGACGCTATCTTGGGGACGCAGACTAAACGCGCGTTGAGGAAATATCAAAAAAGCCAAGGGCTTACTGCCGATGGCTTTCCTTCACCCGAAACCCTTAGTAGTCTTGGTTTATAAAACCTTGGTTTATAAAATCTTGGTTTATAAAACCTTGGTTTGTGAGGTCTTGGTTTAAGAAGTTTTGGCTTGTAGGACTAGCTTGTCTAGAGATTCGTAGACGAGGAGCGCGAGCTCTGTTGGCGAGTGCTTGCTTTGTCTGGCAAAAAGGTTTATTGGCAAGGATAATGAACGAAGGTAATAAGAAGTAAGATAAGTAGGGAAGAAAATAAGGAAGGAAATAAGGTAGAGTTATGAAATTTAGACTACGCTCCGCGTTTCTTGGACCAACATTTCTTGCGCTGACCCTGCTAGTAGCTGGCTGCTCGCAGCCTCTTATGTTGCGTGAGACGCACCGCGGTATTTTACAAAGTCGCGAGGTAGTAAAAGGCGAGGCGGTTTATAAAATTGGCAACCCCTACAAGATAAGAGGAAAAACTTACACACCACGGGTAGATTACAAATACAAGGAGACTGGAATAGCCTCTTGGTATGGACCCAAGTTCCATAATCGGCGCACGGCTAACAATGAGATTTTTGATGAGAACGCTTTAACGGCGGCGCATCGCACTTTGCCTTTGCCTTCTTATGTTTTGGTAACGAACTTGCAGAACAACCGCACGGTTCGCCTACGAGTAAATGACCGCGGTCCTTTTGCGAAGGGTCGCATCATCGATCTATCGAAACAAGCAGCGCGTGTTTTAGGTTTTGAGAAGCAAGGGACGGCTTTGGTGCATGTGCAAATTTTGGGCAAAGATAGCAAGCGTCTTGCGGAGCAGATGCGGCGTGGTGGTAGCGCTAGCTTATATACCAGAGGTTCTTCCTCTTCCCGCGCTATAGCCTCGAACACGACGGCATTGCCACGACCTCAAAAGACTGTTAGCGCCCCGCGTTCTGCAGGGGCTATTGAGGCTTCTATTCCTTGGAAGGTCTATGCGCAGATTGGAGCTTTCCGCGAGCAAAAATCGATTGCCAACGCGAGCACTAAACTTCGAACTTTGCAATTGGGCTTACCAATAGTTGAGAAACCCTCACCCGACCCTGCGCTGACGCGTCTTTTGCTGGGTCCTTTGCCTAGCTACGACGATGCTCGCATCGAGTCGCTGCTCGATCGCCTAAACGATGCGGGTTTTCCCGAGAGCCAAGTACGCGTGCTGCGTTAGCATGCATTTTCGTGCGATTTACAAATGCAGAGGCGTGGAAATAGGGGCAAGTTTATTGTTATCGATGGCATAGATGGTGCTGGCAAGAGTCTACAAACGAGGCTTCTACAAGCAAGACTAGAGACCCGCTACGCGATTGCTTGCGTATCTACGCGCGAGCCTGGGGGCTCGCCATTAGGAGAAAGGATACGCTCGCTATTGTTGCAAGAAGATGGAAGGGGGGTCGATGCGATCACCGAGGCATTGCTTTTTAATGCTGCACGCAGAGACCATTTGCATAGGGTTATAGAACCTGCATTGGACAAAGGATTTTGGGTTATCTGTGATCGCTTTTCGTTTTCGAGCTTTGCCTATCAAGGTGCGGGAGGCGCGAACTTGAGTTTACTCGAAACCCTGCATGGCATCGCTGTAAGCAACATCGCAGAGGATTACGCTTCAACACGAGAACCACGGCACAAACCAGACTTAGAGAATTCAGACTTAGAGAATACAGACTTAGAGAATTCGAACTTGGGGGCCCCCGATTTGGGGATTGTCCTCGACCTCACCCCTGAGCGATCAATGCAGCGTTCTGCTAGCAAGAGAGGACAAACTTCGACTAAGGCAGATAACTTTGAGAGTCGCGATCGTCAGTTTTTCGGGAAGGTCCGCGCTATATTTTTGCAAATGGCACAACGGGAAGGGACGCTATGGTCGGTTATCGATGCCAGTGAGGCAATCGAGCTTGTCGCGGATAGGATAGAGCAGCGTGTAGCATCGCATTTTTCGCTCAAATTGTCGGCAAAAGAATCGGCAAAAGAATCGGCAAAAGAATTAGCTACAAGCGAGCGGTCGTGACGGCGCTAAAGACGGCAAAGCGAGAGGCAGCGAGCGATGGGTATGATTTTTTACCGCCAGCGCAGCTTTCTCCAAGATTATCTGGTCAATCTAACGCCGAGGATAGCTTTTTACGGGCTTGGCGAGGCGGTTTTGCGGCGCAATCGTGGCTGCTTTACGGTTCTCGCGGAGTTGGTAAGGCATCGTTTGCCTACGCTGCGGCGCGCTTTTTATTGGATAACGAACGGAATTATGAACAAAAGAGACAATTGTGTGATTTATCTATCTCTAGCTCGTCGACTATTTTTCAACAAGTTGCCTCTGGCACGCATCCGGACTTATTTTTGCTAAGTGCTACTAGGGAAGGAGAGATTACGGTCGATCGATCACGCGGTCTTGTGTCTTTTTTGCACAAGACCCCGATGCTGTCTAGTTATCGAGTCGGCATAGTAGACTCTGCCGACCGCCTGAACCGCGAGGCTGCTAACGCGCTACTAAAGGTTGTCGAGGAGCCTGGTCGCCGCGTTGTTCTTTTTTTGGTCTGCCACTCGAGCGCATCGCTAGTTTCGACATTACGCTCGCGTTGTCGCCCATTGGCATTTTGTTCTGTGGGTTTAGAGCCGATCGTAGAGTTTTTGCGCGAGCGCGGTGCTGAGCGCTCTGTTGGCGAGCTTATCGCGTGTTTATCGAATGGTTCTTTTTACTACGCGGGACTTTTATGCGAGGCTGGCGGCGAGACTTTTACTCGCGCCTTTGGTGAGGCTGTTTCTGCAAACTTAGTTTCTAAAAGATTGAGGAATAACAAGGATTTGAGAAGTGGAGAAAAGACAGAGCATCTGCTAGGATTACTAGCCAACGATAAGCCTACGGCTGAGGCTTTTCGTTTTTTGTGGCAGAGGTTTTTATCTTGCGCGGTTCGTGCTTGTTCAGCCGAGGCTTCCTCTAACCTTAAGGACTCTAGCTTTGCCGAAGGTAGCGATGCTAACCTCTCTTCGTTAGCAATCTTCGAGTTACTACCTGCCTCTACACGCGAGGCTATGGTAGGAGCGGGAGCTAATTTTTGGCAAGGACTTTGGCAGAGCACTGTTCCTAACCTTCTAACCAGCCGTTCTGCGCGCGGAGGAGACTTCATGCTTGCCGCCAGCTTTGCCCTCGCGAGTTTAAGCGAGATTAGCTAGTATCGCCTTTATGAAAGATAGATTTTACATCACGACGCCGATTTACTATGTGAATGACAAGCCACACATTGGTCATGCCTACACGAGCATAGCGAGCGATGTCCTTGCGCGTTATCAGCGTTTGCGAGGCTTTTCTTGCTACCTATTGACTGGCACGGACGAGCATGGACAAAAGGTAGCAAAATCAGCGGCGAAGGCTGGGGAGTCTACCTCTAGCTTTACGGATCGTTTTGCGGGCAATTTTCTTTCTATGGCGGAGCGTTTGAACATTTCGCATAACGACTTTGTGCGAACTAGCGAACAACGTCATAAGATTTGCGCGCAGGCTTTTTGGCGCAGGTTAGAAGAGCGAGGAGACTTGTATGACAAATTGTACAAGGGTTGGTATGCGGTTCGCGACGAGAGCTACTACGATGCCTCTGAGCTAGTGGAGGGTGCGGACGGCACTCGCCTTGCCCCTAGCGGTGCAGAGGTAGAATGGGTTGAGGAGCCGAGTATTTTTTTCCGCCTATCGAAGTATCGAGACGCTTTGCTTTCACACTACGACGCGCATCCGGATTTCGTTCTCCCACGCACTCGAATGAACGAGGTGCGAGCTTTCGTCGAATCGGATTTATGGGATTTGTGCGTATCGCGTACGGCTTTTTCTTGGGGAGTTTCGGTTCCCGGTCGTTCCAACCATGTGATGTATGTTTGGGTTGAGGCTTTGACGAACTATTTGACTGGACTAGGCTTTCCCGATGAGGGAACTCCTTTATTTGACTATTGGCCAGCCAATTTGCATATGGTTGGTAAGGACATAGTTAAGTTTCACGCTGTATATTGGCCTGCGTTACTTTTGTCGGCGGGTTTAGAGTTACCTCGGCGTATTTTTGCGCATGGCTGGTGGACGAACGATGGCGAGAAGATATCGAAATCTTTAGGCAACGTTATCGATCCTTTAGAGCTGATTGCGAGCTACGGATTAGACCGAGTGAGATATTTTTTACTGAGAGAGGTTCCTTTTGGCGAGGATGGCAATTTCTCACGCTCTGCTATCGTGCGGCGTTCCAACGAGGATTTAGCGAATGGTTTAGGCAATTTGTGCATGCGGGTCCTGACTTTGGTCGAGCGCGGATGGAACGGCAAAATCCCCCCGCGCGGCGAGTTGCACGATGAGGATATAGAACTGCTAGAGACCTTTAGGCAAGCGGAGTCGTTGCTGCAAAAGAGGATGGATGTTTGCTCTTTCCACCTTGCTTTAGAGGGTATTTTCGGCTGTTTGGCTGATGCCGATAGGTATATTACGAGGCAGGCGCCTTGGGCTTTACTGAAGAATGCGTCTGGGGATGGAAGGGATAGTAGCAAGGATAAGGTTCGAGCTGGCACTGTGCTTTACGTTTTATGCGACTGCTTACGAATGGCGGCGATCGACTTGCAGAGTTTTATGCCTGCTTCCATGGCGAAGCTACTGGATATGCTAGGGGTAGGGGATGAGGCTCGAGATTTTAAGTCTCGCGCCACGCAATTACAAGAGGGCTGTAGACTGGTAGATGTGCAAGCGATTTTTCCAAGGCTAGAGAGCCAGGATTAAAGAACCAAGACTAAAGAACCAAGACTAAATAACCAAAGCTGGAAGACCCAGACTGGAAGACCAAGACTAGAGAACCAAGACCAAAGGATAGCTTGCAGGCAGAAAAAGTAGTTAACCCAAGAAGAACTAACACTTGTAATTTTCCGCCATTAATTTTTCAACCAACATGTCGTCTTTTTCCACTCCCCCCGCCCAAGACGCAGCAGATATTACTTCTGTTGCGGACGATTTTGCTTTAGTCGATTCGCACTGCCACCTTGATTTTTTTCTCGATAGCTCAGATAGAGGCAGCCGAGACAGCGATAGGGGTGGGAGAAAACTCCCACGGCTCGAAGAAGTGCTTACGCGCGCTTATCGTGCAAATGTTCGGACTCTTTTAACGATAGCGACCGACTTCTCGCAACGCTCGACTCTTCTCTCGCTGTGCGAGAACTACGACCCACGAGCGCGAGCACCAAAGATAGCTACAACTTCGACAAGCTCTAGCTCTAGCAGCGACGACAACAACCCTCGCCTTTTCTGCTCTGCAGGCACGCATCCGACCAACCTCAGCGAGGAGGTTGCAATACCGAGCCCTGAGCAGCTAGTAGCAGCGCACAAAAGCAGCCCCTCTCGTGTTATCGCCTTTGGCGAGAGCGGACTAGATTTTTTCCGTTCGAGCAATCCACCTATGTCTTTACAATACGCATCATTTCGCAACCATATTTTAGCCGCCCAAGAGGCGCAAGTTCCGCTAGTTATCCACAACCGCAACGCCGATCTAGAACTTGAGCGAGTTTTGCTCGAAACGCAGAGCCAGAAAGCCTACCCCTGCATCCTACACTGCTTTTCTGGTAGCGAGCGTCTTGCTAAGGTGGCTTTAGAGCTAGACTGCATGCTATCGTTTGCGGGATTAGCGACCTATCCTAGTGCGCGCGCGCTTGAGGCTGTAATAGATAATACTCCTCTCACCAACTTATTGATAGAGACCGACTCGCCGTTTCTGCCTCCGCAAGACAATTCGCTACTAGGCAAGAAGAAACGCCGTGCTGCATATTGTGAGCCAGCTATGTTGAGGGTTACGGCGGAGCATATAGCGTCGTTAAAGGGTTTATCGCTTCGAGAGCTTGCTACAGCGACTCGAGGTAATTTTGCCTCACTTTTCGACCTAACGACCGACCCAGAATCATAACTCCATGATCGTAACTCCAGAATTATAATTTATAGCCTCATAACCTAGTTTCACAGAAGGTAAGGATTTCCTCATGCCCAAGCTTTTTTGCACTGTCCTCGGTTGCGGCACATCCGCAGGCGTTCCCTCGTTAGGCTTGGGTTGGGGAGCGTGCGATGCGGATAATCCGAAGAATCGTCGCATGCGTTGCTCGTTGTTGTTGCAATGGAGAGAGGTTGATGAAGCGAGCTCTTCTAGCGAGAAGGGCACTCTACGCAGCGTTCTGATAGATTCGTCGCCAGATTGTCGAGAGCAACTGATGCGTGCCCGAATAAAGCGTCTTGACGCGATTCTTTACACGCACGACCATGCCGACCATTGCCATGGCATAGACGACCTAAAATGGATGCGCGAGGACAAGAAGCTACTAACAGCTTACGCCACTGATGCGACCATTTCGAGCCTTACGCATCGTTTTGGCTACATTTTCAGCCCCAAGGACGACTTATCTTTATACCGCCCAGTGCTCATAGGCTGTGCGATTGTGCCATTTCGCTCTTTCTGTCCTATCGAGGGCGAGGGGATAAGAGGAGAGGATTCTGGAGCTACTCCTACGATTGTTGCGCCGGAGATTTTACCGATTGCGCTTGAGCATGGCACTGCTACGAGCGTGCTGGGCTTTCGTATTGGTGATTTTGCCTATACGACCGATTGCGTTGAGCTATCAGAACGAGCTTTCGAGGCACTAGCAGGAGTGCGCTGGTGGGTAGTTGGTTGTTTGCGCCGAGAGGAGCACCCGACGCACGCGCACCTTGCGCGCGTTATCTCGTGGGTAGAGCGACTAGAGACGGAGATGGTCTATTTGACGCATATGAATGGCTCGATGGACTACGACAGCCTCTGCGCGGAGTTACCTAAGCATATTCGTCCGGCTTACGATTTTTTACAGATTCAAGCCGAATTTCCGTGATTTTTCTGCTTGCTAACGGCTACCCAACCGCGTTTATTACGCGCCCAATTCCTCTTCTGCGGATAGCAAAAACACGATATCTAGCGTTATTTAGGGCTTCAGCAGTGGTGTTTCCACTAAATAAGCGATAGGGGGGAGTAGCAAATCATTGCTAATATCTATTTATCGCCCATATTCATATTTATTATCGGTTATCGACATTTTTAGCAGAATCCCGCGAGTTTCTAGCTCTGACTGGTATTCTTTGGCGTATTTAGCTATTCTTGGGGGAGAAGCTACCTCGAACAAGCGAACGGCTTCAAGGATAACTTTAATATGCTCGCGCTTGCATTAGGCGCATAATTTATATTATGGAAAATAAACCCCAATCCTTATAAACAGCGTTGCGTCTCGTAACAGATTGATTCTAAAGCATTTACGCTACGCGGCCGCGAGGCATAACTTCGCCTGTCATCTCTTGATAAACGCTTGATGAAAATTTGAACGAGGAGCAAATTTAGTCAGAAATCGCACTTCAGAATCAGAAATTGTATTTACGAACAAGCTAGAGATAAATATCCTGAAGATAAAAATCTTGGAGTAAAAATCTTGGAGTAAAAATCTTGGGGTAAAAATCTTGGCTACAAATATATTTGAAATATATTTTGACGAGACACCTGTTGTGATATTCGTTTGTAGTTTTAAGGTGTGTAAACTCGCGGATTACCAATCAACAAATTACATAAATTTTCGATAAACAAGAAATTTTTGCCAATGCCTTGCCGATACCGATGAGATGCTTTCTGCACAGAGCTACTTCACAGCGGTAGCAATGCGGCAACGACCCTTCTCCCCTCCGCGAGTAGCAAGTTATAACAGCGACAAGCGGCCGAGGTAGCCATTACCTCAAAAGGCACAGAACGCTTTTGCAAACTTTTCTCAAGTTTCTGACCTAGGAAAACAGTCTTCTCGCCCATCCCAACTATGAGCAGGGAATTTTCATCTATTACCTGCTCGCCGATTGCCTGCTCGTCGAGGAAATCGAAATCGTCGGCTTTAAGCGGGTTGCTATGACGCCAAACCCTGACGCCGCTCGGTAGCAACAGAATTGGCTCGCTCCACAAACGCCCGCCTATTTTTACGCCGGCTAGACCGTAGCTTTCGACGACTGGCGGCAGGGATAAGCCAGACTTTTGTTCTTCGTTGAAATGAGCGGGGTCAGTCACTTGCGATTAGAACGGTGTTCCTCTTCGCTAGCAGTGAGCGTTTTCCCGCGAGTAAGGATTGTAAGGATCGGGGTTGCGAGACCAATAGAGGAGTAAGTACCAACGACCAACCCCCAACCGAGCGCAAGCGCGAAGTCGGAGATAACCGCGCCACCAAAAAACACCAAAGCTGTGATCGCGAGCAAGGTCGTTACAGAAGTCAAGATAGTGCGCGCGAGCGTTTGGTTCAAAGCCAAATCTAGCAAGGCAAGAGTCTCCATTTTTTTATACTTTCGCATATTTTCGCGTATGCGATCGAAAATGACGACTGTGTCGTTAATGGAATAGCCGGCGATCGTCAGGATTGCGGCGACACTAGCGAGCGTGAACTCTAGCTGTGTTAGGGCGAAGAATCCGATAGTTGCGATGACATCGTGTAGCAGAGCGATGACGGCTGCGAGCGCGAACTGCCATTCGAATCGCAGCCAGATATAGGTCATAATTCCGAGCAAAGCCAACGCCACTGCTATCACGGCGGCTTTTCGCAACTCCTTGCCTACCGCTGGTCCTACGGTTTCTACGCGCCGATATTCGAGCACATCTAGCTTTTTCTCCAGCGCATTTTTGATTTTATTTACGTTATCCTGTGGGTTCCACAGCTCGCCTCGCTGCAGACGAGGTTTTTGTATGCGCAAGAGAAAGATGGTATCGGCGTCGAACTCTTGTAGCAGCACATTTCCTTCGTTTGCGCTACGCATAACCCTTCGCAATTCCGGTAAATCTGGAGGAGCTTTAGTTTCAAACTCGACGAGCAATCCGCCGCGGAAATCGATCCCGAAGTTCACCCCCCTCCCCAATGCCAAGATTATGGAAACCCCGACGATGCACATAGAGGCGATCAACATAGCCTTACGCCAACGCAGGAAGGGAATGCTCCTTCTTGGTGGCTGGGACGCTGTTTGTAGCAATGCGATTGGATTAAGTTTTTTCAAGAGAATTATGATTGAGCATTATGATTGGGCATTATGATTGAGCCAGAGCTTCGCTTCAGGGTTATATTTAGAGAGGGTTATATTTAGAGATAGGGTCTTTAGATGGGCAGTCGCCGCGCTGTAGATACCTGTATCCACCAGCCGATGAGCAAGCGAGTTAGCGTTATGGCTGTAAACATGGACGTTACGATACCTAATGATAGTGTTACGGCGAAGCCTCGAATTGGTCCAGAGCCGAACGCGAATAGTATTACAGCGGCGATCAAGGTTGTTATGTTGCTGTCGAGTATAGTAGCGATTGCCCTATTGTATCCCGCTTCTATGTTTGAGATTAGAGCACCTTGCATTTTACTTTCTTCGCGAATTCTTTCAAATATCAGTACATTAGCATCGACCGCCATCCCGGTGGTAAGGACGATTCCGGCGATACCTGGCAATGTCAAGGTTGCTCCGATTATGGAGAGGCTTGCGAGTATGAGCACCAGATTAGCCAAGAGAGCGGTTGCCGCGAAGACACCGAACAGCCTGTATTTTAGTATCATGAATCCTAGTACGAGTAGCAAGGCGATGATTGCTGCGCGCTTGCCGGCTTCTACGGAATCCCTTCCCAAGCCTGGACCTACTGTACGCTCTTCGAGCACTTCGAGTGGAGCAGGCAAAGCCCCAGCGCGCAACAGCAAAGCGAGCTCATTCGCCTCATCTACGGAGAATCCGCCTGTAATGATGCCGTTGCCGCCCAAGATTGCGGATTGTATCCGTGGCGCGCTGATGACGGTATTATCGAGCACGACTGCGAGTATTCTGCCGACATGTTCTTTTGTGACTTTTCCGAATCGCCTTGCGCCGGTAGCGTCGAATCGGAAACTTACGACTGGTCTATTGTCTTCGAAGACGGTTTGCGCATCGAGCAGATGCTCGCCACTCACATAGGTACGACGGTGCAAGACATAGTATGCTGTGGGCTTTCCCCCATCGTCGAGTTGGTATGACGGCAACCTGATGGAATCTGGAGGAACTGCTACCCCTCCTCCCCTCGCCCGCTCTGTAGCGCGTTCGTTGAGCAGATGAAAGGTTAGTTTAGCGGTTTTACCCAATAGTTTTTTGACTTGTTCTGGGTCTTTTACCCCTGGTATCTCGACTAGGATTCGCGCCGCGCCCTGCCTTTGTATGAGCGGCTCGCGAGTTCCACTCTCGTCGATGCGGCGGCGTAGAATCTCGATAGTATGCTGCAAAGCACTTGCGAGCAGTTCTTCACGCGCGCTATCGGTCAGCGTTATACGGAAAGCGTCGTCGGAGTTTTTTTGCAGCTTCAGGTCAAAACTCTGCAAGAAAGGTGCTAAGGCTTCGCGCAATTTCTGCCCTTCGCCTGCTTTTGCGGTTATGACTATCGCCTCCTCTGCTCCTACCCGCTGCTCGCCTATCTGCTCCCCGCCCGTAGGTCGAGTTATCCTAGGAGGTTTGAGCAGTTTTATTTTATTTTCTCTTATCACTGCTCGCAACCCGAGTATTGAGTCCTCCAGCCGCTCTTTCCATATTTCCTGCTGCTCGATCTGCAACAGTATATGTATACCGCCCTCCAAATCGAGCCCTAGCACGACTTTGTGAAACAGCGCTGCGACTGCTTTGGGCATAGCGTCGAGTTTTTTATCTGGTATGAAATTTCCGCAAGCTACCAGCAAGCCTAGCAACAAGATTGCGCAGATTGCGGTTCTTTTCCACAAAGAGTAGAACAGCATAGATTAAACTTTAGTCATTTTTATTTACTTTACTTAGTTATTTTCGCCCTGCGCCCTCTTGCCAGGTCTTTTTCCAGGTCTTTTTCCAGGTCTTTTTATAAGTCTCTTTCTAGGTCCTTGCTTTAGGGCTTTTTCCTACTGCTTTCTCCTATTGCTTTCTACTGGCTCTGGCTGGTGCGCGAGTAGAGCCAGAGCTTATCAGCTCGATGACGCTTGTTCGCACCATTCTCACCCTTAGTTTTCCGGCTAGTTCGATCTCGATATCGCGATCATCAATAGGTCGCACGACGCTAGCATAGAGTCCGCCGCTGGTCAGCACTTTATCGCCGCGTTTGAGTTGTGCTACGAGCTCTCTGTGCTGTTTTTGTCGTTTTTGTTGCGGTCGAATTAGAAGGAAATACATTACTGCGAAGATGAGTATTATCGGCATTAGCCCCTGTATTAGGGAGCCTCCTCCTCCTCCTGTGCCTTGCGCTTTTGCGGGCAGCGTTACGGCTAGCGTTACCATCGCCGAGCTGGCGATGGCGGTGAGTGCTCGTGATGCGCCACTTACAAACGAGGGTCTGCTTGGTCTCTTGAACAGTCTGCTAACTTTTCTAGTAAGGAGTCTAGTAAAGAGGCTATTAGATAAGATTGCGAAGTTTCCACGAATAGTTCGAGTTTGCAGGTTGCCAGACTTGTTGCCAGGCTTGCTGCTAGGCTTGTTGCCAGATTTGGCTAGCGTTGTAAATGAAGCCTCATTCGGTGATGGCATAGTATTTAGCATAGTATTCTTCTCTGGTTCGAGTGTATCTTTATAACGGCTAGCGACAAAAATGCTTTACAGCGAGCCGTGCTTCTGCCATACTTTGTAGACAAAAATGTTGTTAGAAGCAATGGGCAAGCAACATAAAAATGGCAACATAAAAATAGCGACATAACAATTCGGTGAAAATCTTATTTGTTGCTTTTTATCGTTTTCGGCATTTTATTTCGCTTATTTTTCTAGGCTTGCACAATTAGCATCGGTTGCTTGCGCATCGGCTAGCTTGCTGGGGGGGGTAAATATGATCTACTACGGAGGGACAAATATGAGAGAACTAGCTAGGGTGAGATTTTACGCTCAAGGTATAAAAATTGTTAATTTATCGTTACGCAGTTTCGCTTGCTTTTTAGCGTTTTTTAGCGTTTTTAACTTTTTTGTTTTTTTTCAATCTTTAGCACAAGCGCAGGAACAGGAAGAAGTTAAATCTTATCCTTTACACGAGGCTGTGCGCCGAGGAGATGTAGATGAGGTTAAGCGCCTTCTTTCCTCGCTAGGTCCTTCTTCTTTGCTAAAGTCTGACGACTACGGGATGTTGCCGTTGCATTACTCTAGTTCTACGGCGAATTTAGAGATATCTCGTATTATTCTTGAGGATCATAATGCGGATCCGAACGCGATGCCGCCTAGTGAATATAGCTGGATTTTACGAGGTCGCACCCCATTGCATTTAGCGGTATCTTCTGGGAATGTTGCTTTAGTTGACTTACTGCTCACGAAGGGAGCGAGTGTTTTTTCTAGCGATAAGAATGGGATTCTGCCACTGCACTTGGCTATACAATATGGTCATATCAGGATTGCGAAGAATCTGATGTCGTATATGGGAAATAAGGTTCATACTGGTGACAAGAACAAGACGACGCCTCTGCACTTGGCTTCTCAGTATGGCAGAGGTATTTTAGCTTCTGATTTGCTTGAGCTTAGAGCTTCGGTTGATAAGCGTAACGAATTTGGCTTTACGTCTTTGCACTTTGCTTCTGTGGGTGGTCACGAAGATGTAGCTGAGCTATTGATGTCGAGTGGAGCGAATTTGAACGCGACGACCAAAATTGGAACGACTCCTATTTTTCTAGCCGCGCGAGATGGTCGCGATAACATTGTTAAGCTGCTTATATCGAATGATAGCGTAAAAATAGAATCGAAGGATGCGAATTCTATGACTCCGTTACTGATAGCTGCTTCGAATGGACATGGAGAAACCGTTAGCCTTTTATTGAAGGGCGGTGCGGACATAAAGGCTAAGAATAAGCTAGGCATGTCGGTGTTACACCACGCAGCCAAGGTTGAGGACAGCAAGTTTTTGGCTTCGTTGCTGAAGGTTGCGAGCGGAGACATCAACCAACGAGACACTTTAGGCAACACCGCGTTGCACTACGCTACGCAGGGGGGGTTGAAGGATAACGTTGAAATCTTACTTTCTGCTGGAACGGATCGTAGCTTACGAAACTTAGACAAGAAGACAGCACAAGACATTGCGGCAACCTTGGGATTTAGCCAAGTTTTATCATTGTTGCGTTGAGTATAGTGTGAATTGAAGGTAGGGGGGATGGGGTATAGCTGTTTTTTGTTGTATTTTATTTTTTTTGTGTTACTATTTGGTTGAGAGCAGCTGGTTTAAGCTGATGAAGAGGTAGTTGAGGCTAGCGAGTACGGCTGTGCGAATGGGGCGCATGGGCCTATAGCGAAGACGAAAATACATCTAGCATAACAGACCTTATGCGGATGGAGGCTATAGCGAAGTTGTATACGGGTCTGTGTGCCGATAGTTAACGACTTTTCTAAACTAATTGGGTTGGTGTGCGATGATTAATGGTTTTTCTAAATTTCGGTCTTATGGTATGCGAGCGGTGTCTATCCCTTGCTTGTTTCTTGTGGGGATATTTTTTCTGCAAGTTTTTGGGGCTGGCTTTGTTTCGTTTTCGTGGGCTCAGGGTTCTGATAAATACCCTTTACACGAAGCGGTTCGCATTGACGATATTGAAGCAGCGCGACGCTTGCTAGCGGAAGGCGAGAAGCACCTTGCACTGGATGTTGATGATCAGGGTATGCTACCTCTGCAAATTGCTGTTTCGACCGGAAGCATTAAGATGGTCCGTATTTTAATCGACGAGTATAATGTTGATCCGAACCATATAGCCGATAGTGGTTTTTCTTCCAAATCACGAGGACGTTCTCCGTTGCATCTAGCGGCGGCGGCGGGGAAACTTAGTATAGTTGATTTTTTGCTCGATTCAGATGCGAATATTTTTGCAGTAGATATTGGAGGAATTTCGGCTTTGCATCTTGCTATCCAGTATGGTCATTCGAGTGTAGCGGATAAATTGATAAAAAAAATGGGCAAGCGAGCTCATATTCGAGACAAGAATGCCACGACTCCCTTGCACGTTGCCGCACGTCATGGTCAAGATGCTATTACCTCTCGTTTGTTATTTTTAGGCGGAGGGCACACTGGTTCCGAAAATGCAGAGGGTGAGAGTTTTATAGACGCGAAGAACAATTTTGGTCTGACACCTCTACACTACGCCGCTGCGTGGGGGCATGGCGGTGTAATTAAGCTTCTACTTTCTGACGGGGCGAATGTAAATGTTGCGAACAAGCAAGGTCTGACTCCCCTTTTTCTAGCTTCTCGAGATGGTCGCGAGGAGGTTGTTGCGCTACTCTCTGCTCAGCAAGGAGTTAATTTGGAAAGAGGAGACGATGAGGCTCATACGCCCTTATGCGTTGCGGTTGCGAACGGTCATTTGAGGATTTTTGCACGCTTGCTGAGCAGGGGCGCGGATCCACATGCGAAAGACAAGAACGGCATGATACCTCTGCATATTGCCTCGAAGCGAGGTAACTTTGAGGCTGTAACCTCTCTTCTGCAGACGAAGGGCGGCAATATTAACGAGCGTGACAACAACGGCAACACGCCACTACACTACGCTGCCGAGGTTGGACATATGGGTCTTGTGGAAAGTTTACTGCAATCTGGAGCTGATGTTTCTGCGCGCAATATTAAAAACGAGACAGCTGGCGACCTTGCGCGCGCTTCGGGACACAATCAAATTCTGCAAATTTTGCATCATTGAGCTTGTAGCTCGAAGCTACTTGTAGCTCGAAGCTGCTTGTAGCTCGAAACTACTTGTGTAGCTTCAAGCTGTTAGAGCTTTGCTCTTATTTGGTCTTTCGATCGAGCGATTTTTATTTTGGAATTTTTAGGCAACTCTGCTGTGGCTAGCATGACTACTTGCTGTCTACTTGCGTTTAGCTGTGTTTAGAGGCGAGTAGACTTTTGCTACGATTGTTGCCGTTGTTGCCTATTAGCTTTTTTATGGGCTATGCTTTTATTTTGCCTGTCGATGATGTAGCGTAATTTCTTAGTTGCAATGGCTTTGAGTATTTCTGTGCTTTGCCTTGCGTCTCCGACGACCACGGCTTCGGTGAGTGTTTCCGGGTCGATGGCACTAATTCTGACATGCCGCCCTTTTGGAATAAATTCGAAGAGTATTTCTTTCATGGGTTTTTTATATCCGTGCTATTCTAGGCTATCGATACTTGGTCAAAATTATTTTCTACTACATAGAAAATATAGCTTACATTTGTATAGCTTGCACTTGTATAACTAACACTTGTATCTATTGGGAGCTTAAATCTATGGTTATTAAAGAGAATAGTTCAAGCGAATGGGAGCAGGTTTTACATTTCTGGTTCGAAGAGCTAGTTGGCAAACAACGTTTTGAGGTTGATGCATCGCGCGACCTGCTGATGCGTGATCGTTTCGGCAAGCTACACGAGCGAGCTTCGCTTGGTGAGTTATTTTCTTGGCGTTCGTCTGGCGAGGGTCGTTTGGCGGAGATTATTATTTTGGATCAGTTTTCTCGTAACATTTTTAGAGGCTCGCCCTTATCTTTTTCGCAAGATATTGTTGCCTTATGCTTGGCGCAAGAGGCGGTTTCGCTAGGCGTTGATAAGGCGTTTTCACCGCCAAGGCGAATGTTTTTTTACATGCCGTATATGCACAGCGAGTCATTATTGATCCACGATACGGCTGTGCCCTTGTTTGAGTCTTTGGCGCGAGATGATGAGGATTTATCGCTGACCTTAGATTTCGAGCATCGCCACCGCAATATCATTGAGCGTTTCGGTCGCTATCCCCACCGCAATAAGATACTAGATAGAACCTCAAGTCCAGAAGAGGAAGCTTTTTTACGGGAACCGGGCTCTAGCTTCTAGCAACCCGAAAGAGTTGCCCCCTACCCCACCCCCAATACCACTCCCCCCAACTCCCGCTATCCTCACAACCCATATATCTAGGTTGCCTACTAGGTAGGCGTTACCTAGTGGTAGCTATTTCTGGCAATTCTTGAATTGAGGCTGACCTTATTTTCTCGCTATCTGGTACTAACCGCTAGAGGCGAGCTTCTTGATGCGTTTTAGCTCGTCAGCAATGACCGAGTCCCAGCCTGCGAATTCTTCTGGCAAATCGGCTAGCTTATGGAGTGTTCCCCGCCCTCTTTGTTTTTTGGGTGTATATTTCTTTAATAGGATATTCTCGACATTTTCGAAGAACAGTTTTTCGATTTCTTTTATCAGCCGTTGGTATGTTTGGGCGAATGTTATTTCGGATTTTAGGAAGGTTACATATTTTTGATATATGATATCGCCGCTGTCGATTTCTTCGTCGATGATATGGATAGTAACACCACTAGGAGTATTTTCATAAAAAGCCCAGAAGTTTGGATGAGCACCACGATTGTATGGCAAATACCCTATATGTAGATTAATTATAGGAATGCTTTGCCGAATAACATTCGGCTTTAGTATATGCTTGTAGCCGTAGCTAACGGCCATATCGAAATTTTCAAGAGATTTTATATTTTCCTCTGTCTGCCATACCTCGACACCAAGCCGAGCTACTTTCTCGATGAGTGTAGTTTTATTTTCGTTATAACCCAAGAATAGTATCTTTATATTTTCGTATTGCGAGTGTTTTTGCGCAATCTTGGTAACTACTTTACGCATTGACTAGATTGGAATAATTGAGTTAATTACTTTGCCGCCTCAGCTACCAGCCGATGCTGTCGTGCTCGCGCGTTTTTGCAATTGGCAGCGTAACGATGTAGCGATTTTCTATAAATAATTTCAAAACCATCTAATCATCCCTATGACTGCTGCGAGCACATAAAACAATTGCAGTAATAATATGCCTTTATGCTTTCCCAGGTATGCCCAAAAGCCTAATGATAGTGCTGATAGCAACAACAGGACAAACCCGAAGAACTCGACCCCGATGTTTGCTGCGACTAGTAGCGAATAGGCTATAGCGGTAATTGCGCCTAGCCATTCGAATAGCTTTTTTTTTATCATCAGATTTTCACTTGCAAGACTAGCATAAGGCATACGAGATATATTTTTCGAGATACATTTGGGATACCTATTGCAGATTACCGATTCTACCTTCACTAGATAGGCAGAGAATATTTTTCAATTTTTGGTCGTGCATTGTGATTATTTATTGAATTGGTCACTGAGCTAGATTTTGTAAGTAACTTGAAGAACTTGATACTCATTGCTCTTTAAGGCATCTAATAAAGCTTGATTTGATGGAGGAACATTCACTGCAAAGAAATTATAGCGAACTGACTTAATTTCTGGCAACGGATTATAATTATTTTTTATTTTTTGAATAATTTTATTTAAACAAACATCAACAAATTCATCTTCTACATTTACACCAATCGTATTGTCTTGGTTTAGATAGGCACTACCAATATAATTATCATTCGCCGTAATAAGATACCAAATTCGATAGGGGTAATTTTCTACGAATATTTTGTGTTTTTCGAAGTTTGGTACAGATTGGTGGCTAATTCTGTGTTTGCGTGCCTTTAACAGTTCATAAAGAACTCGTATCTGATCGTCGTTAGGAATTATTTTTTCCAATTCAATCATAGCAATAACCTCACTGGATTTTGGTTTAAATGAAAACCATAACTCATGCAGGATTCTTAATCAATCCTCACATAAATAGAATTTATAAATCTTTAACTTTTTTCTTTTGCGCCTATAGTAAAAGAAATTCTTGGTTATATTGACGCATATTATATTTCAGGTAGCCAAAGTGATTACAATCAATCTATTATTTTCAATATCAATAACATTGGGGCGATGTAGATCGATGAGCTTAACATTAAATTTATTTCCTTTTTTCGAGAAATATTTAATATATTTGAATGCGTCAGCCAAGGCGATATCCTCAATTATGTAATATCCGTCGACTGTTAGATACTTGTAAAGATTTTCGAGCAAGCACACGCCGGCTTGAAATTCGTGCAAGCCATCATCGATAATTACATCCACAGATTGATGTTTAAGGTTAGCGGCTTTGACAAAATTCTGAATACTTTCTTTTGATGTTTGATCACAATGATATGTTGCGATACGTTTTTCTTGGAAAAGGATGTTTTTGTCGATATCCATACCAATTATTTTTGCAGCTGGAAAATAGTCTCGCCATACTCTCAAGCTCGCCCCTGGTATACCGTTAACTCCCATGCTTGACTTGATATCTGGGTTGTTTGTTCCCAAACCACACTCGACCACTAATTGCACATCGTTGCGTCGTAGTTGAAATAAGAGCTCGTAGATATCCGTGTAAGTGTGACTATCCCAAGTATACGGATGACCACCTTGTTTAGTCTCACCCTTATCGCTTCCATACTTGTCGCACAAAATATTTAGCAGACTTGATGGACTGTATGTGTAGCCGATATCTATATGATGTTTGAATGCTTTTTTTATTTCATTTAATTCAAATTCTATTTGAATTAATTCAAGGCTTTTTGCAGCACTTATTATTCGACACCTTTTTCTTTCACGGCTCTTTACCCAGCGCCCCCCAAGAATTATTGCGTCTAGCTTAACTACAATCCGCTTAACTAGGTTTCTCATTTTCATCCTCCACCTATCAGTTGAACAGCGATTGCCAAGAGCATCAAAGCCTTGGGTCGCTATTTACGTTATTTCTACTCTACCTTTCAAAAAGTGAGAGTTCTTATGATTGTTTACCACTTAAGCAATTTTACTGATGGAAAAAGCACAACGAATGGTAGAGTCCCCTCTCGAACACATTGGGTTGCCTTACGTAATGCAAATGACTACCAATTTCTGCGTTATTCCAGTGTGCAAAACGTGGCCCCCTCAAAACACGATGTAACAAATTATGACTTAGCGATATTTTCAAAAAAGGCTCTTGAATAGTTGTCCCGATATCGATAAACGTGGGTCTATCTTTTATGGTTAATGCAAACGCTACTTTATCACTCTCGATAATTAATTGAATTTCTGACTTGTATCCAACTTCCTCTGCTTTTGCCTTAAAACGATTATAAGCATCACTTACAAGTTGCGGTATTTCTTTGTCATCCCAACTATCATCATCGTATGTCAATTTCTCTTTTGATATTTCTTCAATATATTCTTCATAAGTTAGATCAAAATGCTTATTAGCAGATTTTTTATTCAGGCTTGATACGTATAGCTCATCGAACTGATCCAAAATCAGACCCTGAGCAGAGATGTTAATAACGCTGTCCAGATAGGAAAGCGCATCAATTAAAGGAGGAACCCCTGTGAATCCCGTCAAATTAGCCAAACGAGAACCGAGTACGTATGAGCCAGCAAATGGCACATAACACCGCGGCTTAACCAACTCAATATATCTGACTGCTTGATTTAAGAACTGCTTTCCTTTTGCTTGAGCCGCTGAGGTTTTTTTGTCTTCTGTTTCAAACTCAAAGCATTGTGGGTAAGGACCAGTGCCACTATAACCTACGAGTAGCACATCTACATTTTTTTTATGTAGTTCATTACTAATTATTGCAGTTTCGGCAAGCTCAAAAGGACAATCATTAGTATTAAGTATCACCTCACCTTCGTGCTCAAACACTACCAAGCTATCAATTTGAGTGCTACCAAATTTTTTTTCTACCGGAGCACAACCCAAGAATTTAGTACATAGTTCTGGATTGCAATTATCTGCTGCGTAGATTGTAACCGCACCTCCATTTTGAAGGATGAAAGGCTCTCCATTATCGCATTCAATAGCTTCGTATCCCAACATCTCAATTTTTCGTTTTACGAATTTTGAGTCATAGTTATGCATTAGGACTGGAGCTTTTCTAGGAAGAGCCTTAAAAGTTGCCTCACTTAGGTGGTCTGGATGGATATGACTAACATAAATGTAATCGTATTCAAGTTTGTTTAGCTCATTTGCTGGAAAGGGCGGATAGTGATACCAACTCCCGTAGTACTCGCCATCCGTTAGCCATGGGTCTACAAGCACCTTAGTATCGCCAAGGTGGATGATTTGTGTAGCACTTTGTAGATGAGTGATTTTCATTTCTTCTTCATTTCTTCAGCAAGAGCACCTCTGACGGTAAGTGCTATCTTTGAGCGCAGTTTTTTATTTTCTTCAACGCATGAACTAGGTCACGCTCATTAGCCTCAAGCATTCTTATCGATTTTGTTTATTTTTAGAGACCATTCTAATGACATGTAGAGCAAAAGTCTAGTGCTTTTTTTCTTGATAACAGAAAGGTTGTACAATTCGGAGCAAATAATTTCAATAGAATCAATGACCTGCGCACCGAAAACTAGTTCCACTTGATTTTTGCGGGCGGCTTTCCTGTATAATCGTATACGACACGGTTAATTCCCTCTACTTCATTTACGATTTCTGCGTTTCAAGACTACAGACTGCACTGCTAATGAATGACGTTCAACGGCGTGCGTGTGTATCGAACCATCCAGGAAAATTCCATCCAATTATTTTACGCAAACGATATAGAAATTTTTTACCAGTGTCGGACCTTTGGAGCAGAGAATTATTACCAAAGAGTTGGTATGCTAAAAATATTTTTCTGTACCTTATTAGCGCCTTATTTTTACCAACCCATGTTCCCTTGAGATCATCACCGAATAATCCGGTTGAGCCTGGTTTAAAATTAAAGTCTAGATAGTGCCCCTCAATGCTAGTATTAGGAATTTTCTGTTGTGGGATATGAACTTGCTGTTGCAGATAGAACTCCTTATAGCCTAGCTTTTCAAACACATCGAATTCAGCTTTGAGTTCTGCAAAGCTAGTTATGTTACTCTCAATCGAGATATGCTTTGGTCGAATATCAGTTTTAATCAATTTTTTTAGACAAATTAAATCCATACCTTCAATATCTATTTTAAGGTAATAAGGGTTTCCAAATTTTTTTATAACATCAACAAAGTTAACGACCGGTACTTTAATTACAGTTGATTCTGCGCCTAACTTTTTATTTCTATCGGCCCAATTTTCAAGAACAGTTCCCCAAACGCTTACTTTTTTATTTTTAAAAAAACGAATATGATTAAGCGTATCGTCTTCGACGATCGCTCCTTCGATTATAACTAGGTTACCGTTTTCTATTTCTTTTGCAAATTTTGCTCTGCACTCATTTATTAGATCAGGGTTAGCTTCAAAAGCTATAACCTTAAAGCCTCTAGCCAAGTAGTATTCGGTATCCTCACCTTTGTGCATACCCACATCATAAATTAACCGCATATCATTTTTCATTTTTTCTTCCTACGTTCTACAAGTTATTCTTATAGTTCCATTTACAAGTGAGGGTATTTACAAGTTTTTATATCAAAATCATCTTCACCTCAAATTCAATTTTCTGCTTCAACAACTCTTCAACCGTTGCCTTTATAAAGGAGTGGCGAATTTTTATAGTTGGGTCCATCTATGCGTGTTACGATATTCTTCCACAACCATTGAGTTCAGATGTCGATGAAGCTAGGTTCGTTTGAGACGAGGCTTGTTTGACTTTGCTTTTAGTAACTTTGTGCTAGTGTAAAAAAAAAATTCGAGGAGTCAATGGCTTGAATTTCATAAAAGTAAGGAATGGATAAAATACACATCGGAACCGACGCCTTACCGCAGAAAGACTACTCCCACTCGATTGTTGCGGGAGGTTTCCCTGTATAATCGTATACGACACGGTTAATTCCCTCTACTTCATTTACGATTTCTGCCGCGATCTTTGCCAAGAATTGAGGTTTAAACTCGTAAGGCTGAGCTGTCATTCCATCATCTGATACGACAGCCCGCAATAGGCAACAATATTCGTAGCTTCTGGCATCTCCCATAACGCCGACACTCCGAGTTGGTAACAATACTGCGAACGCCTGCCAAATTTCTTCGTAGAGTCCTTCCCTACGCAGAGCTTGAACGAAGACATGATCTGCATTACGGAGTATATCGCACTTTTCATG
>JABABG010000072.1 GCA_014238315.1 Alphaproteobacteria bacterium
CGCCGTTGGCTGTAATTAACTCGCGCCGTTGGCTGTAATTAACTCGCGCCGTTGGCTGTAATTAACTCGCGCCGTTGGCTGTAATTAACTCGCGCCGTTGGCTGGGTTAGCTATAAAAATTGCTCGCTCGTGCCAATGGTGCTATAGTCGCTTTTTCACAAACCAGCTCGGCGAGCAAAGGGCTAATAAGAATAAGTAACAGCAACAGCAAGAAAGGTAAGCATAGCAACAAATGTCGTGGTTGAAAGATATAGTGCGTCCGCGCATCAAGGCGATAGTAGGCGATAGCTTGCTAGACGAAGAAGCCACACGCTCGCGCAATCTATGGAGCAAGTGCGACGGTTGTTCCGAGACGCTCTATGCGCGCGACCTAGAAAACTGGTCGTACGTATGCCCGCACTGCGGACACCACGTACGAATGCCACTCTCGGCGCGCCTAAAGAGCCTATTCGACGAGGGTAGCACGAAGCGCATAGAATACGAGCAACCCCCCGAGGACCCCTTACGCTTTCGCGATTCGCAACGCTACACGGAACGGCTCAAAGACCAACGCGCGCGCACGGGCGAGAAAGACGCTGTCATAGTCGTCGAGGCTCGTCTGCGCGGCATCCCGATAGTTTTTGTCGGCTTGAACTTTGCCTTCATGGGTGGCTCGATGGGAATAGCGGTCGGTAGCGGCTTCCTCGCGGGTATCGAACGCGCGCGCGAAAAGAACCTGCCGCTGATTTGCCTCACGGCGAGCGGCGGCGCGCGCATGCAGGAAGGTCCTTTCTCGTTGATGCAGTTGCCGCGCACGATCGTAGCCTTGCAACGCTTTCGCGCGACCCGCCAACCCTACATAGTCGTCCTGACCGACCCGACCATGGGCGGGGTGACAGCGAGCTTCGGCATGCTCGGCGATGTGCAGATAGCAGAGCAGGGTGCGCGCATCGGCTTCGCAGGTCCTCGTGTGATAGAGCAAACAGTACGCGAGAAACTACCAGAAGGATTCCAACGAGCCGAAAGCCTACGCAAAAACGGCACGGTCGATATAGTCGTCGAACGAAGGATGCTACGCCGTACTATAGTGCAAGTTCTACAGCATCTGGCAAGCGGGAGGGAGAGGGCTGGCGCGCGCGACTATAAGCCACTGGATGCGGCTGGTAAGGTCACTCCGCTAAGCGCAAAGATGTCCAAGTCTATTGCGCAAGGGGGACCTAAAGACTTCTCGGAAATTCCAGAAGACGACCTGAAGGCTGCAGCAGACTAAAATAAATTGGGCGGCATAGACTGAGAGACCAGCAAGCCAGCGAGGCTCTGTTGGCGCGTTTGCGCCACCTGCACCCGCGCAAAATAGACCTATCCCTGCATCGTTGCGCAAGGCTATTGCGCGCGCTAGGCGAGCCGCAAAAGAACTGCCCTGCTACCATACATATAGCTGGCACCAACGGCAAGGGCTCGACGCTCGCATGCCTAGAGCAGAGCCTGCAAGCGATGGGCTTTCGCACGCAAGCATACCTATCGCCGCATATATGCAGGTTCAACGAGCGCATCAGACTAGGGGCAGCCGCGATAGGCGATCGGTTGCTCTGCCAATACCTCGCGCGCGCTGAGAAGGCTAACGCGGGCTCAGAGATTACCTTCTTTGAGATAACTACCGCGGCTGCCTTCCTCGCCTTCGCCGAACACCCCGCGGATTTCTTGATACTAGAGACGGGGTTAGGCGGCAGGCTGGATGCGACCAACCTAATCGAGCGTAAATGCGCAGCCTTGCTGACGCCTATCGACTACGACCACGCGCAGTTCCTAGGACGCGACCTCGGTGTGATAACTAGCGAGAAGGTTGCCATCGCCAAGGGCGCGGGCTTGCTGCTATCGGCACAGCAGCAGCGTGCAGAGCAGATAATCGAGTTCGCTCGCTCGCTCGCCGTTCCGCTCTATCTAGCTGGTCGGGACTTCTCCATAGAAAAAACTTCGGTGAAAGGGGAGATGGCTTTGTGCCTGCATAATCACGCGCTCGCGGAAGGTGGCAAAGTAGAAAAACAACAGGCAGAAAAACAACAGGCAGAAAAACAACAGGCAGAAAAAATCCTCCTACCGCTCCCTTGCGCCATAGGCGAGCATCAACAAGATAACGCCGCCCTTGCTGCTACTAGCCTAATCGCCCTCTTCAACGGGGGGCTATTGCCTTGCTCGCGCGAACGTATGTTAGTCGGCTTGCGTAGCGGTGTCGCCAGTTTCTCGCAGCCTGCGCGTTTGCAACGTTTGTCGTGCGACAATGTCTCGGCGTCTGTAGCACCTTTGCTCAAGGCTTTGTCTAAGCCCTCATTGCTTAAACCCTCTGTGGAAAATCCTTGGGAGGTGCTACTAGATGGCGCGCATAACCCGCACGCCGCGCGTGCGCTCGTCAAGGCGATAGAGCAGCATTGGCAGGCTCAAGGGGGTGAAGAAGCCTATTGCCTTCTCCTATGCCTGATGGAAGGCAAAGACGCTCGCGCCTTCACGAAGGCTTTCACGCAATCCCCCACGCACAAAGTAGCGCGCGGCTTCGCATACGGCGGTGGCGAAAGCGCTGAGGGTAGGTTCTTGGCGCCCCTAGACCTAGCAGCCTGCGCGAAGGAATCTAACCTTGAGCTACAACCCGTAGCTAGCCTAGAGGAGGCTTTCCATGCTCTAATCGAGGAAAGCTGTTCGCTACCACAACGTTTGCTTATCGCTGGCTCGCTCTACTTGGCAGCAGAGATACTCGAAACCAACGGCTAGTCAATTGCTAGTCAATTTATTTATGGCTAATCTACCCATGGAAAAGCTAGGGCAAAGCCTAACCGACCACGAGAGAAGGAAACGGCTCGTCTATCGCGCGAGCCATCGTGGTATGCGCGAGTTGGACGTAACCTTCGGTGCTTGGGTTAGCCACCTCGATGCGAGCGGTCGCTTGAGCGAGGCTAGGGTAGCCCAGCTAGAACTTCTACTCGAACGTTCTGAGCCAGACTTGCTCGCGCTACTATGCGATCATGGGTTGGCGCAAGGGGCTGATGAGCAAAAACTCATGCGGGAGCTAAAACAATTTATGCGAGATTCCTTGGGGCGTTCCTTGCGGCATTCCTTGGACGCAACCTGTAAAAAAACATAGATGTAAAAAAAGTGACGCAAAAGAAAATACATGGGTGAGCCAGTGCAAAAATCTATGAGCGAGGCTTTGCAGGAATCCCTAAAGGGTTCGGGGGCACAAGGGGCAGCGCAAGAGGCGGTAAAAGATATAACCCCCGATTCCTCCCAGCCAGATGCTTTCCAGCCAGATGCTTTGCGCAATCTAGTAGCTGGTCTACCAGAGATTCTGCCAGCTACCCTGATAGCCAGCAGCGATGCTGCCAAGAGCCAATCGAGGCATAAATACCTAGATGGACACCTCGCGCTTTGCGGAGTTCCGCTCGGTATGACCGCCTTAACCCTCGCCGCCCTGAGCTCACGCTACGAGCGTAGCATATTGTTCGTAGCCGCCGACGACCGCGCGATGCGCGAGGCAGAAGACGGCTTGCGCTTCTTCGCGCCAACCCTAGAGAGCACCTGCTATCCGTCTTGGGACTGCCAGCCCTACGACCGCGTCTCGCCTTCGCGCGAGGGCGTTGCGAGCAGGTTAGCATTTCTCGCGCGCCTCGCCGATGGCAGTCCGCCACCGCCACTATTGCTAACGACTGTCGCCGCCCTCCTACAACGCGTGGTGCCCAAGAGCTTTCTCAAGGACAACCCACCGCTCACCATCAGGCGCGGTGGTGAGCTGGATAGGCGTAAGTTTCTCTCCTTCGCCCTCAACAACGGCTATCGGCGCGAAGATGTCGTAAGAAGAGCGGGCGACTACGCGCTACGCGGCGGTATCATCGATGTCTTTCCCGCCGACCAGCCGCGCCCAGTGCGCATCGATTGCGATGGCGAGTTTGTCGATAAACTCAAGTTTTTCGATGCGCTCGACCAACGCACGCAGCAGACCTGTGAGCAGGTGAGCCTGCTACCCGCGAGCGAAGTGCCTCTGTCGTCAGAAAGCTGGCGAGTTTTTCGCGCGCGCTACCGCCAACTATTCGGAGTGGCGAAGGCTGCTCGCGACCCGCTTTTCGCGCAAGCCGAACAAGAGCAGGGGATAAATGGCTTCGAGCACCTCCAGCCTCTGTTCTTCGACCACCTAGCGACACTCGCAGAGCATATTCCGCAAAATAGTTTGGTAGTCTTTGGGCAGGAGACACGCGAGGCTAGCAGGCTACGGCGCGAGACCATAGAAGACCATTTTGAAGCTAGGCAGTTATTACAACGCGAGGAAGAAAAAGCAAGCAAGAGCAAAGGATCTAAAAGTGAGGGCTTGAAAACAACGGGTGGCGAGCAAGCAGGGCTTGCAACAACCCGTGCCATCTTGCCGCCCGATGCCCTATACCTTTCGCAAGAGGAGTGGCAGGCATTCGCGCAAGATCCAAACTATAAGGGCTCGAACGAGGAGACTGAAACGAGCGAGACCAATGGCTCTTCTTTCGGCTCTTCTTTTTCCTATGTGCGCCTCCATCGCGCAACCCACCTAGCACCGCTTACCACCCCCCTCGGCGATAGCCTAGCAACGCACGATTGCGGCGGCATCGCATGCCCGAACTTTTCGCTCGCCTTGCGCGAGGGTAGCCTCTACGACGACTTGCGTCAGCGTACGCAACGCAAACGCCACCTATTCATCGCCCACCCGCAACTCGCACTCGCGCGTATGGGCGAGCGTCTGCGTGAGAATGCCGTTCATGTCGAGCCAAGTTGCGACTACCCATCGCTCGTCTCTTCTCCAGCTGGCGTTGCGGGGGCAGCTAGCCTTTCTCTGCGCCAAGGCTTTGATTCGCCACTGCTCACCGTAGTTAGCGAATCGGAGCTATTCGGCGAGAGGTTTGGTGCCCGTACGCGTAGACGTACGCGTACGCTAGAGGCTCTTCTCGCTGAGGCGCGTACGCTTGAGTTGGGCGAGGTAGTAGTGCATAGCGAGCATGGTATAGGTCGTTTCGAAGAACTAGTCTGCCTAGAGATAGGTGGTGCTCCGCACGATTGTGTCAAGATAGCTTATGCTGGTTCTGAGACGCTCTACCTACCCGTCGAAGGCTTGGAAAGTCTATCCCGCTTTGGCGATAGTGGCGAGAGTTCACCTCAGCTCGACCGCCTAGGCGGCGGTTCGTTCGGCCAACGCAAGGCTCGTGCGAAGCGTAGGATTAAAGACCTCGCCGATAAGCTAATAGCAACCGTGGCGGCTCGTTGCTTGCAACCCGCGCCCGTCTTCAGCATCGAGCAAGGTAGCTCACAAGACTTGTGGCAAGAATTCCAGATGGGCTTTCCCTATGTCGAGACGGACGACCAGTCCGCCGCCATACGCGATGTAGTCGAGGACCTATCCTCAGGGCGTGTTATGGACCGCATCATCTGCGGGGATGCGGGTTTTGGTAAGACGGAGGTTGCCCTACGCGCCGCCTTCATCGTTGCCTCGTTGGGCGGGCAGGTATTGATGCTCGCCCCGACGACCCTACTAGCAGAGCAGCACGGACGCCTATTCAAAGAGCGTTTCGCGCGCATGCCGACATCCCTAAAGGTAAAAATCGGCGTGCTATCGAGGTTGCGAACGAACCAAGAGCGAGCCGCTACTCGCGCCCTTGCCGCGCGTGGAGAAATACAGATACTGATAGGCACTCACGCTACGCTCGCAAAGTCTATGTCTATGCCCAACCTCGCGCTACAGATAATCGACGAGGAGCAAGCCTTCGGCGTCGAGCAGAAGGAACGTTGGAAGAACAGTGAGGCGCACCTGCTATCGTTGAGTGCTACCCCGATTCCTCGCTCGCTACATATGGCTCTCTCTGGCTTGCGCGATATATCCTCCATCGTATCTCCGCCCTACGACCGCTTGCATGTGCGTAGCTTCGTGCTCGACTTCGATGCCGTCTCGATAGGCGAGGCTTTGAGGCGCGAGCGTTTGCGCGGCGGACAGGCTTTCTGCGTGGTGCCGCGCATAGCCGATCTAGCGCGCACGCAGGCTTTGCTCGAACGCGTAGCAGCGGACGCCAGTTTGGTCGTAGCGCACGGTAGGCTGCCATCGGCAACGCTCGAGCAGCGTATGCGCTCGTTCGTTCTCGGCGAGCGCGATATTCTATTGTCTACGAACATCGTTGAGGCGGGGCTAGACATCCCGCGCGCTAATACCATGATAATCTTGGACGCGCAGCGTTTCGGTTTGGCGCAGCTCTACCAGCTACGAGGTCGGGTCGGTCGAGCAAAACTACGCGGTTATTGCTACTTCTTCGTCCCCGAATACGCGCGCAAGCAAAAGCAGGCGATGCAGAGGTTGCAGCTGATGGAGACTCTGGATATTGCTGGTGCGGGCTTGCGCGTCTCGATGCAAGACCTAGATATGCGCGGGGCTGGAAATTTGCTCGGCGAGGAGCAGTCGGGTAAAATTCGCGAGATAGGCGTCGAGCTATACCGCAAGCTGCTACGCGAGGCGATAGCCGAGCGGAAGGCCAGTAGTGCCGAGCAATCGACAAAGGACGGAGGCAGTCCTAAACAAGCCTCTAGCTCGCAGGAAGCTGATAGCAAACCGATAGCCCAGCATGCTCGTGCCGATGTTCGCATTTCGTTGGGCATCCCGGTGCTAATTCCTCCGAACTATGTTGCCTCGGTCAACTTACGCATGGCTCTCTATCGTCGACTATCGATGCTGGAAGAGGCGGCGGCGCGCAGAGACTTTAGGGACGAGCTACAGGACCGCTTCGGGGCTATACCTGCTGAGGTCGATAACCTACTCGCGTTGTTCGAGATAAAGGATTGGGCTTTTCGAGCAAACATCGCCTCGCTAGAGGCGGGTGGTGGCGGCATAACCGTCCGCTTTGTCGAAAACCGTTTTGCCGAGCCAGACAAACTGATCGCTTTGCTAAAACGCCATGCTGACAAAGGTGCTGGCAAGGGTGCTAGCAAGGGTGCTAGCAAGGGTGCTAGCAAGGGTCTGCGCCTAGGCAAAGAGCAGAACCTACTATGGCACCTGCCACTAGGCAAGAGTGCCTCGCGCCGCACGCTCGCCGCTAAGCGCATCGCGCGCATGCTCGCGCGGCTGTCTGGCGGCTAGCGGCTCGGCTAGAATAACGGCTGAAATAACAACTGAAGTAACAACTTCGATACTAGCGCGAGTAAGTGCGGGAGTGACGGGACTTGAACCCGCGGCCTCCGGCGTGACAGGCCGGCGCTCTAACCAACTGAGCTACACCCCCTTATCCGTTCTCGCGCAAGACTTACTAGACCCCCTTGCGAGAAACCCTTGCTAGACCCTCTTGCGAGCCCCCTTGC
>JABABG010000118.1 GCA_014238315.1 Alphaproteobacteria bacterium
GCGACATAATCGCGAATAGCAATCTCGGTAATCTTACCGGAGCGCGTACGAGGAATATCCGAGACCTGAAATATACGCGATGGCACATGACGCGGCGAGCAATTTTTACGCAAACGCTCGATAATTTTCTCGCGCAATGTCTCGTCCAACGATAGACCCTCTGCCAAGCGCACGAAAAGCAGCATACGGGTATCCACAGAATTGTCGTCAGCAGGTCCTTCTTTATGCTCGATTGCCACCGCCTCGCTCACCTCTTTTATTGCCTCGACTTGCCGATATATTTCGGCTGTGCCTATACGCACGCCGCCAACGTTCAAAGTCGCATCGGAGCGTCCGTACAGCGTGATGCCACCCGTCAAGCTGCTCTGTTCGGCATAGTCGCCCTGATGCCAAAGGCTCCGAACATTTTCTGGAAAGTGCTGAAAATAAGCCTTGCGATAGAGTGAGTGCTTCTCGTCATCTCCAAAGAATTTCAAAGGCATCGTTGGGAACGCTTGCGCGCATACGAGCTCTCCCATGCTATCGAGCACGGGGCGAGCCTGCGCATCGACTATCTCCACCGCCATGCCTAGCACTGGCACGGATATCTCACCTCGATAGACCGACATGCTTGGGCAGCCCATCACAAAGCAACCACACAGATCGCTACCGCCGCTGATCGAAGAAGGAAAGGTCGAAGAGACAGACAAGGAGTGGGTCATGAAATCGAAACTCTCTGGCGCGAGCGGAGAGCCCGTTGAGAGCGCTACTCGCAGACTAGTCGTGTCGAATTGCTCGCGTGGTTTAAGCCCAGATTTTTCAAGCGTAGCATAGTATTTCGCCGCCGCCCCGAAGTGCGTCAGCCTCTCTTCCTCTGCTATCTGCCAAAGACGCTTGCCTTCGTCGAACAACGGCGAGCCATCGTAGAGGACAACACGCGCTCCGCTAAATAGCGAACTCGTGAGCCAGTTCCACATCATCCATCCGCAAGTTGTGAAGAAAAAGACGCGATCGTCAGCTCTTACATCGCAGTGCAACCTATGCTCTAACCCATGCTGCAACAGCACAGCACCCGCGCGATGGACGATACATTTTGGCACACCGGTCGTGCCAGAAGAGTATAGGATGCACAAGGGATGGTCGAAGGGAAGTTGCGGGTAGCAAAAAGGCTCGCTACGCGCCAGCCCTGCTCGTTCCTCTTGTAATAAGCTCTCGGCAAAGCTCAAGAGAGGCAGGTGCTTGCCCTTATCGTTCTCTATATATGAGGGGGATGAAAAGGCATCACCATGGCCATGCGGGTCGGAGCCGCTCTCTTTGTGTAAATTCTTTTCGCACAAAGAAAATTTGCACAAACCCTCGTGATTGGCGAGCGCAAAAACATACTCTAGCGAGTCAAGGCTTCTCGCCAACTTCTCCATCTCAACGTTGCGAGAAAAATACTTGCCGTTGTAAGCGTAGCTATCGGCGATAAGCAAAACTTTCGGTCGCGTTTGCGAAAAACGATCCGCGAGGCTCTCTGCGCCAAAATCTGGCGACGCGCTCGTCCAAACCCCACCGATTGCCGTGCAACCGAGCATAGCAACTACAGCCTCGAGAGAATTGGGAAGCACGCCCGCAACCCTATCGCCGCGCACAACCCCACAACTCAATAAGAGGCGCGCGCATGCCTCGACCTTGCTACGCAACTCAGCACGGGTAAGCCGCCTCGCCTCACCCTGTTCGAACCAACTGGAGAGGACAATTTGCTCTTCCAGCTCTTCGCCGCCGCGCAAAAGGTTTTCGGCAAAGTTTAACTTCGCTCGCGGGAAAAAACGCGTTGCGAGAAGCTCTGCTCCTTTAACTACAAAAGGCTTGGAGCCCGTAGAGCCAATGACTTGTAAGAACTGCCATACCGATCCCCAAAATTCTTCCGCCTCGTCTAACGACCAACGCCACAAACGCTCGTATTCCTCTTTTGTTCGTGGCGCGCGTCCAAACTTAGTGAAACGCTGACAAAAGTCTTGCAGCGGAGAGCTAACTATGTCCTCCTCTCGCGCTCGCCATATAGGCTCAAACAAAGGTAATTGCGGTTTTGTAGCCATAAGTATTTCCCTCAGTATTCCCTCTCACCAAGCTACGAGTGGCGGCAGCGACATCAATACAGCTTCTGGATTCCCGTTCGTCAGTAAGCCAAAACGCGTGCCTCGGTCGTATATTAAATTGAACTCTGTGTAGTAGCCTCGCACGCGCAACTGTTGTGCGCGTTGTTCTTCGTTCCAATCCTTGTCGAATCTCTCGCGCACTAACTTGGGGAAAATGTTTAGAAACGCCTCGCCCACATCACGCGTGAAGGCAAAGTCGCTCTGCCAGTCGTCGCTGAGGTTATCGTAGAAAATACCCCCCGCACCACGCGCGCAACGACGATGGCGGATGTAAAAGTAATCATCGCACGCCTTAGCATAAGCACGATAACGACCTTTCTTGTATTTATCGCAAACGCGTCTAAACTCTGCGTGAAACATCTCACGAGCAGCGGGGTCGGGAATGCTCGGTGTCAAATCGCCTCCACCGCCAAACCAGCCATGCGCGCTTTCGATGTAACGAGTATTGAAGTGCGCTGCTGGCACCAGTGGCGAGCGAGGGTGAGCGACTAATGAAATTCCACTCGCCCAGAAACGCCCGTCACCAGCCGAGCCTCTAACCTCGCTGCGCAATTCTGGCACTAGGGTGCCATAGACGGTTGAGATATTAACGCCGACCTTCTCAAAAACCTCTCCACGCATTACCGACATCTCACCGCCACCGCTATTACTTGCTCTCGAGTCTGCTCGTGGTTGCGTGTCGCGCGTCTTTTGTCCCTTTGTCGTGGTAGCCTGTGCTTCTGCCTGCGTGCCTTCTCGTCCATCTCTGTTTTCCTCTTCGCGTTGCCAGAGCTTACGGCGAAAGCGTTTCTCGTATGCGCGACCAGCTTGAGAGCCCGCAAACGCATCGCTAGATACGAACTCTTCCTCAACGGACTCCAAGGCAGAGCAAAGCCTATCGCGCAACGAGCGGAACCACTGTTCGACCTGCTCCCGCCGCTCAAAGCTTTGCGCTTGTGAAAGCTCCATAGAATTTTCGCCAGAATGGTTACTTAAAATCTTACCGCGTTGCTTTTCTTCTCTGTACTATGTAAAAATAACCGAGATGTTGCACATAAAAAAACACAAAACAAAAACTTTTACGCAGAGTCTCTTATCACTTACGAAAAACCTTTGCAAAACCCAATCGCCAATGTATTTGCCTTAAACTTATTTGAGTAACTGCACACTGTTAACCCTAGTATAATGTTAGCCCTAGTATAATGTTATCCTTGCAACTTCTTTTGTCGACCTACCGTAACCCTAGTTGTGCGCAACCCTAGTTGTGCCTCTTGCAAACATTGAGCCATACCGCGAGCATGTCAGACACATTCTACACCGAATACTTCGCAGCCATAGTCTTTTTGGGCGTTGCCTTCGGCTTTTCGTTTATCTTCGTCTTGGCAAACTTTGTGCTATCGCGCAAAGCATCGTATGCGGAAAAGCTGTCCGCATACGAATGTGGCTTCGAGCAACTTGACGACTCGCGCTTACGCTTCGATATAAGATTCTATCTGGTAACTTTGCTTTTCATCGTCTTCGATCTAGAGGTAGCCTTTCTCTTCCCCTGGGCGCTCGCGCTACGCGACCTGTCGCTATTAGGATTTTGGTCGATGATGGTATTCCTGCTAGTGCTTTGTATCGGCTTCTTATACGAGTGGCGCAAGGGTGCGCTCGATTGGGAATAGAGTTCAAGAATATAGCAAACACGATGAGTATCTATTTAAGTAACCTACTATGACGACCTCGATCCCCACCTCTAGCAAGCCTAGGACGCTTCCTCGCAAAACCTTGATAGATGTAGTACCGAACACCGAGCAGAGAGGTTTCGTTACCGCTCGGCTTGACGAGTTGGTGGGATGGGCGCAGAGCGGCTCTATGTGGCCTATGACCTTCGGGCTCGCCTGTTGCGCTGTCGAGATGATTCACGCGTATATGCCACGCTATGACCTAGACCGCTTCGGGGTGTTCGTCCGCGCCTCACCGCGTCAATCCGATGTCATGATAGTTGCTGGAACACTGACCAATAAAATGGCTCCAGCCTTACGCAAAGTCTATGACCAAATGGCAGAGCCGAGATGGGTTATCTCGATGGGCTCTTGCGCAAACGGCGGTGGCTACTATCACTACTCTTATTCTGTGGTAAGGGGTTGCGATCGTATAGTGCCAGTCGATATTTATGTGCCAGGTTGCCCGCCAACCGCAGAGGCACTCGTGTATGGTATCCTGCAACTCAAGAAAAAAATACGGCGTACTGCTCGCTTTCGCCGATGAACGCGCAAGTTGCTAAAAAAGAACAGAAAGACGAAGGTGTAGAAGAGCTGGCAGCATACCTACTCTCGAAGCAACAAGGCAGACTTGCTCGCGAAAAGCGAGACCCGCGTATGCTCGCATTTCGACTGCGCAAGGCAAAGCAGGGCAAAGGTGCGGAGGAAAGTTTGAGTGAAACTTTGCCAGATATTGCAAAGTTTCTGCGCGACGATAGGCAATGTCTCTTTCGTCTGTTGATCGATATTTGCGGTGTCGATTACCCGCAACGAGCACAGCGTTTCGAAGTCGTCTACCACCTGCTAAGCACAGCCCATAATATGCGTCTGCGACTAATTGTCGATACGGATGAGTCCTCGTTTGTCCCCTCGCTACACGCGGTGTTCCCTTGTGCGCCGTGGTATGAGCGCGAATGCTGGGACATGTTCGGTATCCGTTTTGAGAACCATCCCGACCTCCGACGCCTGTTGAGCGACTACGGTTTCCAGGGGCATCCCTTGCGTAAAGACTTCCCGCTAACCGGCTACACAGAAGTGCGCTACGATAACGAGCGAGGACGAATCTTGCACGAAAAAGTCTCGATGGCGCAAAATCTACGCGTAGACGATACGCTGATGCCTTGGCACGGGCAAACCAAAGATGGGCTGGCTAAAAATGGCGCGCAAGCAGCCGATGACGACCAAAAGCCAAAAGCTACGAAAACTACATAGAGAGCTTAGTGGAGAGCATAGTGAGCAAAGCCATCGACCAGCTAGCAACTTCGGCAAAAGACCCAACCCTGCGTACTATGACGATGAATTTCGGACCGCAACACCCTGCCGCGCACGGCGTGTTGCGACTGGTCATGGAGATGGACGGAGAAGTGATCGAACGCGTAGACCCGCACATCGGGCTGTTGCATCGTGGAACAGAAAAGCTGATCGAACATAAAACTTACCTGCAAGCGATCCCTTACTTCGATCGCCTAGACTATGTATCCCCCTTATGCCAAGAACACGCCTTCGTGCTAGCAATCGAGAGCTTGCTCGATATAGCTCCTCCGCAACGCGGTCAATTTGTGCGCGTGTTGTTCGACGAGATAACGAGGATACTCAACCACCTTTTGAGCATCACCAGTTACGCGATGGACGTCGGCGCACTAACCCCCGCCTTATGGGGCTACGAAGAGCGCGAGAAGTTAATGGAGTTTTACGAAGCCGCCTCTGGCGCGCGTCTGCACGCTGCCTACTATCGAGTAGGGGGAGTCTATCGAGACCTGCCTGCAGGGTTGGAAGATAAGATAAGTGCTTGGGCAGACGAGTTTCCTAAGTTCGTAGACGATATGGAGACATTGTTAACCGGAAACCGTATTTTCAAACAACGCTCCGCAGACATAGGAATCATCACGAGCGAGGAAGCTCTCGCCTGTGGGTTCACCGGACCTATGCTACGCGCGACAGGCGTGCCGTGGGATTTGCGCAAATCCGCTCCTTACGCCGTCTACGAAGAGTTAGAATTTCAAATACCAGTCGGCACAAACGGCGATTGCTACGATAGGTACCTGGTGCGCGTAGCAGAAATGCGCCAATCGTTAGAACTCATACGGCAATGCTTGAAAAAAATGCCGAAAGGCGAGGTGTGCATAGACAATAATAGAATCGTGCCGCCTAAACGCAAAGATATGATGGAAAAAATGGAGGCGATGATACATCACTTCAAACTTTTCTCGGAAGGCTTCCATGTGCCAGCGGGTGAAGTCTATCGCGCTGTCGAAGCCCCGAAGGGCGAATTCGGCGTCTACCTCGTCTCCGACGGTAGCAACAAGCCCTATCGTTGCAAAATTCGCTCACCCGGATTCGCGCATCTGCAAGCACTAGAGAGACTTTGCAAGGGGCACATGCTAGCGGATTCGGTAGCAGTGCTGGGTTCGCTCGATATCGTCTTCGGCGAAATTGATCGCTAGAGCAATGCCAGATTCTAAAACAGCTCCAAAAAGTTTTTCCTTCCGTGCTGCCTTCGCCGAGCGTGCAAAGAAGGAAATTGCCAAATACCCCCCTAAGCGTAAGCAAAGTGCAGTGCTCGCGCTACTCGACCTCGCGCAACGACAAAATACCGAAACAAACTGTGTTACGGACGCGGCGATGGAAAACATCGCTAAAATTCTCGACATCTCGCGCATGCGACTAGAGGAGATAGCGAGCTTCTACACCATGATCCACCGTAAACCGATCGGCAAATACCATGTTCAATGCTGCACGACAACGCCTTGTATGCTAAGAGGTGGCGATAGCCTAGTCGCTCTCGCCGAAAAAAAACTCGGCATTCGCGCGAACGAAACCACCTCGGACGGTCTTTTTACGCTCTCACGGGTCGAGTGCATCGGTGCTTGCGCCAATGCACCCGCCATGCAAATAAACGACGATTTCTACGAAGATTTGTCGGAAAAGCATGTTGAAAATATTCTCGATAACTTGGCAGCTGGCAAGCCCGTAACCGCTGGCTCGCAAATCAAGCGACGCGGAGCCGAACCCGTACAGCATAGCGAGACAAGCCTCAACAAACGCTCGGGTTATAAGGTGTCGTAGATGCTTGACGATAAAGACCGCATCTTCACCAACCTGTACGGGCAAGCTCCCGTCGATTTAACCTCTTCCAAGAAGCGTGGAATCTGGCACAACACCGCAAGCTTGGTAAAGAAAGGTAGGGAGAAAATAATCGAGGAGGTGAAGGCCTCTGGCTTGCGCGGGCGCGGCGGCGCGGGCTTCCCAACTGGCTTAAAGTGGTCCTTCATGCCAAAGGAGTCCGATCTTCCTTCCTACTTGGTCGTCAATGCAGACGAATCAGAGCCAGGCACTTGCAAGGATCGCGATATGATCCGCTTCGATCCTCATCGCCTACTAGAGGGTTGCCTTCTGGCGAGCGTTGCTTTGGGCGCCCACTATGCCTACATTTACATCCGCGGAGAATTCGTGCGCGAGTCCGAAATCTTGCAAACAGCCATCGATGAGGCATACGAAGATGGGCTGTTGGGTAAGAATGCCGCGAAAAGCGGATACAACCTAGACCTTTTCCTGCATCGCGGAGCGGGTGCCTATATCTGCGGTGAGGAAACCGCGCTATTGGAAAGCTTGGAGGGTAAGAAAGGACAACCTCGTCTAAAACCCCCATTTCCCGCAGGCGTAGGACTCTATGGTTGCCCCACTACCGTCAACAATGTCGAGACTATCGCGGTGCTACCAACGATCCTGCGGCGTGGCGCAGCATGGTTTGCTTCTTTCGGGCGTCCAGGCAACCACGGAACAAAAGTTTTCTCCATATCGGGGCATGTCAACAAAAGTTGCAATGTCGAGGAAACTATGTCGATACCGTTGAAAGACCTGATCGAACGACACGCCGGCGGCGTGCGCGGGGGGTGGGATAATCTTTTAGCCGTGATACCAGGCGGCTCTAGCGTGCCACTAATTCACCGCTCTCTTTGTGAAAACGCGCTTATGGACTACGAGTCGTTGCAAGAACTCGATAGCGGACTAGGAACGGGAGCCGTAATCGTCATGGACCGCTCGACCGACATCATAAAAGCTATCGCAAGGCTAGCCCATTTCTACAAACACGAAAGTTGCGGACAATGCACACCTTGCAGAGAAGGCACTGGCTGGATGTGGCGCGTCCTAGAGCGCATGGTAGAAGGAAAAGCCAAGGTTGAGGAAATCGATCTGCTACTGCAGGTAACTAAGCAA
Source organism: Alphaproteobacteria bacterium (assembly GCA_014238315.1). Lineage (GTDB taxonomy): Bacteria > Pseudomonadota > Alphaproteobacteria > JABAAW01 > JABAAW01 > JABAAW01. The sequence goes on from JABABG010000118.1 coordinate 8,063, forward strand.
GTCGAGGGGCATACCATCTGTGCGCTCGGCGATGCTGCTGCTTGGCCGATACAAGGCTTGATACGACACTTCCGCTTTGAAATAGTAGCGCGCATCGAAGAACGACAAGCGCAAACGCAGGCGAGCTCCTCCATAGCACAGCAAAAACAGCAAGAAATTGCGTAGTAGAAAAGATAACTAGAAAAAGCAGAAATGTCCAAAGAGCCGTCATCCCAGAAGCTACCATCCTCAAAGCTACCTTCTGAGGGGGTATCCTCTAAAGAGCTACCCAAAGAACTACCCCCAGAATTACCCATGGTCAAAATTACCATCGATGGTGAGGAGCGCGAGTGCGAGGCAGGGTTAACCGTCTTGCAAGCCTGCGAGGAAGCAGGCATCGAAATACCGCGTTTCTGCTATCATGATCGCCTGTCGATAGCCGGCAATTGCCGAATGTGCTTGGTCGAAGTCTCGCCAGGACCTCCGAAACCGCAAGCCTCGTGCGCTCTGCCGATCAACGAAGGCATGTCGATTACGACTAACTCGCCTAGCCTGCAAAACGCGCGCAAAGGGGTAATGGAGTTTCTGCTGATCAACCATCCGCTCGATTGCCCAATTTGCGACCAAGGTGGCGAGTGCGACCTGCAAGACCAAGCATTAGCCTATGGATTCAATCGAGGCCGTTTCTCCGAAAATAAAAGGGCGGTCGGAGAAAAATACATGGGACCATTGATCAAAACGGTCATGACGCGTTGCATTCACTGCACGCGTTGCATACGCTTTGCCAACGAGGTTGCAGGTGTCGACGATATAGGTATGCTCGGACGCGGGGAAGATGTCGAGATTACCACCTTGGAAAAAGCTATCGATTCGGAGCTATCTGGCAATGTAATCGACCTCTGCCCTGTAGGCGCGCTCACCTCTAAACCATACGCCTTCCGCGCCCGCTCGTGGGAGGTGCAAAAAAGTGAATCCATTGATGTGATGGACGCTGTCGGGAGTAACATCCGAATAGATAGTAAAAATGGAAAAGTGCTGCGAGTGTTGCCTCGCTTGCACGAGGATGTAAACGAGGAATGGCTCTCTGACAAAGCGCGCTTCTCCTGCGATGGCTTGGCGCGGCAAAGACTCGACCGACCTTACGCGCGCAACGAAAAAAAACAACTCGTCCCGATAAGCTGGCAGGTGGCACTCGACTTGGTAGCCGAACGAATAGAGCGCGCGAAAACACGAATAGCTGCCGTTGCGGGCGAACAGTGCGATTTGGAATCCATGTACGCGCTTAAAAAACTCCTAACCGCACGAGGCTCTAATAAATTTGACGCGCGGCAGGGTGGTGCGCAATTCGATCCTAGTATACGCAGCGGCTACCTATTCAACACCCGCATTGCGAATATAACTCGCGCCGATGCCTTGTTGATCGTAGGAGCAAACCCGCGCGAGGACGCGCCCATCGTCAATGCGCGTATTAGGCAGGCTTGGTTGCAAGGAGGTTTGCAACAAGCCTACGGAATCGGAACAGCGTGCGATGTAACATACCCTTGTCGTTGGTTAAGCGAACAACCTCAACATTTGCTAAAAATCGCAAGCAGCAAAGACAAGGAACGCCTGCTTGCAACCCTATCGGCAGCCAGACATCCTATGTTGATCTTGGGCTACGATGCGTTAGAACGCAAAGATGGTAGCGATATATGGCGCTTATGTGGCAAAATTGCCGAGAAAGCAAATATGGTGCGCGAGGATTGGAACGGCTTCAACATATTACACAGAGGTGCTTCTGCGGTCGGCGCGTGCGAAATAGGATTCAACCAAAGAGTAGACGGCTTTATGCCTCTGCTAATCTCTATGGCGAAGGGGGAGGTTGAGGTCGCGATTATTATGCAAGCCGATGATTTCGACCTCGATTCTCTAGCAAAATGCTTCACAATCTATATCGGACACCATGGCGATAGGGCGGCGCAAGTCGCAGATGTGATTCTTCCCTCCGCTGCCTACACAGAAAAAAGCGGAATCTGGATCAATATGGAGGGGCGCGTGCAGATGGGGTGCGCGGCGGTTCCACCTCCAGGAGAGGCGCAAGCTGAATGGCGCATTCTAAGAGCTCTAGCAGAAAAACTGGATACGATCCCGCCTTGGAACAACCTGCAGGAACTACGCACCGTCTTATGGAAAGAGCATCCAGAGCTAGCCGAGCAGGATCGTCCGTTGCGAGCAGTTTGGCAGTCGCTCGACGACAAATCTAATAAAGAGTTTAGCTTGCATGTCGATCCCATCGTCACAAAGCGCGAAAACTATTATATGAGCGACCCCATCTCCCGTGCGTCAGAGACTATGTCTGCCTGTACGCGCGCACGGCGAGAGTTGCGGCGCAAGAAAAACGCAGCGTAGGGGTTAGCTCTAGGGCTAGATAGACGGAAATGGAAAACTTATCGCTCGTATCCAAAGTCGAATCGTGGCAACAAATCTTGTGGACACAAAATATTAAACCTATTCTGACACTAGTCGCAATTGCCGTTGCGGTTATCCTATGCGTGATTATTGCGGTTGCGTACCTAACCTATGCCGAGCGGAAGGTATTAGGATGGATGCAGCGGCGGCGCGGTCCTAATGTCGTAGGACCGTTCGGGTTGCTACAACCATTTGCGGACGCCTTGAAGCTAATTTTCAAAGAACCGCTGATACCGACAGGAGCGGATCGGGTGGTCTTCCTATGCGCGCCGATTCTTACCTTCGCGCTCGCGTTAGGTGCTTGGGCGGTTATTCCTATCGGTGAGGGAATCGTCTTTGCCGATGTAAACGCCGGGATTTTGTACCTCTTCGCGCTATCATCGCTCGGAGTTTATGGTGTCATCATGGGCGGCTGGTCGTCTAACTCGCAATATCCTTTTTTAGGCGCTATGCGCTCGGCGGCACAAATGATCTCCTACGAAATCGCCATCGGCTTCGTGATAGTCTGCGTGCTGATCATGGCTGGCTCACTGAACCTAAGCAAAATCGTTCAAGCGCAAAAGTCATTATGGTTTATCGTTCCTTTATTTCCAATGGCAATCGTCTTCTTCGTATCAGGTCTAGCAGAAACTAACCGCGCGCCCTTCGACCTACCAGAAAGCGAAAGCGAGTTAGTCTCTGGTTTTAATGTCGAGTATTCGGCAATGGTGTTCGCATTATTCTTCTTAGGCGAATACGCAAATATGATTTTAATAGCCGCCATGGCAACCATCTTTTTCTTCGGCGGCTGGCTTTCACCTATCAACGCCGAGCCCTTTTTATCGGTTCCGCCGCCCGTGTGGTTTATGCTCAAGGTCTGCGCTCTTTTATTCTTGTTCTTGTGGGTGCGAGCTACCTTCCCGCGCTACCGCTACGACCAACTGATGCGCTTGGGATGGAAAATTTTTCTACCTCTAACATTGCTGTGGGTCGTGCTAGTTTCAAGTGGCGTCTATTTTTTTGACATACCTTCGCGTAGCTAATCTTAGTAGAGTTCTATATATCATGTCTTTCATCATTCGCTACATTCGTTCTTTCATTCTGCTCGAGTTGCTACAAGGCATGTCCTTAACCTTTAGGTCTATGTTCCGCAAGAAGCACACGTTGAACTATCCTTACGAAAAAGGTCCTCTTAGCCCTCGCTTTCGTGGCGAGCATGCCTTGCGACGCTACCCTAACGGCGAAGAGCGTTGCATTGCCTGCAAGCTGTGCGAAGCAGTATGCCCCGCGCAAGCCATCACAATAGACGCAGAGCCACGAGAAGATGGCTCGCGACGTGCCACGCGCTACGACATAGACATGACAAAATGTATCTATTGCGGTCTATGCCAAGAAGCCTGCCCTGTCGATGCTATCGTGCAGGGACCTAACTTTGAATTCGCGACCGAAACACGCGAAGAATTGTTCTACGACAAACAACGTCTGCTCGATAACGGTGATCGCTGGGAAGAGGTTTTAGCCTCTAACCTCAAGCGCGACGAGCCTTATCGGTAAGATTATCTACAAATAAAATCTAGAAAAGCACGCCAAAAATGCCTTTTGCCATACTTAACGAGTTCTCTCCTTTCGAGCTAACGGAAGGAGTAATTTTCTCCATCTTTGCAACGATCATCATCGCTTGCGCTTTAGGCGTTATCACGGTGCGCAATCCAGTCTATGCGGTGTTGTTGCTGGTAATAGCCTTCTTCAGCAGTGCCGCGCTATTCGTCATGCAGGGCGCAGAGTTCCTAGGTTTGTTACTAGTTATCGTATATGTCGGAGCTATCGCCGTATTGTTTTTATTCGTAGTGATGATGCTAGACATTCGCTTCGTCGCGCGAGCTAAATTGCAACGCAAACATTTACAGCTCGCACTACTGGTAGCTGGATTGTTGCTCTTCGAGCTACTCGCTGTTGTGATAATCGACCAACCGAGAGAAAGGGCGGATAATAAACTAACAACAAGCGCAAGCCAAGTAACTGCAAGTCAAGCAACTGCAAATCAAGTAAGTGCAAATCAAGTAAGTTCAAGCCAAGTAGCCGCAAGCCAAGTAGCCGCAAGCAAAAAAATGATAGCAAAACCAACGGTAGGACTAGTCAAAGACATACTTGCAAAAAAAATACGAGAAGAAGAGCTAGCACGAGAAGAAGCCGCAAAGGGGCTGCTAGACAATACCACAGAGCTAGGACTGCTCGTCTATTCGGAGTATCTAGTTATCTTTGAGATAGCAGGCTTGCTACTTTTGCTCGCAATGCTTGGCGCAATCGTGCTCACACACCGCAAGCGCGATGATGTCCTGCGCCAAAATATCAGCACTCAGCACACTCGAGATGAGAAAGCGCGTCTAGTGGATATAGAACCGAGGAGCGGAGTTTGACAAAGTATGCCTAGTTTATTGTCCAGTTTATTACCCGTATCTCTAGCGCATTACCTTTTCCTGAGCACCAGCTTGTTCGTCATTGGCTTGATAGGTCTTTTCCTCAACCGCCGTCATGTTATCGTAATCCTTATGTCGGTCGAGTTGCTTTTCCTAGCAGCCAGCATGAACTTCATCGCCTTCTCTGCTGCTCTGGGGGATCTCAGCGGTCAAGTTTTCGCCTTGTTCATCTTGGCGACAGCGGCTGCGGAGGTGACCATCGGTCTGGCTATCCTAGTAGTCTATTACCGCAATCGCGCCTCAATTGCCATCCACGACATCTCTGATCTAAAGGGATAGTATAGGCTTTCTATGATAGTCGCCATTCCCCTCTTGCCACTTTTTGCGAGCATCATAGTTGGCTTGTTCTCGCGCCGCATGGGTGCTGCGCTCGCGCTATTTATAACTTGCCTATTCATGATAATCGCCAGCATTTTAGCTATTAGCCTTTTCTTGAGCGTAGCCCTCAGAGGCTTCGAGACAACTATCACCCTTGCGCCATGGTTTACAGTAGGCAACCTCTCTATCGCTTGGGCTATGCAGGTCGATACGCTATCGTCCGTTATGATGGCAATCGTGTGCGTGGTTTCAACCCTCGTACACATTTACTCTGCCGGCTATATGCAAGACGATGCCTCCCTACCGCGCTTTATGGCTTATCTTAGTCTTTTTACCTTCTTTATGCTGGCACTGGTCTCTGCTAACAACCTTTTGCAAATGTTTTTCGGTTGGGAGGGGGTAGGGCTAGCCTCGTACCTACTTATTGGCTACTGGCATCACAAGGACAGCGCAGCCCGCGCGGGCGTTAAAGCCTTTCTCGTCAATCGTATCGGCGATTTTGGCTTTGTACTCGGCATCTGTGCAACTTACAAAATGTTCGGAAGCCTGAACTTCAGCGAGATTTTCGCTATGGTGCCAGATGTGTTAGGCGAAGAGCTCGTTATTTTCAACTGGCGTTTTGAGGCGATAACAGCAATCTCTCTACTACTGTTCGTAGGAGCTATGGGCAAATCGGCGCAGCTAGGTTTGCACGTCTGGCTACCCGATGCCATGGAGGGACCAACGCCCGTGAGTGCCTTGATTCACGCAGCAACGATGGTCACCGCCGGTGTCTTTATGCTCTGCCGTATGTCAGGGTTGTTCGAGTATTCGGAAACCGCTCTTGCGACCATCACCTTGTTTGGTGCCGCAACAGCCTTTTTCGCAGCCAGCGTTGCCATCACGCAAAACGACCTGAAGCGAGTTATAGCCTACTCGACATGCTCGCAGTTGGGATATATGGTTCTCGCGGTCGGATTGTCTGCCTACAGCGCGGCAATGTTTCATCTGACGACACACGCATTTTTCAAGGCTCTACTTTTTCTCGCCGCAGGCTCTTTAATACACGCCTTGTCGGGCGAGCAGGACATGAAGAGGATGGGCGGACTACGCTCCATGATGCCTCTAACCTACCTATTATTTTGGGTAGGCGTTTTGTCCTTGGCAGGCATACCTATATTCTCTGGCTACTACTCTAAAGATATAATTCTAGAATCGGCTTGGGCGAGCCACACTATAGTCGGACAGGTGGCTTTTTTACTCGGTAATATCAGCGTTTTTCTTACGGCTGGCTACGCAACGCGCATGATCATAATGAGCTTCCACTGGCTACCTCGCTTCGAAGAAAAACTCATGGAGCGAGTTCACGAATCTCCACCCGCTATGAGCATACCCTTATTACTTCTTGCCATTGGAGCCATTAGCTCTGGCTTTTTGCTGAAGGATTGGTTTGTCGGCGAGGGAAGTGGTAACTTTTGGCGCGCTAGTATTTTCGTAGAGGATTACCACACTGCCTTGCAAGACGCCCACCACAGTCCTCGGTGGGTTGAGGTGCTTCCTCTGTTTTTATCTGTCTTGGGGATTGCTGCGGGTTTCCTCTGCTACCAAATCTTCACGAGCCTGCCCGCTCGCTTAGCGCGCATTTTGCGACCAATTCACCAATTTTTACTTGAGAAGTGGTATTTTGATAAGTTGTACAATTTGCTGTTTCTGCGCAGTGCTTTTTCGCTCGCTCGCGCACTCTGGCACGGAGTAGATGAAAAAACCATAGACGCCCTCGGTCCAGACGGCATCAGTACTGTTGCACGCAGGCTAGGAGAACGCCTACGGATTATGCAAAGCGGTTATGTCTACCACTATGTTTTTGCCATTCTTATCGGCGTTGTGGTCTTCGGCGCATTTGCCATCGCTCAGAGGCTGTAGTTTTAACCGACTATAGATATACAAGTTATGGATAACTGGCCTCTGCTCTCTACGATTATTTTCCTACCCCTTTTAGGCGCAGGCTTGCTGACACTTATCCGCGGTCGAGAAAACGATATAGCTCTGGCTGCAAAATCTACCGCCTTGTGGGTTGCCTTGTCGAACTTCGCGCTGACTTTGGGACTATGGTACTCGTTCGACAGACAACAGGAAGGTTTTCAATTCGTCGAATCCAAGTCTTGGATAGCCTCGTCGGGCATAAGCTACAGCGTAGGAGTAGATGGTTTGTCGCTATTTTTCGTAGTGTTAGCGAGCTTTTTGACGGTTTTATGCATCCTTGCAAGCTGGCGTTCGATTACAAAACGCGTGCGCGACTTCATGGCAGCCTTTTTAGTATTGGAAAGCCTTTCGATAGGCGCTTTTTTGGCGTTGGACACGATTCTGTTTTATCTGTTCTTCGAAGGCGTTTTACTACCGATGTTTTACATCATCGGAATATGGGGAGGCGAGCGGCGCATCTATGCTGCTTTCAAGTTCTTTCTCTATACCTTTCTCGGCTCGGTGCTGATGTTGCTCTCGATCATCTCGCTGACTTGGATTGGCGGGACGACCTACATTCCAGAACTTATGAACACGGATTTCTCGATAGGTCTACAGAGGGTTTTGTGGTTAGGATTTTTCGTGTCTTTTGCGGTCAAAACGCCGATGTGGCCATTCCACACTTGGCTACCAGATGCGCATGTCGAGGCACCTACCGCCGGCTCGGTAATGCTAGCGGGGCTATTACTAAAGATGGGCGGCTACGGATTTTTGCGCTTCTGCCTGCCAATTTTACCAGACGCTTCACAATTTTACGCGCCACTAGTCTTCTCGCTTTCTGCTATCGCGGTCGTCTACGCCTCACTCGTAGCCCTAGTGCAAGAGGACATAAAGAAACTAATCGCCTATTCTTCCGTAGCTCACATGGGTTTCGTCACCGCTGGTCTTTTCGCTAATAACGCTACCGCCTTGTCTGGCGCGGTTATGCAGATGATCAGTCACGGTTTGGTATCCGCGGCGCTCTTCCTATGCGTTGGCGTGCTGTACGATCGAGCAAAAACTCGTGAGATAAAAGCCTTCCGAGCAATCGTGCAACCCATGCCAGCCTACGCTCGCTTGATGCTAGTCTTTACTCTCGCCTCAATTGGCTTGCCTGGGACTAGCGGTTTTATCGGCGAGATACTTACCCTGCTAGGCGTCTTTCAAGCTTCACCAGCGACTGCGTTTGCTCTGGCATTAGGCATGATCTTGGGAGCTGGCTATATGCTGCACCTCTATCGTCGAGTTTTCTTCGGACCGCCAGCAGCTATGCCCGACAAGCTCTACGACTTGCAAACGCGCGAGAACTTCGTTTTGATCTCGCTCGTCTTGCCGGTCGTATGGATAGGATTATACCCCGCGCCTTTGCTGAATATTATAACCCCAGATATTTTGCCGATAATCGCTACAGCGGGGCATTAGAGTATGACGATCTGGCTTTCTATGGGGGTGGAAATAGTTTTAGCAACGAGCGCTTTGTCTCTGCTACTTATAGGTTTAGCTCTGCCTGCTGAAATTGCGACACGAGTCGTCTCACACACTGCTGTTATCTTGCTACTTTCTATGGTCGCGGTACTGTTATGGGCGCAGGGTCAATTGCCACTAACCTTTACAAGCGACTACGACGAGCTTACTAGCTTGATGTTGACAAAGCACTTTCGCTTTGACGCTTTTGCTCTCTACGTAAAAATTCTTATCTTATTTGCGAGCGCGTGCGTTCTATTCATCGGTCTTGGTTTCATCGGTAGCGAACCCATGCGCAAAAGCCTATACCGCTTCGAGTATGTGGTTATCATTCTTTTCGCTACGCTTGGTATGTGCTTGATGGTATCTGCACAGTCGCTGCTAGCACTGTATGTTGGATTAGAGCTGCAAAGCCTCGCCCTATACATCGCAGCAGCCATGCAACGCGATAACCTACGTAGTAGCGAGGCAGGCTTGAAATACTTCATGCTAGGTGCGCTATCTTCTGGCTTACTGCTGTTTGGCTTCTCGCTACTCTACGGCAGTGCCGAGTCCATCGAGTTTGCGGGCATCCTTGCGAGCCTGCAAAGCCCAAGCCATCCTGCACCGACTATGTTGCTCGTAGGTATGGTTTTGACCTTGGCGGCGATAGCCTTCAAAATCTCTGCCGTGCCTTTTCACATGTGGACCCCAGACGTCTATGAAGGCGCCCCGAGCTCTATAGTCGCTTTTCTCGCAACCGCGTCCAAAATTGCTGCGCTTGCGCTATTGATGCGCCTGCTGGTCGAAGCTTTCCTACCACTACTAGATGACTGGCGACCGATTATCAGCATACTCGCCATCGCCTCGATGTTTCTTGGCGCGCTTGCTACGATTCCGCAAACTAATATTAAGCGTTTTATCGCCTACAGCGCGATTGCACATATCGGTATCATCCTAATTGGCTTTGCGAGCGCTACGCCAGATAGCATGCGCGCGGTGCTCTTCTACCTATGCGTTTATATGACTATGAGCCTCGGTCTTTTTGCCTTCGTGCTAGCTATGCGTAGTTCGGGTGAGGTGACCGAGCGAATACAAGATTTAGCGGGCTTAGCGCATTCTGATGCTAAAGCTGCGTTAGCCTTATCCGTACTTATGTTTTCTATGGCTGGTTTACCTCCATTTGTAGGCTTTTTCGCAAAGTTCTACATATTTCTGGCTGCATTACGCACAGAGCTTGTGCTCATTGCCGTCTGCGGTGCATTGGCGAGCGTCATCAGTGCTTTTTACTATATTCGTATAGTAAAAATAATGTATTTCGACGAGGCGCAAGGGAACCTCGTCCTACAGGGAGTGGGCAACCGTTGGATTCTCTATGCGAGTGCCATTGCTGTTGTCGGATTGACGCTCGCCCCTTCTTTGCTACTTGAACGCGGCGAGCAGGCTATTCGCGTCCTATTCGCCTCCTAACACGCCTCCTAACACGCCTCCCTGAATCTCTGGTTTGAAGGTTGTAATGTTTATACATCTAGCTTCTCTAGATTCCACAAACGCCGAGGCAAAGCGACGCATCGCCAGAGGTGAAGGCGCGCACGCCGATGTAATCCTAGCAGACGAGCAAAAGCAAGGCATTGGGCGTAAAGGTGGTAGCTGGTTTTCGCCAATCGGTAACTTATATTTTTCTCTGATCATAGAACCGAGGCTGCACAAAAAAGTGTGGGCGCGTTATTCCTTACTTAGTGCAGTTATCCTCTCGCGTGTCCTAGGCTCGATCGTCGAGCCAGAAAGATTTTCATTCAAGTGGCCGAACGACATTCTGATAGACGGTCTTAAAGTTTCTGGTATTTTACTCGAGTCTGTCTACCGAGGCGAACAGCCGTTTTTGATCATCGGAGTAGGCATTAATATTTTGCACCACCCCGACGATAGCAACTTCCCATCGACAAGCCTTGCTGCTTGTGGAGCACCAGAGATATTGCCAGATACCCTGCTACAGCGTTTCATAGCGGAGTTTGATGTAAACTGGCAAACCTTCCAAATTGAGGGCTTTGACTCATTCTACAGGCGAATCGAGCCGTATCTTTATGCGCTTAATTGCATGATTAGTCTTTCCCTATCGGAGCATCAAATAATCGAAGGTTATTGTCGAGGTATGAATGAGGACGGTCACCTTGTAATCGAAGACAAGGATGGTAGACTCTGTTCCTACGCAAGCGGTGAAGTGCTAAGAGTGCGCCCACGCTCCTAATGCAAGTTCGATAAAATGTTGCTTGCCATCGATATCGGGAACAGCCATGTGCTAGTCGCTTTATGCGATTCTAGCAAACACCGCATTCACCAACGCTGGCGTTTTAGCAGCCAAGTTCCACGAACCGCAGAAGAATACGCCGCTTGGCTACAAAGCATGTTTTACCTCTCTGATCTGGTACCACAATCGGTTTCGCGCATTTCTTTAGCGAGCGTTGTGCCCAATTTGACCGAACCTCTATTATCGATGTGCCGTTTGTTCTTGAAGCGCGAGGCGTATGTTGTGCGCCGCGAACATATTCCGATAGCAACCGACCTCTCCTCGCCCGAACAGATAGGCATCGACCGTCTAGTCAATTCTTTCGCAGCTTGCGAGAAGTACGGCGCGCCTGCTCTCATAGTAGACTTCGGCACAGCGACAACCTTCGATTTGCTAGACGCTAATTCCTGCTACCTCGGTGGCGCGATAGCTCCCGGCATCGAGTTGTCGCGCGACAGCCTTGTCTCGCGAGCAGCGCAACTGCCTGCAATCAATATTTGTGCCTGCCAAGAAGCCTACGGAAAAGATACGATTTCCGCAATGCAAGCCGGACTCTATTGGGGGTGGGTCTATTTAGTTGAAGGCATGTGCGCTCGCTTGGTACAAACCCTCAAAGCCGACAACGTCAATGTTATCGCTACCGGCGGACTAGCCTCATTAATAGCAGCCGATTGCCCGACAATAAGCATCGTCGATCACGACTTAATGATCGAAGGGTTAATGCGCCTACCAGAATAGTAGGAGTGCAAGGATGACTAAGCTCGTAGCACAAAAAAATGAGGTGCTTTTTGCTCCTATAGGCGGTTGCAATGAAATCGGTCGTAACCTATCCCTCTACGGGCACGATGGTGCCTGGATTATCGTCGATTGCGGCATAGGGTTCCCTCCCGCGAGCATGCACGGTGGGATAGATGCAATTTTACCGAACCCCGAATTCCTCTACGACAATGCCGAACGTATTAAGGGACTGATAATCACCCACGCGCACGAAGACCACTTGGGTGCAATCGCTTATCTGTGGGGTGAGAGATTGCGCTGCCCTATCTTTGCGACAAACTTCGCAGCACGGCTACTGCAAAAAAAATGGCAACGCTTCGGCAACGCGATGCCGTTGAACATTCGCAACATCGCAGCAGGGCAACGTTTCGTGCTCGAACCCTTTAGTATAACGCCGTTGGCGGTAGCCCATTCGGTACCAGAGGCAACCGCCCTTTGCATCGAAACGGCTTGCGGAGTTCTATTACATAGTGGCGATTGGAAGCTCGATCAGAACCCTGTAATAGGCGAGCCCGCATCGGAAAAACTTTTCAACCTAGCCACCGATATAGCGAGGAAACGCCGCCAGCCTCTGCTTGCTATGATGTCCGATTCTACCAATGTCTTTAGCGACTCTAGCTCTGGCGATGAAGCCTCAACGCAGCCTGCTTTCGAAGAGTTGTTCAGAAAAGATTACAAACGCATAGTGGTAACCCTCTTTGCCTCGAACATCGCGCGCATAGTCTCAATTGCGCGCGCCGCGCGTAAGTGCGGACGGAGGTTGGTTATCGGCGGCAATGCCTTGCAACGTATGAGCGAAATAGCACAAGCTTGCGGCTACCTAGGAGATTTAACGAACGACTTCTTGGATTCGCGTGCGCGCATCGCAGCAGAAAAACTAGTGTTGTTGGCAACCGGCTCGCAAGGCGAGGAGGGCTCCCTCATGTCTCGATTAGCACAAGCCAACAGTCCATTGACAAAGGGCGATGTCGCGGTATTTTCCAGCCGAACTATCCCCGGCAACGAGCTACCAGTTGGCAAGGTGAAAAATGCTTTGGTTCGGAAGGGTGTCGAGATAATCGATCACAACCGCATGCCTTCGCTACACGTATCGGGTCATGCTAGCGGCAACGAGGTGGAGCGCGTCTATAGACAACTGCACCCTGCTTGGCTTGTGCCTATCCATGGCGAGCCGCGCCATTTGCAAGAAAACGCGCGTATCGCGCAAATAGCTGGTTTGAAAACGAAGATTATCACCAACGGTCATATATTGCGTTTTACAAACAAAACAGCCAAAAGTTTGACTAGTGGTGTGGTTTGCGAAACGCTAGACCAATCGTTGCCGAGCGAGGAGCAATACCTCGAACGATCAAAAGAAAAATCCGACCTGCTCGCGCAAAGCGACACCAGCTTGCGAGAGCGAAGCAAGCTAGCGCAGGCTGGTGCCTGCTCTTGCTTCGTAACGCTTGATCACAAAAACTCTAAAATAATTGACACGAGGTTTATCGTGTTCGGCGATAACAAGCTAGAGCTTATACTAGCGCAACGAGGCAAAGCCATTTTGCTCGAAACCCTAAACGCGCTTGAAAAAAGACGCGATAAAAAAGGGCTCGTTTGGCAAAACTGCCGACAAGAATCTCAAGAATTAACCCGCAAAATAACCCAAAACTCGATAACAGACGAAAATTTAGAGAAAGCCTTCAAAAAGGAACTTTTCAGAAGTAGCGGGCGTAGCCCACTCGTCAAGATGCTCATAAAATTTTGCTAGAAACTTTGCTAGGCACTCACGACTTGGCTGAGCTAACAGCATACGAGGTGCCGCAAGGAGGTTTGGCAAACAAAGCGCATTGCTTAAGCTGAAGCTCTAGCGCAAGCCTTTCTTGTCTGCACCATTCGCTTGCCGCTCGCGCGAACGTCGGTTCGCCAAAGAAGTGCGCGCTCGGCAGGAGGGTCGGCTCGTATCCTCGCGGTAGCTTATGCTCGGCTCCCTGCGAACCAGCCTCGATAAGCTTAAGACCGCGCTCAAGAGCAAATATAATCGACTGGTAGTAGCAGGTTTCAAAATGCAGGTACGGCACATAGCTAGACGCTCCCCAATGGCGTCCGAACAGTACTTCGTCGTCAAAAAAACTTAACGCTACAGAACAAACCTCGCCACCCAACTCACCCACCACCAAGAGCATACTATCTGCTAAGGGAGTTAGGATAAGGGAGAAGAATTCGCGCGTAAAGTAAGGATATCCCCACTTACGCGCGTAAGTAGAGCAATAAAATTGGTAGAAACGATCCCACAAGCCCTCGTCGAACAGTTGCGCGCCACTTAGACGACGAAAGCGAAATCCTTGAGCTTGCAATGTTGCTCGTTCTCTTTTAATCATTTTTCGCCGCGAACGCGATAGACTCGCTAGGAACTGGTCGAAAGAATGCCAACCACGATTGTGCCAATGAAACTGCAAACTATGGCGGCGAGCGAAACCTTGTTGCTCGGCAAGGAGGGCTTCCGTTTCTGGCAAAAAGTTCAGATGCAGCGAAGAAAAATTCTCCTCGTAGCATAGCTTACACGCAGACTCTAGCAGTTGTCTTTCTAGCAGTCGCCTTTCAAGAGAGGTATCTAGAGGAGTGGTTTCTTCGGAGTCTTGCAAAGGTCGAGCAGAAATATCTCCGAGAAAAAATTTAGGCGTGCGCACGGGAGTAAATGGAATCGCCGCTAGTAGTTTCGGATAGTACGGCAAAGCGAGGCTACGCTGGTAAGCTTCCGCGAACATATAGTCAAAAACATACTCGCCCATACTGTTGCTCTTGCGCCAAAGCGGTAAGGCTGCCTTTATGCTCGATACCTCTGCTTCGTTTTTCTCTTCTAGTATAAGAAAGCTGGCTTGCCATCCACTCTCAACACCGACAGAATTAGATTTTTCTAAGGCTTCGAGGAAGTCGTAACGCCAAAACGGCGTATTGCCTTTGTCTAGTTTGTCCCAGGCGCTACGGGCAACTTCCGTAATCGAGCGACAAACACGCGTTTCATGCTGCGAGCTCAACTTATCTACGAGCCTCCGTATAATAGCGTTATAAATTTCTGCCTATGTTATTTTCGCACAGATTGCCAAAAGTCACCGCCAAAAGTCATCGCCAAAAATCATCGATAGTGTTGCAAGAAAATTGACAAAAGTCTCATAAAGTGGGTATTGAATAGCATAATGGGTTATATTCGAGACGATAGCGACAAACCTCTCCTTCGTGAGAAAGAACAGCTGGTTCGCGCAATGCTAGCCTATGTCCCTAAGCATGGCTGGAACATTAAATCGCTACAAGCCGCCGCCCTCGACTGTTCGATAGCAGACGCCGAACTTATCTTCCCCTCAGCTCGTCCCTACGATTTCGTCTGCGCCGCACACGACCTAGCAGAACATCAACTAATGAAAGATTTGCAACAATTACAACAACAAGACGGTTGGGCAGAGCTACCCATAAGGCAAAAAATTGCCAAAGGTGTGCGTCAACGCCTAGAGCCTTGGAATGACGAACGCCGTTCTCTAAGACGCGCAATACCTATTATTTTGCAACCGCAATATTTTTTCCACAGCACCCGTTGCCTGTACGAAACATTAGATAAAATTTGGCGCGCTGCCGGCGACTTGTCGGTCGACCACAATTTTTACACTAAACGCATAATTTTAGCGACTGTCTACTTACCGACCATCTTTTTTTGGCTAAACGACAACTCAAGCGATTGCCATAATACTTGGGGTTTCCTCGAAAAAAGAATCGAGAAAGCCTTGAAGCTTGGACGCAGGATGGGCAAGCCGCTCGGTAGTGCGAAGTCGCCACTCGCGAGTTTGCGTCTAATGGCGAGCATGCTAAAGGCAACTTTTATCAAGGGTAGTATGAGCGCAAAGCCTTAAATAACCAGAGGCTATGCCATGACCCCAACGAACATCGAAAAGTTCTACGAACGCTTGAGCAAAGCCACTCCGCACCCGCAAACGGAACTAAATTACACGAACGCTTATACTTTGCTGGTCGCGGTCGTCCTCTCGGCGCAAGCTACTGATCGTAGCGTCAATAAGGCAACCGCCTCGCTTTTCGCTCGCGTGCAAACACCAGAGGATATGCTCGCGCTAGGCGAGGATGGATTGCGTCATTATGTTCGCTCGATCGGTCTGTTCAACAGCAAAGCGCGCAACATCATCGCAACGAGCAGACTACTAATCGAACAGCATGCCAGCGCTATTCCAAGTGATCGTAAGAGCCTGGAGGCTCTGCCTGGAGTTGGTCGTAAAACGGCAAATGTCATACTCAACATCGCCTTTGACCAACCTACGATAGCCGTCGATACGCATATTTTCCGCATAGCTAATCGTAGCGGCATAGCGCGAGGAAAGAATGTTCGGATCGTCGAAGAGGAGTTAGAGAAATGCACTCCGCTAAAGTTCCGCAAAAACGCGCACCAATGGCTGATCCTACACGGACGTTATGTATGCACCGCGCGCAAACCGCGTTGCCTCGACTGCTGCCTATACGACCTATGCGAGTGGGAAGAAAAAAATAAAAGAGACAGCAAGGGCTCTGAATAAAAGAGAGAGACGAGAGCTCAATAGCCAGATTTTTCGCGCCTTTTGCGCTGTAGTTTCCTCGCGCGCCTTAGCGATTCGGCTTTCGCGCGAGCGCGCTTCTCCGACGGTTTTTCAAAGAAACGCTTCATTTTCACCTCGCGCAAGACCCCTTCGCGTTGAAGTTTTTTCTTCAAAACGCGATGCGCTTGTTCGACATTGTTATCGCGTACTATAACCTGCACAAAGTATCTCCTATTGTTATTTATGGCTACTTACCACAATCTCTTATTCTAGCATCTATCTTTACACACTCATACATTTTTCTGCTATTTTCACTTGAATCCTAACTAAACTCGCGCCATGCTCCTAGCATTCTGACCTCTGCATCGCATTGGAGAGGTAGCAAGAAGGTACTAGACAACAACATAGAGAGTCCGTTTGGCAAAAGAAGAACCCCTACAGGTCGAAGGAGTCGTCACAGAAATCCTTCCGAACGCTATGTTTCGCGTACAATTGGATAGCAACGACCATAAGATTCTAGCACATACATCTGGCAAGATGCGCAAGAGCCGCATCCGAGTGCTGGTAGGTGATCGCGTTACTATCGAAATGACTCCTTACGACCTTACTAAAGGCAGATTGGTCTACCGCCAAAAGTAACCGCTAAAAGTAGCCTCTAAAAGGGATTGCTTTTTAGCTATGGTTTAGGAGAAGGTTCGGGTATATGTTGCTCGCCTATCGCTTGCTGATGTGCGCTCTGTCGTTGCCTATGCGCGTGTTGTTGTTTCTATTAGCGGTGAGCCACGCCTGCAGAAACTTTCGCGTAAGAGGTAAGGGGGACGCGAGCTCGCTTATTCCATCTCGACTTTCATCCAACCCATCACCTTGGCGACGTGCGCGTGAGCTCTGCGGTATAGCGACACAACCTCGCCCGCGCAAAGTACCTCTCTTGTGGTTGCATGGCGTAGATATCGGCGAGGCGCGAATAGCCCTGATGCTGGCACAAGAGTTCTGGCAAAAGCGACCGCATCTAGCGACGTTGATCACAACGACCAGCCAGCCCGCCGCCAACCTCGTAGCAAAGCAGTGCGACAAGAGATTACAGCACCAATTCGCACCACTGGATAAGCACACTTGGTGGCGAAACTTCCTCAAGCATTGGCAACCTACGCTCGCTATCAGGTGCGAGAACGAGTTTTGGCCCAACAGTATAATCGAAACCGCGAGGCATTGCCCTTTGCTCTTCGTGCAGGCTCGCATGTCGGAGAAAAGTTTCCGCAGGTGGCAGAAAATTTCTATGTTCTCACAATTTTCCAGCAAAGTTTTAGGCAAAACTAGTAGCGAGGCTAACAATAGGGCTAGCAATAGAACTGGCAACAAAGCTAATAAAAAGCTCGGTAAAAAACCTGGCAAAAAAACTTGCTACAAGATTGTTAGCAAAGGCATCGGCGAGCAAGTGATGGGAAGCGTATCCCTCGCCCTATGCCAAGACGAAGACTCCTCACACTATCTGAGTAGGCTTGGCGTTGCTCGCACGCAAGTCCTTGGCAACCTCAAGAGCCTAGCCGTAGTTCGCACAACCACCGAGCAAGAAGACCAGCACTTCGCAGGCTTATTTAGAAACGAAAGTTTGTGGATCGCCGCAAGTACACACGCTGAAGAAGAGAAAACCGTCATCGAGGCGCATCTACACCTTCTCAAATTGCTACCGAGAACGCTATGCGTTATCGCCCC
>JABABG010000111.1 GCA_014238315.1 Alphaproteobacteria bacterium
AATACTCAAGCCGTAAGTACTAAGTTTTCTTGCCGCCAGACCTAGTCTTGCTCGCAGACTTGCTCGTAGACTTGCTCGCACCCTTCGTCCCTCGACCCCCAGTACCAGAGCTGCCAGTGCCAGAGCTGCCAGTGCCAGAGCTGCCAGTGCCATCACCACCAAGACCGCGCTTCTTCGTCTTCGTTTCGCCCTCTAGGCTGCTCTTAAACTCGCGCAAACCACGACCAAAGTCGCCCATCAGGCGCGATAGCTTGCCGCCACCGCCAAATAAAACTACCGCAACGGCTAAAACTATAAGCCAATGCCAAATGCTGAAACTACCCATATCTCCTATTCCCCTATCGTTGATTGTTCGCGCTAATTATTCGCAATGATTATTCGCAATGATTATTCGCAATGATTATTCGATTGTCTCTATAACAAACCTAGTCCCCCCGCTCGCCCATTATAAACTTCTACTACCTTTTTGCTCGAAAAGAAATACATCGCTGCTATCGACCGCAATGCGCACACGCGTACCGCGACTAGGTAAAAAACAGCCCGCAACTCGCGCGTGTAAATGCACCGGCTTGCAGTCGTGCTCGCAATCATCGCCGATGCTCAATGCCTCGCCAGCCTTACTCTCCTTGCTCGAAGAGCCGCTCGTACTATCATGGCTATGACCAACCTGCGCCGGCAGACAGCTGGACAGATGCACCAAGCTATGCCCGCCTATCATGCGCGCCGCCTCGACAACGCCCACCGCAGTGCCAGCCCTCGCGCTACCGTCCTCACCCGAAAGCGATAAAGACTGCGGGCGGACCACTACCTCCGCCCAAGAAGATGCCGAAGAAGGAGCGGTGGACAATGCTGTAGACGCTGTAGACGATGTAGACGCTGTAGACGCGCTCGAAGCAGAAGCCTCGTCGACGCAAGCGGGAGCGGGATTGGCAACAGGAGTGGTAGGGGGATTGACAGGGGGATTGGCAGGGGGAGGGGTGGATTCGCCAGAGAAATTCGCGCGGTAACGACCAAATGGCGTCGAAACATAGCCATCGACTATCTCTACGCTAAAGCGGTTGACCTCGCTCAAAAGTGAGGCGGTGAAAGCATCCCGAGGTTGCTCATAGACGCTACGCGGGGAACCACTCTGTAGAAGGCAGCCGCGTTCGTCCATAACTAATAAGCTGTCCGCTAGGTACATGCCCTCCTCCGCATCGTGCGTTACCAAAAGCACGCTACAGCGCAAAGATTGAACTAAATGTAGCGTGCGGTCGCGGATGCGGTCTCTAAGACGAACGTCCAAGTTCGCAAACGGCTCGTCGAGCAACAGCAAGCGCGGCGAGCTGACTAAAGCACGCGCCAAAGCAACTCGTTGCTGCTGGCCGCCAGATAGCTCCTGCGGATACTTGTGAGCGTAATCGCTTAGCTCGACCATCTCTAACATGCTCTCGATCCTCGCCTTCCTGCTCGCCGCTACGTCAAGAGTGACCTTATTAAAGTCGCCATTAAAGTCGTAGCCCTCGCGCGTAAGGCGCGCGCGCTCATCGCAACCGCTCAAAGCCAACGCCAAGTTATCACTAACGCTCAAGTGCGGAAATAACGCAAAATCCTGAAAGACCATGCCTACCTCCCCAACACCAGCCCGCAACTCAGGTGCTATAAACTTATCGCGCGAGCTGACCTCGCGATCGTCTAAAAAAATCTGACCCGCGTCAATATGCTCCAAGCCCGCTATAAGACGAAGGACGCTCGTCTTGCCACAGCCCGAAGGTCCAAGCAGGCTGACAACCAGACCGCGCGGTAGCGTGAAGCTCAAGTCTCGCAGCACCGAAGTGCCATCGTAGTCGAAAGAAACGCCAGAAAAACTCACCGTAGCCGCCGATAAGCGCGACGGGGCTACCGAAGAGGCTGGCGATAGAACACCGCCATTATTAGCGTTGCTATTAGCCTTGCTGCTATCCGTAGAAAAGCTATTCGGGCAATGTTGTAGGTCGCGCGGGGCAAGCATATAAAGATACCTATTCCTAATCTATCCTATTAGTG
>JABABG010000071.1 GCA_014238315.1 Alphaproteobacteria bacterium
GCGTTACTTCCTTTTAAGATTCTGTACCTCGATGAGCTAATTTTCAAATGGCAATCAAAACAAGAAGCAGTAAATGCGGAAAATTTTCCTTTGTTAACAGACTATTGGAACGAAGCGGAAGGCATTTGGCAGAAGCATAGGAAAGAACGTTCGCCTGAATCCTTAATAGATAGGTGCGATTATGTGCATGGTTTGTCTAGCCAATTATCAAATCTTGGCGATAGGGTTATCTATAATAAAAGCGGTTCTAACATCTCTGCCGCCGTCCTACCCGCAACAAACAACACTATTATCGATGATACTTATTACCGCGTTGCCACGCGTAGTTTAGCGGAAGCGCACTACCTCGCGGCTCTGCTCAATAGCGATGCGCTACAACCCGCGCTATTTGCATGTCGTAATACGGATAGGCATTTCGACACATTGCCATTTCAAAAAATTCCTATCAGACGCTACAACAAGAGCAACGAGCATCACATCGCCCTAGCCGAGCTTGGCGAGAAAGCCGAAAAAGAAGCCGCCAAGTGCAACATCAACGAGGAGCAAACGAACAAATCACGCTCCGACATCCGCAACGAGCTACGCGCCTCTGGCACGATGCAAAGAATAGACGAGGCTATAAAAGCCATCCTACCCGACTATTGCGACCAACTAACGCCACCCCCTAACCCTAAATAGCCGATCGCTCAAACTTTTTCAGCGAGGCTGTTTTTTAAAAATAAAATAACGCAGGAATCAATCGCCTAGCGAGCGCGCTCGCCAGCAAGCGCAGACGAGCGAAGGCGTATTCCAACAATTCTGCCAAGCACTATTAAATTAAATACCGCTTGGAAGATTAAAATATCTACCCTACCCGCGCTCATAACCCCGACTCGACCCGTGTGAGTGGCGCAATAGGTTTTCTACAGCCATTTTTAGGGTCGCACTCGCAGTTTTTGTCTTATACGCGCGCGCGCACTTCTGATACTTCTGGTATGTAATGGCGCAATAGGTTTTCGACCCCCATTTTTAGGGTCGCGCTCGCGCTTGGACAACCGGCACAAGCCCCGCGCAGAGTTAGATAGACGACCCCCTTATCGAAGCCGTGAAAGACGATATCACCGCCATCTTGCGCAACGGCTGGTCGCACGCGCTCGTCTAACAACTCTTTGATTTTGCGCACGACTGGATCGCTCTCGTCGCCCTGCTGCTCTTTTGCGAGCTCGAACCCAGCATCGCACAGCAACTCGCGCCCGGTGATAAAATGCTCCATGATTAGTCCGAGTATCGGTGGCTTCAGCACATCCCAATCGCTCGATGCGAGCTTTGCGACCGAGATAAAATCTGCGCCGAAGAAGACGCTAGCCACGCCCTCGATGGCGAACAACGCGCTTGCGAGCTCCGATCCTTTCTCCGCCTCTTCTTTCGAGCAGAACTCGGCTGTTCCGTTTTTCAGAACCTCTCGCCCTGGCAGGAATTTCAACACTGCGGGATTCGGAGTTTCTTCAGTCTGAATGAACATATAACCCTCGTGGTTTATTTAGAGCGAGCAACGACTACCTCTATCGCGTTTTTTCTTGTCGGCGTTTTTAATTGCTCGAAGTTTTGTTGCGCTATCCGAGCATTTATTTTTAGATTAGTTTTTCGACCTCGTCGAATGATAGCCCATTTGGCACGACTACGAAAGGACGAAATTGATCTTTGTTTTTACCAGCCGAGACCTTGACGAGCGCGGCGGAGGTAGCGATGAAGGTTTTTGCGCTGATGACGACTAGCGCTACATGATGTTCTGGCTCTGAGAGCAGTTGCGAGACTTCTTGTACTACGTCTCCTTCGCGCATATATACCGATGGCACAGAGCAGCCCCACTTTTGTACTTGTGCGGAGACCTCTTGCGCGTAATCTTCAGCGAAGGCTCTACTTTGTCTTTCTGTAGCTCGCCCTAGGAAGAGCAGTGGGTTTGCCTGAAACTTTGGTCGCACGTACAACAGAGAGATTCTACATCCGTGCTGCAGGGCGTATCTACAAGCATAGAACAGGGCTTTTGAGTCGTGGCTAGGAAAGTCGACAATCACGAGCACGACTCGATACTTTCCACTTACGCTTTTTGCGTTTGCGCCCTTAACTTTCGAGTCCTTTATTTTTACGCCCGTCACTTTTGCATCCTTTGCCTTGCGTCCTTTATTTTTACACCTTTCACTTTTGCACCCTTTGCCTTGCGTCCTATATTTTCGGATTTGGGTCCTATATTTTCGAGCTTGTTTTGTTTTTTATCATAATTGGCTTCCCCTTACGGAGCTCCATTTTCCCTGAACCTACGACCAGATTTGCGACTTAGCGCGCCTGGAAACACCTATACAAACATTAAGTATAATAGTAGGCTAACCCCAGAATAACTAAAAAAAAGTTAAAAAACCACCCCCCCTATCCCAGTGCCCCTCCGCCTAGTTTCCCCCTTTTTTGCGTTTTCTTGTGCTCTTTTTTTATGTCTTGTTATCAACCCTTCGTTTTCACAGACACTTAACGTTGCATTAGAGAGCTCGTGGCACAACAACATAGCGTTTGCGCTAAAGCGTCGTGAGCTACAGGAGAGCTTTGAGGTTTCTCGTCGAGCTGCCATTGATCTTGGTCCAACTATCAGCCTTTCTGGAAGCTATGGGCTGCAATCGCAAAGGGAGCTTGACGGTGCTGCAGGTGGCTTTGTGGCGAAAGAGGTTTGGGAAGCAAAGGTTTCCCTAGAACAACCGTTGCTTCGTAGCGGACAAGTTTACTCTCAATACTTGTCTTCGAGTTATGATCAGCGTATTGCTTATAGCTTGTTTCGCAAAACTGAGGCACAACTCATTCTTGATGGCTTGCGTACGTACCTTGGGGTTGTCGCAGCCTCTGCTGCTTTGCGGGTCAGCGAAAAAAGCCTTAGCCAGTTGACGGAGCGTTGGGAAGCGACTAGGCGCAATGCTTCTTTAGGAGGAGCATCTAGACGCGATGTTGCCCTTGCGGCAGCCTCTTTGGCGGAGGCACGAGCGTCAGTTATCGACTTGCGTGCTCAGCGCACGGCAACCAGACGAGCTTTTAGCGACTACTTTGGTATAGAGCCTGGAGAGCTTGAATCTCCAGAAACACTTGCGGAAATTTTGCCATCTATATCCACGACTTTGCTAGAGGCACGAGCGTCATTACACGATAATAATTTTGACTTGTTAGCGGCACGTTTAGAGTTGCAAAAGCAGCGTAAAATTTTCCGTGCTACGAGGGGTTCGATTTTTTTGCCTAACGTTTCTCTACAAGCGGATTATTCTATTTCGAAGCTCTCTGCTAGTGGTAGGGATTCTTTCTCGAGCAAATTGGTTTTTTCGTACCCCTTTCGTCCAATTTACTTTATGAGTGGTTATCGCTCCTTCTTGAATGGTTTGCGTTTTGCGCGAGACAATGTGCGCCTAGCTGAGCAAATCAGCGAGCGCGAGTTATTGGACGCTTGGGAGAACCTTGAGGCTACGCAAGAGAGCGAGAAGGCGCATCTTGAAACTGTTGAAGCGCGTGGTATAGTTTTAGACAGTGCTAACAGTGAGACTAGGCTAGGAACAGGTTCCATAGACGACCTTCTTGAGGCTGAACGTGACTTTGCAGAAGCCGAACGAGCTGCCATTGTTGCTCGTAGCGATTCTCTTTATGCGCGC
Source organism: Alphaproteobacteria bacterium (assembly GCA_014238315.1). Taxonomy (GTDB): domain Bacteria; phylum Pseudomonadota; class Alphaproteobacteria; order JABAAW01; family JABAAW01; genus JABAAW01. The sequence goes on from JABABG010000071.1 coordinate 3,657, forward strand.
TTTGTCCTTCTCAAAGCCATTGGTACTCTTTCTGCTAGTTTGCTAGATTTGCAAGTCCCAGACTATAACGCGCGCTATTTTAACCGATGGGGTTTTGGGGTTGAGAAATGAGCGAATCGACTAACCGCATTTCGCGCATTCAGTCTTTAATCAGCAAGGATTTGGCGAGCATTGACGGTCGTCGAGCTAGCGCACAGCCGTCAAGCCAGGCTGTAGGTCAGCTCGACAACCCAGCGCAATACCTCCTTGAGCAAGAAAAGAGAAGCTTTGAGGATTATCAGCTAGCTAAGAAAGCCAGGCAACAGCGAATCAGCAAGCGTCAAGAGCTTTTGCGCGTTGAGGCGGAAGAAAAAGCAAAGCGAGAGAGGCAAAGGCAAGAAGCGAAGGCAATTGAGCGCGAGCATAGAAATGAGTTAAGTGAAAAAAGGAAACAACAATTTCGACTAGGCAACATAGCGTCAGCGCCTGCAGGTCGCGTTGTTAATTCGAGTATGCGAGATGCGGCTTCATCAGATGTTTTGTTGCTGACTCAACTTGTGCAAAAAGGACAAGTGGCATCACCTTTTTCACGTTTTGACTCTCGCAGTTTCAGCCCTTTCTCTCATCGAGAATCTTTTCCTGGCGGTCTGCAACGGGGTTATGCGAGAGGTTTGTTATTTTGGCTTTTAAATTTTTTTATCTCTCCATTTTTTTTACTGTGGCGAGTAATTTTATTTGCTTACTACTTTGCAATCTCGTTACCTAGCTATTGTCTACCAAACAAATCCGCCCGTTTTGCTATCAGCATTCCATCTTTATTAGGACATCGGTTGCGCTTTTCGCGATTACTTTTAGGATTGTGGTATTTTTCAACTGCTCCATTGCATATGCTAGCGCATTCGATTATTGACCCTTTAGGCATCTTCACGCGCGAGCCACACAATTATGCCCGCCAGCCTATTCGCGTCTATGTTCGTATTTTTACTTATCAAACATTAATGGGCATTCGCTCTCTACCTGGACTAGTAACTAGAGGCTGCCAAAGATTAGCGTTTTTCTTGTTAGCACCTTTATTGCTGTTACCGCGCGTGGTTTTTTCTCCTTACCGCTACTTGCGACAATTTTCGTTGCTAGTGCTATCTAGCGGTGTGCTTGATAAATTGGAATGGTTTTATCGGCGCACGCGTATTAGAACGATGCGTACCGTGCAATCTTTTATAGCTCGCTTTGCCGTTAGCAGTCGTGTGCAACGCGTTTCTTTACAACATCAGGTGAGTCAATTTTTGAGCAGGGTAAATAAACTGCTGGCTCGAATAGGCAAAACTTTACAAGGGAGAATTATTCTAGGTTCCCAACAACTAGCGGCGCGGCTGAAAAGGAAAAAATTTGATCAGAGCGTTTTTGGCAAGCGATTGCCGACTGTTCCTGACTTGCTTACTACAGCGCGGTCGGCTAAAGGCGTAGAGAAGCCCTCTCCAACAAAAGAAGTATTACAAACCCTGCCAAAAGCACTGCAAGATTTTCCTTCGGCGACAGAGTTTGATGATAGGGTAGGGCTGTTATCAAAGACCGAAGACACGGGGCTTGAGGATTTTCTTGCGGCCGATGTTGATGCTATCGCTAAAGTCGCGAAGCAAGAACCAGCTCAGAGGATGCCTGTGCAGGATGGCACATCAGACAAGGAATCGGTCTATAAAGAGATGGACGAGATTAGTTACCATTTGCGCTCGCACAAACAAGCCGAGCCGCCATCTGGTGATAGCGTAGCTAGCGGTGCTGTTAAACCGCCGATAGCGGATGAGGATAAGAGTAGCGGTAAGATGGAACGGATTTTCGAGAATATCGATGAGCTTGATGAGGATGCACGCACTCTGCTTTTGGAGCGTTTGAGCAAGCAGCTGGAGGGTGATAAGTTGCGCTAGTGCTTATGCGCAAGTCTGGCTAGTATTTCTATGGAGAAAAGATACGATTTCTCCGCTGATGCGGAGCGTGCGCTGTACGACGATTGGGATTCCTGCGGAGCCTTCCGTTGCCGAGGTGAAGGGTCGAGCAAGCAAAAACCCTATACGATAATGATGCCGCCGCCAAATGTCACTGGGCGTCTGCATATCGGTCATGCGCTTGACAACACACTTCAGGATATACTCGTCCGGTATCATCGCATGCGAGGCTTTGATTGTCTATGGCTGCCTGGCACAGACCATGCTGGCATCGCAACGCAATTGCTTGTCAGCAAGCAACTTGCATCATCAGGCGTAGATTGCGAGCAACTAACTCGAGAAGAATTCCTCGAGCATATTTGGCGTTGGAAAGATCAATATGGCAACATAATTTTGCAACAATTACGTCGTCTGGGGGCGTCGTGCGATTGGAGTCGTGCTCGCTTTACTATGGACGAAGGGTTTTCGCGCTCAGTGCGACATGCTTTTTTGCGTATGTACGAGGATGGCTTAATTTACCGTGCCGAGCGATTAGTCAATTGGGACCCACGATTAGAGACGGCGATTTCGGATTTAGAGGTAAATCAGGTTTCTCTGCGTGGTAAACTATGCTTTATCGATTACCCGCTTATGTGCGAGCCAGACGAAGGCTTGTCATCATCGCCACCTGCTGTTATTACGGTTGCTACGATGCGTCCAGAGACTTTATTTGGTGATAGTGCTGTTGCAGTACATCCTGAAGATGAGCGATATACTTCTCTTGTCGGTAAGTTTTGCTCGGTGCCTTTAACTGGTCGCTCTGTTCCGATTATTGCCGATAAGCGAGTTGATCGCGAGCAGGGCACTGGGGCTTTGAAAATAACACCTGCGCATGATTTTCTAGATTTTGATATTGGTAGCGATCATTTTTTGGAATCTCTAATAATTTTCGATAAACGAGCTAAGCTAAATGATCAAGTTCCGAAAGCCTATCGTGGTCTTTCGCGAGAGCAGGCTCGCAAGGAAGTAGTTTCTGCTCTGGTATCGCTTGGTTTGTTACGCGAGGTTCGTGATGAGGAACACTCTGTTCCGCATGGCGAGCGTAGTGGAGTTGCTTTAGAGCCTCGATTAACCAAGCAGTGGTTTGTTAGCATGGATGTTTTAGCCGCACGCGCACTCCGAGCCGTCGATGATGGAGATACGCTCTTACTGCCACAGATTTGGCATAGCACTTGGCGCAATTGGCTTGATAATATTCAACCTTGGTGTATCTCTCGTCAGTTGTTGTGGGGTCATCGTATACCGATTTGGTATACAGAGTCTGGCGATGAAATTGCGGCAGTTAGTGAAGAATCTGCTCTGGAGCAAGCCAAGCAAAAGTTTGGTAAGTCGCTTCCCCTTATGCAAGATGAGGATGTCTTGGATACATGGTTTTCCTCTTCTCTTTGGCCTTTCTCTACTTTAGGCTGGTCGGACGAAAAATTTATAGATAATTCATTGTTGCAGCACCATTTTCCTACGGATGTTTTGGTGACGGGGTTTGATATTTTATTTTTCTGGGTCGCCCGTATGATGATGATGTCTTTTTATTTTATGGGTTGTGTTCCGTTTAGGGTTGTTTATTTGCATGCTTTGATTCGCGATGCTAGAGGTCGCAAGATGTCGAAGTCATTGGGTAATGTAGTTAATCCGATTGATTTGATGGATCGTTATGGCTGTGATGCCTTACGTTTCACATTAGCCTCGCAGGCTGTTCCCGGGCGTGATTTGCGTCTTGTGGAGAAGCGTATTGAGGGTAATAGGAATTTTGTAACGAAACTATGGAATGCGGCTCGGTTTTTGGAAATGCAAGATTGCCGTTATGCTCGAGATTTTGATATTGGTTCGATCAGAGGTTCTTTGCATAAATGGATGTTAGTGCGCTTGCGTGAGACTGCCAGCAAAGTTGAGAGAGCGTTAGATGACAGAGTTTGCCTATTCCACGAGGCTAGCTCAGTTTTGTACCATTTTTTGTGGGATGTGTTTTGTGATCAGTATTTGGAGATAGTCAAGTTGGTGCTATTGACTGGCAGTGATGCGGAGAAAAATGAAGCTAGATTTTCAAGCGCATGGATATTCTATGGATTGTTGCGTATGTTGCATCCTTTTGTTCCATTTGTGACAGAGAAGATTTTCCGCACTGCCGATATTTTCGCATCTCGTGGTAAGAGCGAGCGTTTGATAACAGCGCAGTGGTTAGGCGTAGACGATATTGCCTTTGCGGATAATTGGACAATAGAAGTTGAAGAGCTTGAATGGGTGTTGGGTCTTGTGAAGGAGGTCCGTCCCTTGCGTTCTTGCTTAGGGCTCTCGGCAAAAGACATTGTTCCGCTACGTTGCGAAGATTTGACCAGTTCTGCCGAGTCCTACATTAATTCTTGGGCTGTTGTTGTGCGTGGCATGGCTGGCATCGAGTGGTTGGGACGAAAGTCTGGACTTGGGAATGGTAGTGTAAGTAAGGAGAAATCTATAGGTTTTGTATATCAAGGTTTTATAAATGCTGGTTTAGGTCTACCATCAGATTTTCCCATTGAGGAGGCTAAGAATAGGGCTTTGAAGCAATTCAACTATTGGAATAGTCAGTTTCACGCTCTGGATAATAAATTGAGTCCTAATGGTAAATTCGCAAAGAATGCACCAGAAGAGGTCAAGCTTGCGTCGGCATTAAAGCGCGACGAAGCGGAACGGAAACGCGAACTCTTTTCGAAGATTTATAATGAAATGTGAGATATTTCCATCGAGCGATTATATTTTTACTGTCCCCACTAATTTTTTATCCGTCCCCGTCTCGTCCCCAATCTAGTGTCGAAGGCTAGTCTATCAATGCCCTAGCAACATTAGCGAGTAAGAGACCACTAGCGCTGGTACTGCGCTGTATAGAGTCGCGACCATTGCGGCTCTTGGAGCTAAGGCCAATGCTGGGAATAGAGCATCACCATCATTACTGATTGCATTTCCAATCAATGCTGAAAACGGAATGAGTCCGCCGATATATGTAGCGGCAACTAGTATCTGTGGTCCGCACCCGGGAACGAATCCAATTATAATTGCGATCAGTGGCAAGAATATATAGGCAGCTCCAAATATACTCTGCAAATCAATCTCGAAAACATGGATAGTTAGGTTGAACAGTAAAAATGCAGCTACGACCCAAGCTGTAACAAAATTAGTGTCGTCAATCACTGATCGCCAAGTCAAACTTTGACTATCACGACTACTTGTCTCTTTGCCAGTGGGACCTGATAACAAGGTCCAAGATAAGATACAAAGTACTGCGAAAAGCGCAAAAGCGTACGACAAGGGAACTCCCCATAAACTTCTAGCAAGTACATTAACTTGGAAGGCGTACAAAACAGCACAGATCACTCCGGGAGCTAGTATAAGCATCCAAGTCGTATCGATCCAATGTCGCCATTTTTTGTCGGAAAACAGCATCTTGAGTTCATGTTCTCCACCACCTTTATAATCTTCTTCTACTTGATTTTGTGCATCTTTTTTACGCATGAAATCTTTCCCATGCAAAGCATTAACGACAATCCCAGAAAGCCACCCTATAGAAAAAGTGATAACAATGAGCATCAATCCCGTTTTAGGCTCTTTTGCTAAAATCAAAAAGGCTGCGTCTCCCATAGTTGCTGTCAAAACAGCAATCAATGCACCAAAACTCAAACTGCCATTTACATAATGGGTAACGACGACCAAAGCTCCGCCGCATCCTGGCAAGGCTCCCAAGAATGCTGCCATTGGCAGTTCCCAATTTTTGTTTTCCTCCATGAATTGCGCTGCATTGAATCCCAGCACCCTTTCAATAGATAACAACAGTATTAGAGTTGCGGCGACAAAGGCTGTTACGGAGATGTATGTTTCTGCGAGCGATGTGATTATGACCAGACCGCCTTGCCGATCCCCCAACCCATAGAGTAGCAACGCGAGGGCGATTGCTCCGACGATCAAGGGACGACGCAGAGCAAAGTTTAGCCTTCCTTTGCGTACAGCCTTATGTTTTTTCCCTATTAGTTTTTCGGTAATGTCCGCACGACTACCGGCAGTGCTCTGCCCCATTACACCTCGCCAAATGTACTCTCGTAATTCTTTTAGAAGAAGACTTCACTTCTCGATAACATGATCCTCACCGAGCTTTACAGTAAGGGAGTTTTTATTTTTAGAATGATTCCAATCTATGTGAGTAATCGATACGAGTCAAGGGTTTAAATATGGGTTTTGCTGTTTTATCGATTAGTTCGTAATGCTTGTTGTCTGCGTCTTTCGACGGAGGAACCTATTCTCATTGCTTCTCGATATTTTGTGACTGTGCGTCTAGCGATTTCGACTCCCTCTTCTCTCAACTTTGCTACTATTTTATCGTCAGAGAGGGTTTCCGTAGAGGTTTCTTCGTCGATGAGCTGTCTTATGCGGTAGCGCACAGCTTTTGCGGACAAAGAGGTATGCATGATCGAGTTGTGAATGGCTTTGGTGAAGAAATATCTTAATTCAAACATACCCCTAGGGGTCTGCATATATTTCCCGTTGACGACACGGCTTACGGTACTTTCGTGCATGCTTATAGTATCTGCTATATCGCGTAGTACTAAGGGTGCGAGTCGAGCGATACCGTATCGAAAGAATGCCCGCTGCCTTTTTACGATCTCTGCTGCGACCTTTAGTATTGTATGAGCTCTCTGATCGAGAGCTTTTGTTATCCAGCTAGCACTTTGCCAACGTTCCTTTAAAAATTCTTGAGCTTGCGCGTCGCCGCGTAAGCTAATATCAGCGGAGATTTCAGCGTGGTATTCGCGATTAACAAGTACACGAGGTAGGGTTTCGTTGTTTAGCTCGACCTTCCAAATATCGCTTTCTTCTGCTTCTTCGTTTTTCACCTCTCGCATTATTAGGTCTGGCACGACGGTTTGCACTGGTCTATGGTCGAACGTTGATGCTGGGCGAGGATTAAGGTTTCTGATTATTGCCAATGCTTTTTCAAAATCTTTTCTATCGAGCGAGCATCGTCTTCGCAGGGTTTCACTTTCGCCACTAGCTAGCAGGTCTAAGCCAGATAGCAAAGTATCGAGTTCAGGTGTTAGCATTTCTCGATCTTGCAATTGCAATCTTAGAGACTCCGAGAGGTTGCGCGCGAACAATCCTGGTGGTTCGAATTGCTGCAATTTTTCAAGGACAATTTCGGCTTTTTCTTTCGAGCATCCAAGCTGCTTGGCTGCCTCTGCCATAGAGATTGGTAAGAAACCGTTCTCGTCGAGCGAATCGATGAAGAACGCTCCTATAGCTCGCTCCATTTCATCTTGCATATCCAAGCCCAGCTGTTGTTGCAGATGATAGGATAGACTTCGTTCAGCCTCATCTTCTATGTCATTTGTGAGCATTTCAGCATGTTGCGCTTTTCCATGCGCGACTTGCTCGCCTTGGTCGAAGACATTTTCGTAAGACACATCTAGAGACTCTTGATCAGCTTGAGCTTCTCGTAGCCTATCAAGAGAGTCTCTTTCTTCTTCCTCCTGCCGATTACTTTCTTCCCCTTCTTGTGGCTCAGAGTTGTGCAGATTATTTTCTTTGTTATTTTGAGTTTTGTCTGCATCCTCGTCTTTTTCCAAGAACGGATTTTCTTCGATCTGCTGTTCGATCCAAGTTTCGATATCTGTTGCGTTCATCTGTAGCAACTTGATGGCTTGTTGCAACTGAGGAGTTAGAACCAAGGATTGTGATGCCTTGAGCTCAAGTTTTGGACCTATTGCCACGCCACAGTCACTTTTTTATTTTGCGTCATATTTTTAGTATTAAATACGAAATTTGTTACCTAGGTAGTATCGCCTAACTAGTGGGTTTTTTGCAATGTGTTTCGGAGTCCCAGATGCGATTACCGCACCTTTGTACATAACATATGTTTTATCGACGAATCGCAGTAGCTCGTATATGTTGTGGTCGCTGATGAGAATTCCTATTCTCCGTTTTTTTAGTTTTGAGATTAGCGTTTCGATTTCGGACACGGCTATTGGATCGACGCCTGCGAGGGGTTCATCTAGTAGCATGAATTGTGGATTGCAACATAACGCACGAGCGATCTCTAATCGTTGTTTTTCTCCTCCTGATAGCAGTTGTGCTTTTCTTCTGCGTAGCTCTGATAATGAGAAATCTTCGAGCAGTGCATTCATACGCTTTTGATGTTCCTCTTTTGGGTGATGTAGCTCGAGAATTGATTTCAGGTTATCTTCTACGCTTAGTCCTTGGAATAACGATGTCTCTTGAGGAATGTATGTTATGCGTAACCCAGCCCGTTTTTCGCTACTCAAGGATGAGATATCTTTTTTATTTAGGAATACTTGGCCTTTGTCTGCGGATATCAATCCAGCAAGTATATAGAAGAATGTAGTTTTTCCAGCCCCGTTTGGACCTATCAGCCCGACACTTTCTCCCTCTTTGACTTGCACCGAGAGGTCTTGCAACACATTTAGCTTTTTATACGATTTCCATATACCACAAGCTTCCAGCATCCTACTTTTCGGCAAGATTGTTTCAGATGGAAAGCCTGCTAAATCTTTATTATTTCTGTTTTTGGTATTTTTTAGCATCAACTATTAAGCTTGAAGAATCGTAGCGCAAGCTCCTTTTTGAGTTCTTTTGTCTCAAGCTTAAATTGCTGTTTGCTCAAGTTATAGCGCAGACAAGGGCTTTGTAGAATTGTTTCGCCGAGCCGCACTTCCACCCCCCCACATAAGATTCCGCTATTATCTTCTATACTATGTCCGCCTTCTTCTCCGTACACTTTTGTCCCATCGGCAAAGAGTATATGCGCTGGCTGTTTTTCCCCACCTTTATAACGAGCTTGCTTCCCTTGCAGTATTATACTTTGAGCCATTAGCGTCCAAACTGGATTTATACTGCCTTTATTTTTTTGCCGTATTCGATACTCTTGTAGCACCACTTCTTTTTTCATCATCACACGGCGTAACGATTTTATTCCAAAGACTTGGCATTTTTTTGCCACTTTAGATGTTTTTTTCTGACAAGACGTTACTTCTACGAGTTCAGCCTTTCCTTTGTATTTTTTCGTAGTATTTTTGTATTGTATTAGCACTCCCTTCTCTAAAAGCATTATTTGCTGTTTTTTATCCGCGCTGTTTTTTATTTGCGCTTGTTTTTGCGCATTTATGGAGATTCCTGGTGCGTTGAATTCGACATTTTTTATTAGTCGGATATCTCCATTGGACTGTATTACTCCACCTCGTGCGGAATGTATTGTCGCTTCGCCAATTTTTATTGACAGAGGATCTTTTGTCATAATTTTATGTCCAGCATTGAAACTTTGGTAAAATAGCGATTGAGCTGTTAGCGATAGCTTATCATTGCTTGCTTGAGCCCCATTTTCGCATAACAGTTGCACGCCTATTACGTCTTTATTTTTAACTACGGAATCTTGGTATGTAATTTTTGTATATGCGTTTTGTGATAAATTCGCTCGAGGTAGGTGTTGTTTTAAGTGCCCGCATTGAATTGTCCAGCCTTTTTGTGTTACTGCATATATGCTTTTATGTTTTTCATTGGTACGAGAAAAGAGTCCTTTTGCCTTGAACATTTGCCACCCATCGCTGTAGGGCTGTTGTGAGATTGGCAAGCTCGTTAGTTGTTTTTGCCTACTATCGTCTTGCCAACTGAGCATAGTTATTGGTATGGCTATGGCACAGAGCAAGAGCAAAGCATCTACGAGTAATCTTTCTTTTGCCCTGGCTCCTGCATATTGCAACTTATACCTCGCCATATATTGCTGTAACGACTTTGAGGTGCTTGCTAGTTCTTTTAATTTGTTTAGTATTTCTTTCACGCTTGTCCTGCTCGCAGACAGTCTTGTAGATGTAGCAATCCTACGACTCGCTCATTTTTGCCCAAGACGACAAGCGCGGTTATGTTGTTGGCGTTCATTATCTCGACACCTTCTGCCACGAGGTTATCCTCTGCTATTGTTCGTATACTTTTGCTCATTACTGTTTCGACTGGTGTTTCGAGGTTTTTTGCGCTGCCTTTGCTTTCTATCATCCAGCGCCTTAGATCTCCGTCCGTTATAATTCCGTGAGCTTTTTTATTTTTGTCACACACGATAGCGGAACCGAGTCTTTTGCTGTTTGCTTCTATGATTGCTTCGCGCATTGTCTTGCCGATTTTCACTATGGGTAAAGCATCTCCTTTGTGCATTATATTTTCTACGCGTAGAAGTTTTTGCCCGAGCTTCCCGCCTGGATGAAATCTGTGGAATTGTCTAGGAGTGAAGTTTCGTCTTTCTAGCAAAGCTATTGCGAGCGCGTCTCCATATACGAGCGCAATGGTAGTTGAGCTTGTCGGGGCTAATCCCATAGGACAAGCTTCATCGACTTTGGGAATTAACAATAGTCTGTCTGCTTGTAGAGCGAGCGAGCTATCTGCGCGAGTGGTCATTGCGAGTAGCAAGATTTTGTGCCTTCTTGTATACGTTATAATGTCTAAGAGTTCTTCTGTATCTCCTGAGCTTGAAAGCGCGAGCACGCCGTCGTTTCGCATAACCATTCCTAAATCGCCATGGCTTGCCTCTGCTGGATGCACGAAATATGCTGGAGTTCCAGTCGATGCGAGGGTTGCAGCTATTTTTCGCGCTATATGTCCGCTTTTCCCCATTCCCGTTACGATTACTCGCCCCTTTAGAGCGAGCATCTGGTCGATAGTTGCGGAGAAAGCTTCTGCTTGCTGCTGATCGTTTTTTAGATTGTATTCAAGTTTAGCAATCGCCTCGCGTTGCAGTAGCATTGCTTTGCTAGCGCATGCAATGTCTTCGTCGATTATTTTTTGCTTTCTCGTCTTTTTTTGTTCGCCCGCCATATCGCAGACTACGAAGTATAGGAGTTTTTTATGAGTGCGCTCGCGTCCACACGCGACGCTTGTACATGATTGCGATTATCAAGAATATGCCTAAGAATATAATCACGCGTAAGCCTATGCGTTTACGCTGTTCCAGAGATGGATCTGCTGCCCAAGCTAGAAATTGCGCTACATCGAAACCCATCTGCTGTATGCTAGCCTCGGTGCCATCACTAAAATCTATTATATCTTCAAATAAAGGAGGAGGCATTGCAATTTCTTGTCCTTTAAATGCAGTATTATAGTACAACCCCTCCTTTAATTCAGAGCCTTCTGGAGCTTCTTTATACCCTATCATCAGCGCGTATATGAAGTCCGCCCCTCCTTGAGCAGCCTTTTCGGCGACCATCAAACTCAAGTCTGGAGGCAATACGTTATTGTTAGCTACTCGCGCCGCCGCATCGTTAGGGAAAGGGGATATGAAAATATCGGAAGGGAGTGCTAGTCGCGAGTAATACTCTCCCTCATCGTTTGGTCCATCTTCCACCTCATTGAGAGCAGCTAGAGCGACTACTTGCGCTTTCGAATACCCTAGTTCCCTTAAATCTCTGTAGTGCAGGAAACGCATACCGTGGCATGCTGCGCAAACTTGAGTGTATACTTCGTATCCGCGTCGTAAGGACGTTTTATCGAAATGCCCAAGTATTCCTTTGAACGGCCAACTTTGTTTCTCTAGGGGGGAAGTCTCACTAGCTGCGTTACTTTTGATAGGCAAAATTGTAAGCAACAGCACAATGCAGGATGCTATGATTAACGCATTTTTTATCACTCGCGTATTTTTTTTCATTGAGAGCTTTTTATTCATAATTGTACCATCTTCCAAGAGCTTTTAGGAGTCGCGAGGATGGTCGGAAGTTTTGAGCACTGGCTCGCTGATACTCGCAGGTAGTTTAGCAGGTCTTTCTATGAGACTGATCAAAGGTGTCAGTACCAGGAAGAAACCGAAATAATATACAGTTCCCAAACGCGCCCACAGTATGTATGGCTCCTCAGCTGGTTTGCTACCGAGCCACCCTAAGAACATTGTGTCTATGACGAAGAGCCAGAGGAGCCATCGATACAGGGGGCGATATCGGCAACTTCGTATTTTCGAGCGGTCCAAGAACGGCAAAAAGAACAGAATAGCGACTCCTCCGAACAATCCCAGCACTCCGAGTAATTTGTTTGGTATTGCTCGCAGTATTGCGTAGAAAGGCAGAAAGTACCACTCAGGGACGATATGTTCTGGAGTAGACAGAGGGTTTGCTGGTATTGCGTTGTCTGGGTGGTTTAAGAAATTCGGAGCATAGAAGACCACCATCGCGTATCCAATGGCAAACACCAATATAGCCAAGGAGTCCTTACTTGTTATGTATGGATGAAATGGCAGAGTGTCGCGGGCTGACTTCACATCGATACCGTCTGGATTGTTAGAGCCGGTTACATGCAATGCAGCGATATGTAGGAAGACGACTGCTAATATTACGAAAGGCAACAAGAAGTGCAAAACGAAGAATCTATTTAGCGTTGGGTTGTCTACAGAGAAGCCTCCCCACAAGAACGCAACGACTTGTTCTCCTATGATAGGTATAGCACTGAATAGGTTAGTTATCACAGTTGCGGCCCAATAGCTCATCTGTCCCCAAGGTAAGACATAGCCGGTGAACGCGGTTGCCATCATCAGCAGGAAGATAACTACGCCCAATATCCATAGTAGCTCTCGTGGTTTTTTGTACGATCCGTAGTACATGCCTCTATATAGGTGAATGTAGACTGCGAGAAAGAACATTGACGCTCCGTTCATGTGTATTGTGCGCAGCAACCACCCGTAGTTGACATCCCGCATGATACGTTGCACGGACGAGAAAGCCAAATCGACATGAGCTGTATATTGCATTGCCAATACCAACCCTGTTACGATCATGACCAATAGCATTATTGTTGCAATTGCTCCAAAGCTCCAAAAGTAGTTTACATTCCGAGGAGTCGGATAGTCGATATACTCGCGTTGCAACAACCCTATTATCGGCAAGCGATCATCGATCCATTTTAGTATTGGATTCTGCAAAGTTTTGTTTGTTTGTTTTTGCGTCATTTCCTGTTTTTTTGTCATCCGATGCGTATAGTTGCGTCTTTGATGAACTCGTATGGTGGCACAGCCAGGTTAAGTGGAGCAGGTCCTTTCCGCGCTCTTCCTGACTCGTCGTAGTGAGAGCCGTGGCAAGGGCAGAACCATCCCCCATATTCTCCTCTTTGAGCGACTTCTTTTTGTCCTAGAGGGACGCACCCCAAGTGCGTGCAAATTCCCACTACGACGATATATTGTGGATTTTTCACACGTTGGCTATCACTCTGCGGATCGCGTAGCTTTTTCCAATCGGTTTCTTCGGCTTGTTTTGTTTCCTCTTGGGTTCTGTGTCGAATGAACACTGGGCGTCCTCGCCACTTTACTGTTATGCTCTGCCCTTCCTCGAGCGATTCGAGATTCACTTCGAGCGATGCGAGAGCTAAAACATCTTTTGCGGGATTAAGGCTGTCGATCAGTGGCCAAGAGAAGGCGGCGGCACCAACCGCTCCGGTTGCTCCAGCCAACAAACCTAGGAACTCGCGTCTTTCGCTAGCTTGGTGCTCTTCGGCTTTACCCTGATCATGCTTGCCTTGACCAGATTTGCCTTGACCAGACTTGCCTTGATTATTTTCGCTTTCAATTCCGCCAATTTTCGCTTCAACCAACGTTCTATCCTAATCGTTCTTGGCTACTGTTACAGCAGTTACCTGCAATCACTCCTTACTAGATTACTTTCTATAAAAGCGCAATAGCAAAAGGTACTGTTCGGGTAAGTAGCTAATTCGATTTTTAGGGGTGGTTTTTTTATTATCAAGTTTTGGCACAAGTTTTAGCCATTTAGCGTCTAGTGTTTGCCTGCCAAGTTTTTAGGGTTTATAGTTAGGTTCTTTGTTGTCAATCTGTAGGAAGGGTACAAGTTTATGGATGATGTTGAACCTCCTCGTGTAGCTGTGAGCAAAGATTTGCCTAATGGTATAAATAGAGATTCGCCTTCTGTATGGCAGCATCCTGGTTTTTCGCGGCGTAAAGCCCGCCATGTTCAAAAGGGTCGTCAAGTTGACCCTTCGGCACTTTTGGCTTTGCGCAAGCTTGTTGGAGACGAACCTCTAGAGCGTCCCTTGCTCATAGAATACTTGCACCTGATCCAAGACAATTACGGCTTTTTGCCATCTGGTCTGCTTGTTGCTTTGGCTACTCGTCTTTCGTGCTCTCTTGTCGAGGTTTATGAGGTTGCTTCCTTTTACGCGCATTTTGACTTATTAAGCGAAGGCGTTACAGAAGATGGCTTGGCAGTTGATAGCCCTGACTTTTTATCTTCTTCGTCTTTTTCTGCTCCTATCACTCTGCGTGTCTGCGATGGCATTAGCTGCATGCTGGGTGGTTCAGAAGAGCTACTTTCCAAGCTCAATGATCAACGTCATTCATTACCTTCTTCTGTACGCATTCTACGAGCTCCGTGTATGGGGCGTTGCGACCGTGCGCCTGTGGCTATGCTAGGCAAGAGAGCATTTGAGTCGACAAATTCAGGAGAGCTAGCGTCTGCTTTTTTGCCCCCTGCCTCGAAAACGAGCTTCACTCCAGCTACCATTAGCACTCCTATTAGCTCTTTTTCGCGCGCTTTTGCTCAGGGGCGTTACAGCTTATTTCTGCGCTGTCTTTCTGGAGAATGGACTCGCGAACAGGTTATTAAGATTTTTTCTGATGCGGGTTTATGCGGTTTAGGAGGAGCGGGGTTTCCTTCTGCGCGCAAATGGAGTTTGGTTTTAGGGGGATCGAAACCTCGTTTTATGGCTGTTAACGCTGATGAGGGAGAGCCTGGCACTTTTAAGGATCGTTGGTATCTTACGAATGATCTGCATCGAGTATTGGAGGGTATGCTTATTGTAGCGTGGCTAGTCGATGCGGAAAAGATTTGGATTTATTTACGCGACGAGTATCCGGAGATTCATGCGTTATTGCAACGCGAGTTGCCTTTTGTTCGTTCAGCGGAATTTTCCTTTTGCCCCGAGATTTTTTTACGCCGTGGGGCTGGTGCTTATATCTGCGGCGAGGAGTCTGCGATGCTAGAGTCGATTGAGGGCAAGCGAGGATTGCCTCGCCACAAGCCTCCCTATCCTGGAGAGGTTGGTTTGTTTGGCAGACCTACCTTAATTCACAATGTTGAGACATTGTATTGGATACCTGAGATATTGTCGAAGGGTTCTGATTGGTATTTGTCGCAAGGGTTGGGAGAACATAAGGGCTTGCGTAGCTATTCGGTGTCTGGTCGAGTTAATTCACCTGGAGTTAAGGTTGCGCCAGCGGGTATTACTTTACGCAATTTGCTTTCGGAGCATTGCGGGGGTATGGCTAGAGGGCATAAGTTATTGGGCTACTTACCTGGCGGAGCTTCTGGCGGTATTTTAAATTCGCAACAGATTGACTTGCCTCTTGATTTCGGAACGTTGACGCAAGAGGGTTGCTTTGTTGGTTCATACGCGGTTGTTGTTTTTTCTGAATTAGACGACCCGGTAGCTTTGGTGCGCAATTTGTTGCGTTTTTTTGAAGAAGAGTCTTGTGGTCAATGTACGCCGTGCCGAGTTGGAACAGAGAAGGCAGTATCTCTGCTGAACGCTCCGCGTTGGGACCGCGTTCTTTTGGAGGAGCTTTGTAGTGCTATGGCGGACGCTTCGATTTGTGGATTGGGTCAAGCTGCTGGCAATCCGATACGCTGCTTGCTCAAGAATTTTCCACAGCATATTCCTATAGCAAAATAAAAGCGTAGCTATTCATGGGAGAAAATCTGACATTAAGATAGGCGAGCATTTAGGACGAGTATTTTTCTCGTTTCTCCTAAAGGAAACTAATTTTCATTTAACTGTTCTGCTATTTTTTTCGATATAAGTGAGAATAATTATGTTTATGCGATCTTTTCCCCCCATTCGTTCTTTTTTTTCATCCTTGGATGTTTATTTCGAGCGTCGTGTTCTTTCGATGCTGTTTTTTGGTTTTTCGAGTGGCTTACCCTTATTGCTAGTATTTTCGACACTCTCTGCTTGGCTTGCCGAGAGTGGAGTTAGCAAAACGAACATCGGATTAGCGAGCCTTATCGGCGGGGCTTATGCTTTCAAGTATCTTTGGTCTCCTTTGGTAGACAAGCTCCCTATTCCGATACTTTCTCGTCGATTTGGCCAGCGCCGTGCGTGGCTTTTGGTTTCACAGTTTTCAGTTATCATAGCACTCTACGCTTTGTCGCGTACGGACCCTGCCGAGTCTTTGTATGAAGTTATAGTGCTTGCGCTTTTTGTTTCGATTGCTTCTGCGACCCAAGATATAGCTGTTGATGCGTACCGCACGGAGATTCTCGCAACCAAGCGTCTTGGAGCTGGAGCTGCGAGCATTGTTTTTGGTTATCGTGTAGGTATGCTTTCTGCCTCTACTGGAGCCCTAGTTATAGCGGACAAAGTTAACTGGAATGTTGCTTACGCGACGATGTCGTTACTAGGCTTTATTGGCATACTAACGACATTAGTCAATCCAGAGCCTCAGTCCTTGGGCAGAAAGGTGACGGCAGGGGCTCGTAATTTGTTTCACGCCATATTGCTTTGGTTTTACGATGCTGCGGTATGCCCCTTTATCGAATTTTTAAAAAGAGGCGGTTTTAAGACAGCCCTACTTATCCTCCTTTTCACTATGCTGTACAAGTATAGCGATGCCCTTTTAGGAGTTATGTCGAAGCCATTTTATCTAGACATTGGCTTCAGCCTAACGCAGATCGGCTTCATAGTCGGGGCTTGGGGTCTTGGCTTCACTTTGCTTGGGGCATTATTGGGCGGTTTATTAGTGCGTCGCTATAACATAGCGAAGAGTCTTTTGATTGGAGCAGTTGCGCAGTCTCTATCGAATTTTGCCTTCATTGCTCTTGCGCAGGGAGGAGCTAATGAACTTCTCTTCATTTTTGTTATAGCGATCGACAACATTTCTGGTGGGATAGGTACGATAGCTTTTGTCGCGTTCCTTTCGTACTTGTGCAATCGTAGTTATACGGCGACTCAGTACGCTTTATTCTCTTCACTTTTTGCATTGGGTCGCACGTTGTTTGCTGCGGGTGGCGGCTGGCTTGCAGACCAAGTTGATTGGGTGTCATTTTTCACGATTACTGTGCTAGCTGGTCTGCCTGGTATTATTTTATTGTTTGTATTGGTTAAACGAGGAGTTTTAACTAACGGCAGATAGAGCCTTTGACGATTTTGGCTCTGAAAGGAGAAGCTAATCTTTACAACCTACGTTGCTTCGCCCTATTTCTATTGTAGTCTTTGAGGTATTTTGAGATCAGGAGATTCTTTTTCTTGTGATGGTCGTGGCAATTGAGGGTATATGCTTGCTCCTTGTTCGAACAAATTTTCTTTTTGACTTCTATCAGGAAAGATCATGGCTGGCAGGGTGTTGTAGGGGTTTGTTTTTGTATTGTTTTTATTGGCTTTTATAGCTACTCCTGCTTCGATGATTTGGTCTATGGCTTGGCGGCGTTGTGCGGGTAAGCCGTAAGCTATTCTAGCGTTGTTACCATCTATGCGAGTGTGTATTAGCCCTGGCGTTTGTCTTAGCCGAGCCTCGATTCGTTCTGCGTTTTGCGCGATTTGCTGGCCGTTTTTGGCTTTATGAGCTTCTGGAGCTTTTAGGTATCCGCTAAGGAAAGCTAGTCTTATGCTCCAGTTTAGACTTTCTGCGTATGCTTGGCTTGCTTCGATCGCACTTATGAGGTGTATGCTGTATGTTTGCAAGAACTCGCTCGCTCGTGGGTCTTCAGCGCTTGCTAGCTTTGTGTTAAGGAGTAGTTTTTCTTGTTGTTGGAATCGCCATAGAGCATCTGAAAATTGTTGCAGAGCTCTGTCGTATGCGGTTATCGCGATTCGTGCTCCGAGCATCCGTATAGCGCCTACTAGTATATTTTTACTTTGTGTATAATTTTGTTTATCGATGTTTTTCTTGCGATAGCGCAGATCGATCAAGCCCCATGCGGCATCTTCTGTGATTTTTATTAGCAAGTTTTCTTCGGCTTGCGTATAGAATGGTCTTACATCACTTGGCTGCACTGCGAATATCCCTAGATATGGCATTGTCTTTAGGGTTTCGAGCAACGATGTTATGCGAGGAATGGTACGGTCGCTACGCTTGGCACCGATTTTAACGGGAGGTATTTTAGATGTTGCGATGCGGTCGAATAGGGCTGGAGTATATGTTATAGACAATATTTCTGGCGGAGGTAGCAGGATTGCTCCGCGAGATTTGCTTTTTGCGATTCTCACTCCTCTATTACTAGCGATTTCTTTTGATTTTCTGAATAATCTGCGTTCGAGCATGCGCAGATTCCGCCTTTCGCCCTTGGTTAAGTTGCCGAGCTTGAGTCTATCTTGCAAAGCGCGCCTAGTTTTATTTATCACTGTTGAGAATCTCTGCGCGTTGAGCCCTGCCCAGAATCCGGCTACGGCTTCAAGCAAGAGAGCCTCTCTTGTTATTTTTTCAATAGCTCTTGCGTCATCATTTACGCGAGTATAAGCCAGCGCGAGATTTGTAGCCCACCAAGCATTTACCATCCTTTGCCTTTGAGCACTTTGTCCACCAGCCGTTATTCCGCCGCCTATAGTGCTCCAACGCTTTGCTTCTACGGGCAGGCTTTCGTATGACATCTTACCCAAAGCCCCATCTTTGAGAAGTTTTTTTACGATTTTGCTACGCCTTTTATGTTCTGCCGCGACGATTATGGCGATGGATTCGTGTATTGTTATCGATTTATGTAGCGCGAGATTGCTTCCGCTATTTCCTTTGGCGTTATTGCTGTAACCTGCTAGTTGCTTTCGAGATGCGCTTTCGTTGAGCCTTCGTGCCTCCTCCCCAACATCTAATTTTGCGTTGCGCGTACAGGCACTCGTGCTAATTGCGAGCGCAATGTAGCAAAGCCAAGTAGTTAAAATTCTTATTGAACTTCCCACCATACTTCTTTACCATATCAATATTCGTGCCTAAATTGCGCACTTATAAAGAAGCTTTAAGAGTTTATTGGATAAGGAGTAAAAAAAGCCATGCGTTATGTAGCATCTTTGGTTTTTTTAACAGCACAGAAAAGTGCAGGTGTTTTTTTCAGACGAGCACTTCTCTGCTTTTCGGCTGTTGTGCTACTGACGATTTCTGCTAAGGTTCAAGTGCCGTTTTACCCTGTGCCTATGACCTTGCAGGTTATGTCTTTGATGATAATCGGTTGTTTTTTGTCGCGCGCAATGGCTTTTGCGTCGCTAGGTTCTTATGTCTTATTAGGAGCTTTCGGCTTTCCGCTGTTTGCTGGCGGGGGAGGGCTTATATATTTGCTAGGTCCTACTGGAGGCTATATCCTTGGGTTTTTTCCAGCCTTACTGGTTTTTTCTTGGATTTCTGCCCGCGCATCTGCAGGACGCAGTGCTTTATTTTTGCTATGCGGGGTTGCTACAATTTACGCTTGCGGTTTATCTTGGCTGGGGCTGAACATAGGTTGGAACAAGCCTTTGTTATCTTTAGGTCTTTTTCCTTTTATTGGCGGCGACCTAGCAAAAACTTTTGTTGTCTGGGGTCTTTTGCGAGCCGATAAAAAAACTCGAGTGCGTAGCAAAACACGCGCTTGGTAGCGTTATATTCTTCTTGTCGAGTAGTCTCGTAGCTAGGGTAGTCGGGCTTGTTTATCAGGCTATCGTGTTAGGTTATCATGTCAGCCTTCGGTCAAGAATCCTTCTTCTTGTAGCTGGAATTTTCCCTCTGCGACGTTTTTCCTCCATTGCGCTGTTTTTCTAATACCTCCGAGCGGGTATAGGTGAATTCCTCCTAATTTTTTGGCTAACACTTGATCTTTGCTCATTTCTTGTGCGATTTTTCGCAAAATGTTGTCTGGTGCGCGAGTAGCGACCAGCTGAGTTACATCCTTTGCGCGTTTGAGCAGTAGCCGTATAGAGTTACCGATTCCGCACTGTTGCGCGTGCATTATCAATGTTTTCAAAGTAGCGAGCCCTGGTAGCCCTATGTGGGTGGGGAAGGGGAGGGGGGGGGAGGTGCGGAGGTACTTAAATATTGGAACGGGGTCGAAACAAAATTGTGTGATAATATAGCCTCTAAGAGGAGTTAGTAACGCCTGGTGTTCATTAACACGGCGTTCTTTATCGGAGAGCTCGTTGTCAAGGAGTCCTCTAGCATGGAGTTCATTAACCTGGAGTTCATTAACACGGCGTTCTTTATCGGAGAGCTCGTTGTCAAGGAGTTCTCTAGCATGGAGTTCATTAACCTGGAGGTCATTAGCACGGCGTTCTTTATCGGAGAGCTCGTTGTCAAGGAGTTCTCTAGCTTGGAGTTCTTTAGCTGAAATATTGCCGTACCTGATGTAACGCTCTTTCTCTAAAAGGGCTTGCGCGCAAGCATCAGGTGGTATGTCGGGCGAACCCTCAGGGTGACCCGCAAAACCCACAACCCCAATGCCGAAACGCTCTAGCTTACCCAATCTCAAAACATCCATCGAACAAGTAAATGGACCCAACGGACGCGGTACCGCTCCGCCGATTAGTAATACCTCCTCGACGCACGCATCGTTGGTCCAAGACTTTAAAGCTTCCTCTAACACGCGCTCGCTAGTCAGAGAGCGCACCGCAATATGCGGAATAGGCGAGATGCCCTCGCGCGCAAGGCGGATCGCCGTTCGAGTCGTATCCGCTAGGTCGGAGCCAGGTAAGAAGGTAATAAATACTCGAGGCTTCCGAGCCGTAGCCGTAGTAACACCAGCCGTGCCTATATCCTTGCCTATAT
Organism: Alphaproteobacteria bacterium; assembly: GCA_014238315.1. Classification (GTDB taxonomy): domain Bacteria; phylum Pseudomonadota; class Alphaproteobacteria; order JABAAW01; family JABAAW01; genus JABAAW01. The sequence continues at coordinate 24,336 of JABABG010000071.1, forward strand.
CCTTGCCTATATCCTTGCCCGCAAGGGTTGCCTCGTCATCCGAGCTCGGCGCGCCATCGAGCGTAAGTAGTTCGGAAAAGCTCTCTACCTTCTCCGCACCGCGCGGCGTTACCTCAAGGCTCGATTCTGCCGCGAGCTTGCGTATCATCTTTATTACTTTTTCCTCTTCAGACATAGTCTCCATCCATGGCTTTTGCTCGCGTTGTCTTGCTATTATAGCTTGCTTGTTATAAGTCTGTTTGTTTTGCCCCAGCACCCCGCCGCCGTCCGCCAGAGCGTCTAGTATTTTTCTCCACGGCTACGAACTGCGGCAACCTTGTAGCAGCGCGTAAATTATCATAAGGGTCGCTCGCGTGTGGGAACGCCATCGCCTCGACGAAGTATTGTTGGAAGTCTGGCTCGGTTGCCGTTTCTATCTTGACGATCTCGCGCACCTTCTCCTCCAGTAGCCTCCGATGCGTGCGATTGACCAAGGCGATGCGCGCACCGCTAGACGCCGCGTTGCCTAGTGGCACGACACTCGAAGGCGCACAATCGGGCACTAGTCCCAATATCAGCGCGTAGAGGGGGTCGATATGGCTACCGAAAGCACCCGCGAGGAGCACTCGCGAGACGCGCTCTAGCCCTGCGTGCTTCATCAATAGACGCGCGCCTGCGTGCAACGCGCCCTTTGCCAGCTGTACCGCGCGTATATCGTTTTGCGTGATCGTGATGGCGCGTCCGTCCGCATCCTCGTGTAGTAGGTAGCTGAAGCTGCGTTCCTCTTTGCGTAAGTTCTTCGTCAGAGCTGCCTTCTCCTCGCGCAACAAGCCATCGCTTCTGAGCAACCCTACGCGGTATAGCTCGCCGATGCCTTCGATTATGCCTGAACCACAGATTCCCGTTATCTGCTTACTTTGTGCTTGTTTATTTTTTGCCGACTTTTCGCTATGCCGTTCGCCATGCCGTTCACCTTGCTGTTCGTTATGCCATTCTGTAGACCAGCCTTCGCGGTCGATTACCTTAAAGCGCGGTTCAAAAGTTTTCTCGTCTATGCGTATGCGCTCGATAGCCCCCGCCGCCGCCCTCTGCCCATGCTCTATCTGCGCGCCCTCGAAAGCCGGTCCAGTCGGGCTTGAGGCAGCGAAGACCTTGCCTTCGACCGAGAGCAGTATCTCCGCGTTCGTGCCGATGTCGATAGCAAGCGTCGGCTCTTTCGCATCCCATATAAACTCCGATAGGGCTACCGCCGCCGCGTCCGCCCCGACGTGCCCAGCGATGCAGGGCGGCGTATAGAGCCTCGCGTTCGTAGCTAGGTTTTTGAAGCCGCAATCTCGTGCAGGGGTAGATATCGCGCTGGCACTAGCGAGCGCGAAGGGTGCCGCGCCGAGCGGTATCGGATCGATGCCCCAAAAAATATGGTGCATGATTGGATTACCGACTAGCACCACCTCTAGTATCTTTTCGATAGGCACCGAGCAAGATGCAGCTACCTCGACAAACAGCTTATCGAGTGCCTCGCGTATGCTCTCGGTCATCGCCAGAGCTCCCCCCTCGTTGAGCATCGCGTACGAGACTCTGCTCATCAAGTCTTCGCCGAATCGTATCTGCGGGTTCATCATCCCTTGCGCCGCTACGACCTTCGCGCTCTGCAGGTCTATCAGTTGCGCCGACATGGTCGTCGAGCCGATGTCTATGGCAAAGCCGTATAGCGTCGTTTCGAGCGCTGGGAAGACTGCCAATAGCGTATTCGACTCGCGCACGACTGCCGTTATCTTATAGTCGCCCTTGCGTAGTGCCTCTTGCAAGGCTGGATAGACTGTTAGGTCTATCTGGCTAATCTCTAGGTTCCAACTTTTGCGCAACGCTTCGAGTAGCCGTTCGCAATCGCCAGACGGGCTATCGAGTTGCGGTCTTTCAACCTCGATGTAATGCAGGCGTAGTAGCGGGTCGACCGATACCGCTCTCGCATCGGGGCGTTTGCGTATAACCTGTCGTTTGAGCTGGCTTTCTGGCGGTATGTCTATCACCATATTCGCGTCTATCTTGGTGCTACAGCCGAGCCTGCGTCCTTTTTGCAGCCCGCGTTTCTCTTCGTAGCGAGCTTCGGTTGCAGAGAACTCCGAGATGGATTTCTGGTCGCATTCGATGCCGTGTTTGGGGTAGTGCCCGAAGCTCGGCTGCACTTGGCAACGCCCGCATATTCCGCGTCCTCCGCATACGGAGTCTAGGTCAACGCCGATTTTACGTGCCGCCTCGAGTACGCTGGTACCACGCGCTACTTGCCCGCGTAGCCCAGAGGGCGTAAAGACTACGAATACTTGTTCTGCCGATTCTTGTTGCGGAGGAGTCACTTTTTTACCTTTCCCCCCGTTTGTATCTTTGCTGGTAACTCGTTTAGCTCATACTATATGCATATAATTTTTATACGCATATAATTTGTTGCTATAAATTATCAATTTCCATTTGAAAATTACCGAATGTTTTCAATACGCGTTCTGGTCGAGTCAATTTAAATGACGAATTGCTGCCTCTTGCCATTGGAACCAATCTATAATTGTCACCAACCACCTCTTTTTTACTTACGATTAGATACCCAATTTTATCAGGCGATATTCCCAAGCAAAACAAGTGGGTGTATCTTGTGTCGTATCTTATTCCGTTAAACTGAAAATTATTGCTTGTGTCCCTTGTTGCCATCTTGACTTCAAACAGAATTTTTTTACCATTATGCTTAAATGACACATCGTGCTGTCCCTTCCTACCCCTCACAGAATCTACATCCTTGTAGTCGCAAGCTCTTAATATTGCCACTAAAAAATCTTCAGCTATGTTGCCTTTCTCCGTTGTCGAAGCAAGTTTTAAATCCGCGAATTCTTTACCGATCCATTTGTTGAAAACAAATTCGTTTTTTTGGACGATTTCTAGCAGTTTATCCTGCGCTATGTCTTGTGTTATCATTTTTTAACTCCGTAGCCATTATCAGCTAACAGCTTTCTTATGTGGTACATTCTTACATGCTTGCAGTGGTTTGTGGCATCCGAGCAGTAGCGATTCCAATCGGTATTATTCAGCATTTTTATTATATCCCTTTTTTTGTTTTTGATTATTAAACCATAACCCGAACCGTACAGTACATCCTTAAAGTGCTTAACTATCTTTAGCCCCGACTTATAAAATGTCGACGCTATAAAGCAATCATAAGCCCGCCCTCTGCCTAATCCACAATATCGAGAAGGGGATGAGCAGCATGTGTATATGTCTGCATATTCGCTCACGTCGTAATCTGTAAATATCTTCTTCGTATTACCTTTTACCCATATCTGAAATACCGTATTTACAGAAACAGAATCCTTTGTGGTGGGCGTATAGAACGCGTTGCTCGGCAATTTTTCACTATGAGCTAAATAAGCTCCGTGTACTCGTTTCATATTGCTACCCTTACCATTAGAATAGAATGACATTGGTAGTATAAACGCAACTAAATTCGCAAATAAAAACGCCCGATTGACAAATGCCAATGCCATTGCACCTCTAACCCCAAATGGTGGATTGCCTATGACTATGTATCTGCCTTTAGTATCGGGATACCATTTTAGGAAATCTGCTTTGAGAATTTGTTTGTTATGAGGTGATATATCCAATCCTAATTTCTTTGGTGGTAATA
>JABABG010000044.1 GCA_014238315.1 Alphaproteobacteria bacterium
GAATATCCGCGTTGAGCATGAAGGATACCAAAAACTTATTACAGAATTAATAACATACAATAAAGAATGGGCTAGTTTTACAACTAGAAACAAAAGAACAAAAAATAACCTTAAAAGCAAACAGAAATACAAAGAAGAACCTACTTTAAATAATTGCCTTTTCCCTGAAGAATGGAGAAAGCCTACAGGTGACTACACTGGTCGTTTCGTATTGGTGATTAAGGAAGGACAAAAATTTAAGGAGTGGGAAAAATATCCACTCGCAAGTGCCGCCTTAGTTAGAGTTACTCTTGAGTTTGCCGTGCGCCATGTAGTACGGTTTTTTAATCAAGGCAAAGATTTTATTCCAAAAGAACGATTTTCCAAAACAATCGCTAGATATGAAAATACCGAATCTATTAATAGAGAATGTGATATAAATATGAAAGATCAATCAATACCGATTATTAAAGATATTATGGAAAAATTAAATGTTTACATACACAACGAAGCTAACACCCCTATTGCTGAAAATATTCAAGCAATAATCGATAAGATACATCCTTTTGTAAACTACGCATCCAATTTCAATTTAGAATCTCGGAGTAAAAAAATTCAATCGGGTAGCTAATAAATAAACTACAATATAGTAGTCTAACCTCAATAATCTAGCCTAGCCCATCAACCCCGCAGCACCACAGCAAAACCGCCTTCTGCGCGTGCAGTCTGTTCTCCGCCTCGTCCCATACCGCAGAGCGAGAACCATCTATAACACCAGCCGTTACCTCCTCCCCCCTATGCGCAGGCAAACAATGCATAAATATCGCATCGGAACTCGCAGCCTCCATCACTCGCTCATCAACCCTATAAGGCGATAAAACATTATGCGGCTTCGTCATAGAGCCCTCTAAACCCTTATCCTTGTCCATAGAAACCCATACGTCCGTCATAACAGCCCTGCTGCCTCGCGCCGCCTCCATAGGATCGTCCGTTACCAATATATCCCCGCCACACTCACGCGCAGCAGAAACTAGGCGAGCGTCTGGTGAATGCGAGCTAGGGCAAGCTATACGCAAACTCAAGCCAAATAAACCCGCAGCCTGAAGCCAAGTCGCTGCTACATTGTTCTTACCATCGCCAAAGTACGACAAAGTCTCCCCTTCAATCGAACCCAATCGCTCCTCAAAAGTCATAATGTCCGCTAAAACCTGACAAGGATGACTAGCCCTCGTCAAACCATTGATAACAGAAACTCGAGACGCCTCGGACATCGCGCGCAAGCGCGACGGAGCGTCCGTGCGTAGCAATATCGCATCCGCATAAAGCGATAATACTCGCGCCGTGTCACTGGGAGTCTCCCCGCGATACAGCTGCATGTCATGCGCCGAAAGTGAAACTACATCTCCGCCTAAACTACGCATACCTATGTCAAAACTAACTCGCGTGCGAGTCGAAGGCGCCTCGAAAACCATAACTAGTGTCCGACCGCGTAAAGCATCCGAACAGAGAAATCTATCCCCCTTCAATGCTCGCGCGTTCGTAAGTAACTCGCGCAACAAAGAGACGCCCAAAGCGTCCAAGTCCAAAAAGTCACGCTTAACCCTCTTCACAAGATAAACCACCGCAGACCGAAGATAATAAGCCAACCCCCTCGCGAATGTCCTCATCGCTTATCGTAAGGGCGGGGAGCAGCCGAACAACATTGCCAGAACAAGGAACTAATACTAAACCCAAAGAAAGCGCACGAGCGCAAAAGTCATGCGCCGAAAATCCTCGTAAAGCTAGTCCCAGCATCAAGCCCTTGCCGCGAACCTCAAAAATAATATCGCCATGCTTAGACTGTAAATCCTCTAACAAACCACGCAACAAAGACGATTTCTCAATAACCGACGATAAAAAACTAGACTCGCTAAAACGAGACAAAGTCGTAAGAACAACCTCCATCGCTAAAGTGTTGCCGCCGTAAGTCGAACCATGGCAGCCAGGCGCAAAAGCTCCCGCACAACGCTCGGATGCTAAAACCGCTCCAACAGGGATGCCGTTGCCTAGTCCCTTCGCGCTAGATAGAATGTCTGGGCTGATGCCAGACCACTCGTGAGCCCAAAGCTTGCCAGTGCGTGCGCAACCACACTGAATCTCGTCAAAAAGAAGTAGCAGACCGCGGGCATCGCAAAGAGCCCGAAGGTAGCGTAACTCCTCCGACGGAATCACAAATATCCCCCCATCGCCCTGAATAGGCTCTATCATAATCGCCGCCGTCTCATCGTCAATCGCAGACTCGATACCAGCACGGTCGCCAACATCAACTAGGTCAAAGCCATCCATCGCCGGACCAAAACCCTCAAGGTGCTCGGCGCGACCAGAGGCAGCTATAAGCGCAAGAGTGCGACCATGGAAAGAATTGCGGAAAGTCAATGTCCGATAACGATGACCTTGCCCCTCTACATAGTGCGTTCGGCGCGCTAACTTCAGCATCGCCTCGTTCGCCTCAGAGCCAGAATTGCAGAAAAAAACACCGCGCGCAAAAGGCGATAGGGATAAAAGTCGCTCCGCGCAACGCTCTTGCGATGCTATATGGAAAAAATTTGAAACATGCCAAATCTTCTCAAGCTGGCTAGATAATGCTCCTAGTATCGAAGGGTCGCCATGACCTAAACCCGTGACCGCAACACCACTCGCAAAGTCTAGATAGCTCTTGTTGCAAGTGTCGTATAGACGAGAGCCAGAGCCCCTAACAAAGCTTACCGAAAACGGTGAGTAGCTACCTAAAAGCATCGCC
>JABABG010000113.1 GCA_014238315.1 Alphaproteobacteria bacterium
AAGTCAAGTCTTGGAACGAGAGCCCTGGCTTGAGTATGCTAATATTTTCTTGAATATGGTCGTATGCGACCCGATATAACTTTCGCTGTTCGGCGTTAGGTTTCACTTCGCCGCATATCCAAGTTCTAGATATATCGATGCAATATCCATAAGGACCGACGAGGTCGGTATCGAAAGCGACGATATCGCCTTCTTGTATCAGCCTTTCGCCACACTCGTGGAACCAAGGATTAGTTCTTGGTCCTGAAGCCATTGTTCTAGCTTCGATCCACTCTCCGCCCCTTCGAATATTTTCAGCCTGCAAGACGCTCCACATATCATTCTCGGAGACGCCTGGTCGCATAGTCTCCCGCATCAACTTTATGCCTTGCTCGCAAGCCTCCATACCGCAATGCATGGCTTGTACTTCGTTTTGATCTTTGACGAGCCTTGCGATTTCCATTACCATCTGCCCGTGTTTTATTTCCACCCCCAGCTCTTGTAGAGCGAATACGCCGCATATTTCCATTTTATCTATTGCGAGTCTTCGATCTTTCCCGCATCTTTCTCGCAACAGCTGGTCTATTTCTTGAGCGAATTTTTTAGCTCTAGCGTCGTAAGTTTTACCGGCGGCGAAGAAGAAGAATCCTGTCATAACACGCACTTCGTCTACGAGTTTCAGGTGTTTTGTTAGGAATTCGGTTTTAGGATAGTCGAACAACACGACCGGTCCTTCGGCTGGGATGAACGCTGCGCGCGCCATATTATGCAGTGTCCAAACTTGCAGACTTGGCGCGTCGAGCGCGTATCGAATATTTATGGGGTCTGTGATGAGCAGTGCTGGAATATCCATTTCTTTGAGCTGCCGCCGTACTCTATCGAGTCTGTATTCGCGCATTTCCTCTAGGTCTGGTGGCTTTACGCCTGCATTTTTCCACTCTTGGAAGGCGAGTTTTGTCGGTCCTATGTATGGTCGATCGTTATCGTCGAGTGAGCCGTCGTCTCTTTTTCCGAATCGAGCCTCTGCGGTTTTTTGGCTATGAGGATCGATTTTCTGTTTTGTGATCGAATGAGAAACTTTATCCATGGTTTTCTCCTAAAGCCTAGCTATACTTGTGTTGAGGTAACAACCTCTACGAGAGCACAAGAAACATTCTAGTTTCTGTACTACAAGGATAGTATTTTACACAATATCTTTTTGCATTATAGTTTTTTGTTTTATATTTTTGTTTTTTATTGAGGATTTTCGCTATGCTACACGAGGCATTTATCACTTGCGCTGTGACGGGTTCTGGTGCGACTACGAGCAAGAGCGCGCTGGTTCCTTGTTCTCCGTCGGCGATTGCTGCGTCGTGCTTGGAGGCACGGGCGGCTGGTGCGGCGATAGTGCATTGCCATGTCCGCGAGCCTGATACTGGTGCGGCGTCTCGCTGTCTTTCTCTTTATCGAGAGTTAGTAGATCGTCTTCGTTCGAGCAAGACGGACGCGATTTTGAACTTGACGACCGGCATGGGTGGCGACCTTTATGTTGGCTCGCCGGATGCGCCGCTCCCCCTTTCGCCTAAGACGGACATGGCGAGCGTTCAATCCCGCACCGAGCATATAGTAGAGCTTAAACCTGAAATATGCACTTTAGATTGCGGCACGATGAACTTTGCCGAGAGCGACTATGTTATGACGAACACGCTTTCGCACCTACGGGCGATGGCGAAGATCATCCGTGACAGCGGCACGAGGCACGAGGTAGAGATTTTTGATAGCGGTCACTTAGTGCTAGCGAAGCAGTTAGCGGATGAGGATTTGTTGAGCCATCCTACCCTGGCGCAGTTATGCATGGGCATTCCTTATGGAGCGCCTTGCGACCTGAGTACTTTTTCTTCGCTAGTTAGCAATATGCCGCACGATTGGACGTACTCTGCGTTTGCGATCGGTCGCATGTCGCTACCTTATGTTGGCGCGGCGTTGCTGGGCGGAGCGAACGTTAGGGTTGGACTAGAGGACAATTTGTACTTACGCAAGGGCGAGCTAGCGAGCAACGGACAGTTAGTTGCGCGAGCGAAGACTATCATGGAGGCTATGGGCGTTAGGGTTCTTGAGCCGGCGGAGGTACGCGAACGCCTAGAGTTGAGCAAACGCTGGTAGCTGCTAGTTAATAATTGATAATCAATTAATATATTAATAAGAGTTTATATTTTAATTGATATTAATATATTTCACGATGCGTCGCCTTGCGCCCATAGTTTTTTATAAACCCTTACGATATCCTCAGCTTCGCGTTCGATTGAGAATAGCTGCTCTGCGCGCGCGCGACAAGCATCAGCCATGCTTGTCTTTGCGTTCGGCATAGCGAGTAGATCTCGCATTGCTTTAGCGAGTGCCTTATGATCCCCTACGGGTGTTAGGCATCCTATTTTTCTCTGCTGCTTTCCGCCGACAGCGGCTGTTGCGCAGCCGAGCGGCGATGCTATGATTGGCGTTCCGCTAGCCAACGCCTCGATCGTAGCCATGCCGAATCCTTCCTCGAAGGATGCGGAGACATAAATATCGAGCGCGCGCATTAGCTTTGGCATGTTTTTATAATTTGTCATGCCTAACCAAAGCACTCGTTCTGCGACACCGGCCTGCTTTAGCATGCGTTTTAGTTTATAGACTAGCGGAGCGTCTTTGAGTATCCATCGCCCGGCGATAACGCCGATGGCTGAAGGGAATTCTGGCAGTACCTTGCATAGAGCTTGTATGAATATATGGCTACCTTTTTTTCGGCGAATATTTCCGACCTGCCCGATAGCGCGGATATTTTTATGCGTGTAGTTTTGCGGCAAGCCTTTTTCCGAGGCGTACTGGCTCCAGCTTTGACGAGGCAGGTTAGAGAATTTTTTCAGGTCTACGCCGTGCGGTATAACCTCGAGCACTTTTGGTCTGAGTGCGGCTGCCTCTCGTGTTAGAGCTATGACGCCATCGGAGCGAGCGATCATTTTTCGCAGGGGATATGAATGCGGTTGTTGTTTTACGGAGGTGAATATAACTTTAATTTTGACCCCGCAGTAGTCTCTGAGGAAGAGTCCGCGGCGTAAATCTATTGCTCTTCGGGCGTGGTATATTCTAAAGGGTTTATCTTTTGGCGAGGTTTTTCCGTATCGCAATATATCGAACAGGCTTACCTTTCGAGTTTTACAAGATAGGTTATATCCGTGCAATCCGAGCGAGATTTTTTTTTCTTGCAAGGGGTATAGATTTTCGAGCGTAGCGGTGACCCCGGTAAAGAAATGATTTAGGTTAGCGATGATTACATCTGGCAGCATTGATCTATTTATACGCAAGGGGTTAGATTAATTTAACATCGAGGAGGACGAGTTACAGTCATCATTAATTTAAACGAATATTAATATTTTCAAGATTACTTTATTATACCCTCGGCTTTTAATTTTGCTAGCAAGAACTCCATATCACGCGAGCCTTTCATAGAGTTGCAAGCGGCACATAGTAGTTGTAGATTGCTATCCGTGTCCCCCCCGCCTCTCGCTTTGGCGATGATATGATCGATAGTCATATTACGGAAAGACATTTCGCCCAAACAACCTTTACACTTTCCTTTTTGTCTGCCAAATAGGGTATGTTTAATATCCCTTGATGGTTTAGTTACTTGGTCGCTTCGTATGGGGATATCTGTTCGATGATTTAACTTTACGAGAAAACCTCTCTCCTCTCGCATGCGCCTTTCGATAAGCTTTACTGCGATGGGAGAAATATCTACACCGATCCACTCGCGCTGCGCATCGTGTGCAGCGGGGCAAGCACTGGCGCAACCACAAAATGGATCGAAAACCATATCGCCCTTGTTGCTCGATGCTAATACGATACGCTTCAACAATTCTACGGGTTTTTGCGTTGGATAGCCTACCCTCTCTTTCGCATTTGCGGCGATGGGCGGAACATCTAACCAGATAGCCTGCGCCGCGACCCCTTGCATTTCTTTGAGATACTCCTTGAAGCGCGGAATTCCATTTTTACTAAATACGATATAGTCATTCTCATTAAGTGTATCGAGCCGTTGCGTTATAGACATTTTGCTAGCCTTTTCTTCGCCGAGCAACCTATTTACTAACCTCTTGGGAACAGACCACGAGCGATTGCTAAGTGATGGTCGATAGCCTTTCCATTCGGCATCCGATTCACCTTTTGAAGTTTTTGGTCCCGTTAGGACGACTAACGTATATCGACCCCGCTCATCTTCTTTACTAAAAAAATCATTAATATATTTTTCGCTGTATGGTAGATAGATTGTATTAAATACATATTTTACTGTTTTTGAGTATAAATATATTGTATCGGCGTTGCGTCCGAACCTTTTCGGATCGTTATGCGCGTGCGTGCGTTTCCATATAATTTGATTCAGATAATTTTTTTTTCCGAATATAGCGTCCAAGACAAGCTTCAAACCATGGCTCATGGTGTCGTCGCAATGTAGATATATACTACCGCTTGATTTTAGAATACGGTGCATTTCCAACAATCGTATTGCCATATAGATAAGATATGCTTTGTCGCCTTTATTACCAAGCTCACCCACGGCATCGATTACTTTATATAGAGGCGGATGTTTTTCAGCTAGCTCTCCCCACCAAGCGTCGTCGGTATCTTCTAGCGTCCAAGCGTCTTTAAACGCGGCGCCTGCTGCCTTACTACCTATCGGGGCTTCGTAAGTTCTATTAGAGTTGAAAGGCGGATCGAGGTATATCAAATCGACCGAGCAACTATCCATACCACGCATAATATAAAGATTATCGCCAGTAAATATAGTTTCGTTAGGGATTTTCATGACCGCTAGAGGTTGGATTTATTAAACATTTGATCATGGATTATATAGCAACTACTCGCGTGCGTCCATAGATAGCCAGTCGCAGACGGGTCTGTACGCGCGAGGCTTTTCTCAATTCTTTGCGCCCAATACTTTGCGCTCAATCTTTGCGCTCAGTAATTTGCACCCAATACTTTGCGTCCAATCTTTGCGTCCAATCTTTACAATTAGCCTCGCGCACCCGCTAGGTTGCGCATGCGAACAAGAGCGCAAGCCAGAGCTAGCATATAAAGATTTTGTGCGCTTTGCCTTTTAATTTTCACCCTTTCTCACCCCTTTTCACCCCTTTTCGCTCTTTTTCACTCTTTTTTACCCCTTGCGCTTAATCCCAAGTCGCAGACTACGACAGGGCGCGGGTAGCCTGCTATGCGAGCTCAACAGGCTCTGAAAATTACCAGCGAGAGCGTCTTCCATCGGAGCAGAACGAACGACCTTGCCGTCCCGTAGAACATGCAGCAGGACATGCTCTGCACTCGCCAGCAACAAACCGCCAGCCGCAGTTTTGCCTACCTCGGACCTGCCTGCCTCAACCCCACCAGCCCGATCCTCAGATGAATACATTTCGTGGAAAATATGTAGCTTTTTGGCATCGCAGTCGAGCAACCTAGTGGCGACATATATTTTTTCGCCCGCTTTCGCCTCGTGCAGATGCTGCAAGTTAGTCTCGAGAGTATAGAAAGAATAGCCGCGCTCGAACAGAGCTTGCCCGAATCCCAAAGCGAGCAAGAACCTATCGGTAGCGTTGCTAAATACCTGCAGGTATCTGCTCTCGTTCATGTGGTTATTAGCATCCAGCCAAGCCCCTGCGACCCTCGTCTTTAGCAGACATAGAGGCTTCTGCCATTCGCTGCCTGCTAGGGCTAGCGGAGCTGCTTCGGGGTTATTTTTTTCTGATGTATTTTCGAGCGATGCGCGATTAGCGAGTATCTGCTCGTATTCGACCAAGTTTTTCCCAGCCCCCCAATTTTGCGCTTTGAGTGCATTTATGATTGCGGCGAGATTTTTATCTCTAATCCGCTCTAACTGCTGGATAGTCATACCTGATGCTTGCTTGTCGGATTGCTGTACTATTTGATTTTGCAACGCCTCGCTCCACTCTGGCACATTTGTCAGCTTGCTCCAAGGCAGCTTTAGAGCTGGCGCGAACTGCGCGAGGAAATGCTTTAGCCCCCCTTCTCCGCCGGCTATTCGATACGTTTCGAAGAGTCCCATCTGCGCCCACCGCAAACCGAATCCGAACTTTATAGCGTCGTCGATCTCGGCGGTTGAGGCGACCTTGTCATGCACCAACCACAGAGCTTCGCGCCATACGGCTTCGAGCAACCTATCGGCGATGAACGCGTCGATTTCTTTTTTGACGAGTAGGGTTTTCATGCCGATGCTCTGATAGAATTGCTCTGCTTTTTCCAAAGCAGAGGCGGAGGTTTGCCTGCCACCGACCAGCTCGACGAGCGGCAAGATATAGACTGGATTAAAGGGATGGGCTACGATGAATCGCTCTGGCGCGCTCATTCCTTGCTGCAATTTACTAGGCAGCAAGCCGGAGGTAGATGATGCGATTACGACATTTTTACCGACATTACTTTCGATCTGCGCGAGCACTTGCATTTTCAGCGTCTCTCTCTCTGGCACGCTTTCCTGCACCCAAATGGCATTTTCGAGTGCCTGTTCGATTTTCGCAACGACTCGCAAGCAGCCTTTAGCGGGCAAGCTGACCATGGTTATTTCGTGCATTGCTTTTTCTGCATTTTCGAGGACTCTCCTACAATTTTCTTCGACTTTTCCAGCCTTATCGAAGACGGCGACATCGTATCCGTTTATGAGCAATCTAGCGCTCCAGCCTGCTCCGATGATCCCTGCGCCGATGATAGCGACCTCGCCTTTTTTACCCCCGCCTTTTTTACCCTCGCTTTTTTTACCCCCGCCTTTTTTACCCTCGCTTTTTTTACCGACGAGTTTTTCTTTATCTTTAGCTATTTTTTCCGTTTCCATCATTGCACCTTTTTAGCTAGTTTTTTTGTTTTCACTTCCTATTTTGACTGGCTTTCTACCTTTGATTTTTTTGTTTAGAGTTTCGCGAGTGCTTTTCTTACATTTTCATAGTAAAAGGATATGATGCGAGCTTCTCTCCGATCGACTGTACAAGACTCCACCTTAGCGGGTTCTGGCGCGCGCACCTCCAGTCTACGAGTCTCTAACTTTCTTAGCTCCAGTCTACGCAGTCTGGGTTTGCGAGCCTCTAAGTTAACCAAGTCTAGTTTACTAAAGTCTAGTATATTTTCTGCTACTACGCCTATGTTCAACTGCCTTGTTCTCGGCGGCGGCGGTCGCGAGCATGCCTTATGCGATTCTCTAGCGCACTCTCCCTCTTGCGAGAAGCTATATGCTTTTCCTGGCGGTCAGGGCATAGCGGAGATGACGGGAACGCTGTGCCCTGGCACCATTTATTCTAGCGAATCTCTTAGCGATTTGTCTAGCGAGGGGTTGCGTCTGGATATTTTATCGCCTTCTTCGATTGCCTCCTTCTGCCGCACTCACTTGATCGATTTAGTTATAGTTGGTCCCGAGCAGCCACTAGTTTCTGGAATATCGGACGCGCTTATTAGTTCTGGAATATCGGTATTTGCGCCTCGCGCCTCTGCGGCTCGCATTGAGGGTTCGAAGATTTGGATGAAGGACATTCTTTCGCGAGCGGGCATTAGGAGCGCGAGTTATCGAGTAGCGGACTCGGTTTCGTCGGCGCGCAAACTTGTCAGGCGTTGTTCGAGCTTTCCGGTTGTTATCAAGGCGGACGGCTTGGCATCTGGCAAGGGTGTTGTTGTCGCACATAACCGCGAGGAGGCTGATTTAGCGGTAGAGCGCGCGATGGTAGAGCGCTGCTTTGGCGATTCTGGCGATCGTCTTATATTCGAGGATTTTCTTCTAGGGGAGGAGCTTTCGTATTTTTCTCTGTGCGATGGTGATGCGGATAAGGGTGTGCGTTTTCTGGGTGTAGCTCGTGACTACAAGCTGGCGCTAGACGGCGACAAGGGCTTGAACACTGGCGGCATGGGTTCTTTTTCGAAATCCCCACCTTTTGTGGCTGGCAGCAGTTTAGAGGAGGTTTTGCTTCGTGATGAGATAGTGCGTCCTTTACTGCGCCAAATAGAGAAGCGCGCGACATCTTACTGCGGAGTATTATTTTTAGGGTTACTAGTTAGCGCGAGTGGAGTTAATGTATTAGAGGTAAACGCGCGTTTTGGCGACCCTGAGGCGCAGACGTTACTTCCGCTACTAGAGGGAGACTTGGCGGCGGCTTTTCTAGCGGCGGCGAATGGTCGCCTTAGTGATGAGGAGTCGTTGCGCACTGGCTCGCAGATGAGCCCTCGTCTATTTAACTTCACGGAGGGCTTGCATTCGGTATCTGTTGTAGCGAGTTCGAAGGGCTACCCATCGTCTTACGCTATCGGCAGTGCGATTAGTGACATAGACAAGTTTGCGATTTCGAGCGAGACCTCGTTGTACCACGCGGGAACTGAGTTGCGTAGTGTTGACGGAGTTGAGTTATTTCATTCGAGTGGTGGTCGAGTATTCACGATCAACGGTCGCGGTAGCAGTTTTGCGTCGGCGCGCGCGCGCGCTTACGAGGCGCTTACGAACATTAATTGGCGAGATGGTTTTTACCGCCGCGACATTGCGAGCGATGAGGACACGCGGTCTTTCGATGCCTGCTGTGACAAGGTATTACGATTTATGTAATTTTTCAGGTACTACTGCGTGAGAGAAACTCATCCCACACACGAAGCGTGAATTTCTGTAAAAATATATTTGACAGCGTAGTTGTGTTGTTCGAATCTATGAATGTTAATATACTATAGTATTAAGAGTTGCATGCATAATGATTCGTAATTTAAACATAATACAACGAGGCGATAGTTTAAAATTAATAAACTTTGTCGATGATAATTCTATCGATCTCATTATCTGCGATGGACCTTACGGAGTTACAAACAATGGCTGGGATAGTGTTGAGGCGGGGATTCAGCGGTATAATTTAAACCTTATTAAATTATTTTCGTCTAAATTAAAAAATGGAGGCTCTTTATATTTATTTGGCAAAAGTGATTGTATAGATTTTATAGACTACCGTCCCTATTTAACCTTAAAAAGAAAGATAGTCTGGTATCAGCCTAGCCGTCTAGCGCAAGGCAAGACTAATTACACTAATAACTACGATTTTATTTGTTTTTTTGTCAAGGGTAGCAAGGCGAATGTTTTCAACTTGGACGATATAAGAATTCCCCAATTGGTAGATTTGACGCATCGCAAGAGATGCGAGAATGTACCGTCTGTAACCAATGGCACTTGGGGTAAGACTAAGTTTAACGATAGAGGCAAGAACCCTGGAGATGTATGGGGTGATATAAAGCAGTTAACATATAAATCTAAAGAACTAGTTAGTAGAGACGCGTTGAACACAATTCAAAAGCCAGAGATATTAATAAAGAGGCTAGTATTAGCGAGTAGCAATGAAGGCGATCTAGTCTTGGATCCATTCGCGGGAACTGGAACCTGCCCTGCTGTATGTATAAGGCATGGTAGGAATTTTATCGCCTTTGAAAAAGATGGGGATTATGTAGACGAGGGTAATAGGCGTGTAGCAAAAGAAATTATGCTAAAGAGAAAAAATAGATTAGAACAAGATAGTTATTTATTTGCGAGCAATGCTTAACAAAACGCCTTTCGCCTATGTTAGCACACCCGCGAAGGATTTGTAGGGGAGGGGCATAGTTAACACGCGCTACGCGTTAGCACTTCGTCCATCGCGCTAGGCACGCGCTAATGTGTGCGAGCGAACACGCACCCCCCTCCCCCATCAACACAGCCAATTGAGAAACATCTTTGTCGATGATGCGGCGTGCCGGCAAAGAAGCACAAGACGCATCACCGACCGCCGACAGATAACAAAACAACCTACAGGCCAAGCAACGGTCGAATGTGTTTCTCAAAATGTTCAATAACGGGTTGCTTATTCTCGACATCCTTCCATAAAAGGACATGTTTTTCAATCCCCTGAAACCAATGCATTATCTCTTGAGCGTAATACTCATCTGTTACCATATCTTCAGCAAATATCCACCAGAAAGGAATGATAGCCGTTGGCTGCTTGGCAATTTCGCGGGCAGATTTAATGATA
>JABABG010000058.1 GCA_014238315.1 Alphaproteobacteria bacterium
AGGCTAGCACAGATACGCAAGCAGCTATACGCTGGTGCAATATACCCGCAAATCCGCGAAAAACCTCGCCCATCTTCGTATAGGGCACTATACCTAAACCAACTTCGTTTGAAACAAAGATAACGCTTTTATCAGAACCAGCTATGCTGTGCAAAAAAGCCTCTAACGCTTCGAGCTCGCACGAAAAAACATCGCCCTGCTCGGACATTCGCTCTTGCCCCTCCCTGAACAACAAAGCCGATAGAAACAACGTCAAGCAATCTACAACTATAACCCGCGACTTGCAGCCTCTCAGGCTGGAAGCGAGTTTTAGCGGGTCCGGTTGTTCTAACGTTATAAAGTCATCGCCGCGCTCGGCTCGATGCTTCTTTATGCGTGCGGCGAGGGTTGCTTCTTCTTCGCTAAACTTTGCTGTCGCTATGTAGGTTGGTATGCAGGTTGGCAGAATGATTGTTGTACCATCTTTTTTCTTCGCCCCTCCTTGCGCAAGCCTCTTCGCCCAAGCTAACGAACAGGAAGTCTTGCCAGAATTAGCTCCACCTAATATCAAAGCCGAAAAGCTCGATGATGATTTTTTGGTTAAACCATTGTTATCGTTCATGCTCCCTCTCAAGGTTCCCCGCTAATCCCCACCTAGCATTGACGCAACCGATTAGGCTATGTCTTTTGCTCTCGCCATTCTCACTATTAGTCTTGGCAACACCGAGCGCATCGTCCCTATAGGTATCTATACGAGTGCACGACAATGTGTCTATCGCAAAAGTTAAAGCCTGCGCCGCCGCTGATGTGCGGCTATTGGTAAGGGCGTGCGCTATAGCTGCGCGAATCGTTCCAGCATGCGCTACTACGACGATCGACGCATTCGCAACCTTACCTGTAATCTCGCCCGCAACCTTGACGCTGTCTCGCTTTTTAGCCATCATCAGCAAGGCTAACTCGATTCGTTCTAGCGCACGCGCGACACGATCGATTAGGTCGGTAAAACTTTCTCCCTCTGGCGGACGATAGGTATCTGGCGCATCCCACAACGCGCGTTGCTCATCCATATCGTATTCCTTGCCCTCGAAGGTTCCGAAGTTTTGCTCGTCAAAGGCTGCTATCCGCATCACCCTCATCGCTTTGTAGGTCTGCGGCTCAGCGTCTATGAGAGCCGTTGCCGTCTCGCGAGCCCTACGCAGGGTGCTGGTAATCAATAGGCAGGGGAGCAGTATGTTTTCCCTAAGAATGCTAGAGGTAGCAACGTTGTCGGCGGTTATATCGCTAATTACACCGCTAATTCTACTAGCTAGTAGTGCTATCTCTCGATGCGAATAATCTAGCTCTGCAGCAGGGTCGTTGTTGCGATTACCTTTGCCGATAAACACTCCCTTATGCGCTAAAATAGGCGCGTGGCGTAGCCAAAACCATCGAGTAACTAGCTGCAAAAATTTTCTCCCTGTCCTCGTGAGCAAGCCGTTGCTCGGTTGTTACACTGATGAATTCCTTATTCCTAGCTTCTACTTATGCCTACCCTAAATCCTTCACTTATACCTATACTTAAAGCACCGATTGACTATACTTGCCTGCAATGACCTCTCCTTTATCAGAGCTTCTCGTGCGTGTTCGTCCCTCCGCTACGATCGCCGCCTCGGCGCGAGCCGCCGAGCTACGCAAGCAAGGTCGCGATATCATCTCGTTGAGCGCAGGCGAGCCAGATTTCGACACGCCAGACTTCATCATCGAGGCAGCCAATAAGGCTCTACAAGAGGGTAAGACACGCTATACAGCCGCAAGCGGCGTACCCGAATTGCGCGAGGCGGTCGTGCGCAAGCTACAGCGCGATAACGATATAACCCTAGAGCCTAAAAATATCACGATAACCTGTGGTGCCAAACAAGCCCTCTACAACGCCCTAGTGGCAAGCCTGAATCCTGGCGACGAGGTTATCATACCCGCGCCATATTGGGTTAGCTATCCCGATATGGTAACGCTCGCGGGTGGCGTCCCCATTATCGTCGACACTAACGAAGAGACAGGTTTTTTGCTATCCGAAGAATCGTTAGAGCGTGCCTTGACAGATCGTAGCCGCTGGATAATTTTGAACTCACCGTCAAACCCAACTGGCGCGGTCTATGGTCGTGAGGCTCTGCAGAAAATAGGAAACATCGTCGAGAAGCATCCATCGCTCGCGGTGATGAGCGATGAAATCTACGAGCATCTTATCTATGGCGAGCAACCCTTTACGGGCTTCGCTCAAGCCTGCCCGCAATTGCTAGAGCGCACCTTGATCGTCAACGGTCTATCAAAAGCCTTTGCGATGACGGGTTGGCGTATCGGCTACGCAGCCGGTGAGGAAAAATTGATCAAAGGCATGACGGTCGTGCAATCGCAATCGGCGAGCTCTGCTACGACCTTCTGCCAGTGGGCAGCGGTTACCGCACTCGATTCTGACATGTCCTTCTTCAAGCCCATGCATAAGGCTTTCGACGAAAGAAGACTTTTCATCACAGAAGCTCTAAACGATATCGAAGGGCTCTCCTGTTCGCTGCCCGAAGGAGCCTTCTATGTTTTTCCCTCTTGCCAAGAGCTGCTCGGACGCAAGAGTGAAGAGGGTAAAACTATCAATAACGACGAGGAGTTAGCTCTCTACGCGTTGGAAAAAACCGGGGTCGCTATGGTGCATGGCGGGGCTTTCGGGGCTGCGCATCATCTACGCTGTTCTTATGCTTGCTCGATAGAAGATTTGCAGCAAGCGGTAGAAAGGTTGAAAATAGCTTTCGCCAATCTATCCTAAATAGCTACCCCAAGTAGCTGGTAGCATTTAGCACTTCCCTGACCTCTAAATTCACCACTCGATTCACCATTGGCATAAACAGCAGATAGGAGTTTGCCCGTGAAAACAATTAAATGCGATATTTGCGTAATCGGCGCCGGTGCCGGCGGTCTAGCCTTCGCCGCAGGTGCTGTGCAAATGGGGGCGAGAGTCGTTTTAGTAGAAAAACACAAGATGGGCGGGGATTGCCTCAACTACGGTTGCGTGCCATCGAAAGCGATGATAGCAGCAGGACAACTCGCCAACGATATGCGCCACGCCGATGCATTTGGACTGCCTGCAACAGACATCAAGGCCGATCTGCAAAAAGTCCACAAGCATGTAGACAATGTAATAGCAGCTATAGCTCCGCACGACTCTTTCGAGCGCTTCGAAAAACTCGGTTGCAAGGTGATCAAAGCGAGTGGCAGCTTCCTCGACCGCAAAACTTTGCTGGCTGGTACCGAAACCGTTCGCGCCAAGTACTTTGTAATCGCAACAGGCTCGCACCCCTTCATACCTCCGATGGAAGGCATCAAAGAAACACCTTACTTTACCAACGAGACAATTTTCTCGCATCAAGAAGATATTAAACATCTGATAGTTATCGGTGGCGGTCCTATAGGATTGGAGCTCGCGCAATCGCACCGTCGACTAGGCGTAGAAGTCTCAATCATCGAGCGTGGTAACCTGCTCGCGCACGAAGACCCAGAGCTCGCACCATTTCTTATAAAAAAGCTGGAAGGCGAAGGCATAGCCTTGCATCAAATGTGTAGCATCGTACGCGTGTCTGGCACAAAAGGTAAAGTGCAGGTAGATGTCTCTCAGCAACCAGCAGAGAAGCGGGAGGCTATAACTGGATCGCACCTGCTAATCGCAACCGGGCGCGTTCCGCAACTAGCGGGACTACAGCTGGAAAAGGCTGGCATCGAATATACGCGGCTCGGTATCGTTGTCGATGATAGGCTACGAACCTCGCGTAAGCGAATATACGCTATCGGCGATTGCTCTGGAGCAGCGCAGTTTACGCACGTCGCTGGCTACCACGCGGGTATCGCCATTCGCAATATCCTGTTTTCTATGCGCGCAAAGGCATCCCTGCACAACTTGCCACTCGTTACTTATTGCGAGCCAGAACTAGCCTCGCTCGGACTCTCCGAACGCGCGGCGAGAGAGAAATACGGCGATAGCGTGAAAACGATAGCCTTCGACTACGACGAAAACGACCGCGCACAAGCAACGCATAACGAGCAGGGACGCATCAAAGTATTCCTGCGTAAAGGTAAAATTCTCGGCGTCGCTATCGTAGGCTCGCACGCAGGAGAGATGCTCGCCCCTTGGATAGTCGCTAAAGAGGCAGAATTGACAATCGGGCAAATGGCTGGACCTATCTTCCCCTACCCCACGCTTAGTGAAATCAATAAACGCGTTGCCGGACAAGCCTTCACCGACATGCTGTTCTCAAAACGCATGCGAAGCTTCATCCGCACGATGCTAGCCCTTCGCACTTATATCTGATCTAGGTATTTTACCAAAAATTAATCTTGCCTACCGCTCGCGGTTGGTGAAAGCCGTTACTGGCGACGGTAAGACTCGTTGTGGTGAACAGATTCTACGAGTGAGGTAGATTCTTTCTGATCTTGTTTAGCCTCTTCGAGCGACTCTCGCTTTTTACGTTTTTCGACAAACTTCTCGTTTAGCTTTTCACGACGGTGACTTTCGAGCAGGCTAGCGCGCGCTAGTTCTTGCTCGCGTTGCAAGTGCGTAAGGCGCGAATCCAGCTCAAAAACACGAGCCTGCGCACGCGGCAGATAAAATGGGCTGGTAATTG
Source organism: Alphaproteobacteria bacterium (assembly GCA_014238315.1). Classification (GTDB taxonomy): domain Bacteria; phylum Pseudomonadota; class Alphaproteobacteria; order JABAAW01; family JABAAW01; genus JABAAW01. Next base: position 4,623 of record JABABG010000058.1, read on the forward strand.
CAATATCGCTGGCAGCCAAAGCCTCCTCTGCAGCCATCTCTGCGCGAGCGCGAAAAAGAGCCTCCGTGGCAATATCAGTCTCGCGCTGGACTTTTGCGAGTATGCGTTGACGCTGCTGCGTCTCCTCTCGCTGCAGGCGTGTCAAAACGGTTAGGCTACGCCTCATGCTGTTAGGGTGCCCTCTTGTTCTGCCGACTGTTCATCTTCCAGCCCATTTTCTGGTACTCCCTCTGCTGGCAACCCTTCCGTCTGCGGCTTGTCTGTTGTTACTCCATCGTCTAATTCCCTGCCTAATCCTTGTGCCAACCCTTGCTGTTGCGATGCTTTACCCTGCAAATTTTGCTGATGGCTTTGCTTTTGCTGATTTGACTTTCCTTCGAGTATCTGCTCAAGACGCTGATATAGGTTTGGGAAATCAAGCGATTCTTCTTCTAGACCCTGTGCGAGGAACTCTTGTTCCAACCGCGGCACGATAGCAATAGCACGGTCGATCAGCGCGTCGCTACCATTGCGGTAAGCTCCGAGTTGTATCAGGTCTTCCATATCCTGATAGCGAGAAATCAAGTTGCGCGCATCAGCTAAGATAGCATTTTCCTCCTCATTGTTAGCGTTCGGCAGGGAGCGGGAAACCGTCTGCAATACATCAACAGCCGGATAGCGATTGCGATGCGCGATGCTGCGAGAGAGCGTTATATGCCCATCGAGTATCCCGCGCAAGGCGTCGGATATAGGCTCGTTCTGGTCGTCTCCTTCGACAAGCACCGAGAAAATTCCCGTAATATCCCCCATGCTACTCTGAGGACCCTCCCCTTGCTCAACTCCGGTGCCAGCCCTCTCTAGCAAGCGCGGCAACTCTGCAAAAACCGAAGGCGTGTAGCCCCGTGTTGTCACCGGCTCGCCCGCAGCCAAGTATATCTCTCGCAACGCCATGGCAAACCGCGTCAAACTATCGAGCAAGCATAAAACCTCTAACCCTTGGTCACGGAAGAACTCTGCCACGGCGAGGGTAGTCCAAGCAGCTTGCCTGCGTGCGAGTGCTGGTTCTTCGGCAGTCGAAATAACGACAACGCTACGAGACAAGCCCTCATCGCCCAAGGCTCTTGTCAAAAATTCCTTAACCTCCCTCGACCGCTCGCCAATCAAACCTACTACGATAACCTCTGCTCGCGAACGCCGTGCTATCATCGATAGTAGCAACGACTTACCAACACCAGAACCAGAGAAGATGCCTATTCTCTGACCGCTACAACAAGTGGCAAAAGCGTCTAGCGCGCGTACGCCCAAAAGAATTTTTTCACCCAAAGGTCTACGCAAATGCGCCGACGGCGGCTGGCTGCGAATCGCATAAGCATCGTCGCCGATCGCCAGAGCTCCTTTATCGTCGCGCGCCTCACCACGCGCACCAACAACCCGACCAAGCCAACTACGCGATGGATAGATCACCGACTCGTGCAACGAGGCAACAACCCTATCCCCAACGCCAATGCCGCTCAAGCTACCAAAAGGCAGCAACAAGGTCGATTTTAACTTTTGTCCAACGACCTCGCAAGTTAGAGCCTGCTCGCGGTTAGGGCTCTCGATGAAGCATATATCGCCCATAGAGAGAAAACACTCTAACCCGTGAATTTCTACTGTCGTGCCACGCAAAGCTATCACGCGTCCGCTCGCGCGGTAATTATTCAAACGCCTAACTTCGTTGCGCATCGCGTCTAAAAAATCCATTCGCCTATGACCCCGTGCTAGCCCCCATGATGTCCTCAGCGGCGAGCTCGCCTAGCCGTGTGAGCATAAACACAAATATACGCGCAAACATACGCGAGAGCAGCTACTATAGGCTTACCCTACAACCCTATCTCGTGCAGTACTCTTTGCGCCCAAATGTTCAACTCGAAATGTTCAACTCGACTTGCCTTATATACTTGCCTTGCATGTTAGACTCTTTAGCCAAAAGCAGCAACAAGCGCTGAAATACTTGTCCTCATCCAACACCTTATCCAGCACCCACGCAACCCACAGCCATAAGATAAGTCGCAACTACTACTCCCCCTTCGTATGGCTACGCTCTCATGACTACTTTTGCCACAATATTGAAAAAACTATCTTCTCTGTTGTTAATTCTGCTGTTGTTGCCAAAGGTGGAAACGGCGCAAGCGCAGAATAATGCTGGAAGTCTTATCATCGATGCAGAAATTTCGCACACGCTCGCACAAATTGCAACACCTCTGCTACCCTCGCTAGGCGATGCTAGCCAACGCATGTCCTTGCATGTGCTGTGGGGAAAAGATATCAACGCCTTCGTTACGGCTGGAACGCATGTAGTTTTCCTGAGCGGTTTAATTCGCGCAACAGACAATGTAGAAGAGCTACGCGCTGTGATGGCGCACGAGTTCGGGCATGTTCTAGCCGACCACTACGCCTTGACGGTGAGCGAACGCGAACGCGCTAATCGGGTAGCCTTGTTACTTGCGCTCGCCTCGATTCCTCTCTCGCTAGTGAGCAGAGAGGCGGCGATAGCTAACGCCATCGCCTCGCCGCAAGCTATCATAAACCTAACGCTTGCGGAACGCCGAGCGCGCGAAACCATCGCCGACAGTAGTGCTTTGCGAATCTTGGAAAACGCAAACCTTTCGCCGAAAGGCTTGACGAGCTTCTTAAAAAAACTAGGCGATGAAAAGGCAAAAGGCTACGCCGCCTATCTACAGAGCCATCCCCCAAGCCAAGACCGCATAGCCTTCCTCGCACGCAGCGTTGCGCAATCGCCAAATCTGGCAAAAGTAGCAACATCCCGCGAGCGTGAGGATTTCGAACGCATGCGCGCAAAGCTAGACGCCTTCACCCTTGCCCCGCGCGCAACCCTAAAAAAATACGCAAAAAGCAAAAAGGTAAAGAGCAAAGAAAAGAACTTGGCAGCCACACTCGCACGCGCCATCGCCTACCACCGCCAAGAGAAACAACCCAACGCGCTAGAAGAACTCGTGAGCTTGCTCAAACAAAAACCCAACGACCCTTTCTTCTTCGAGCTACAAGGCGATATCCTACGCGCTCGCGAACCGCGCAAGGCTCAAGCCGCCTACCGCAAGGCACTGCGGTTATTCGAGCAAAAATATAAGCGAGGGTATGATCTGCCCATTAGAATATCCCTATTCGATTCACTGCTTGCAAGTACCGATATTGCAAGTGCCGATTCTGCAAGCACCGATTCTGCAAGCACTGATTCTGCAAGTGCCGATTCTGCAAGTGCCGATTCTGCAAGTGCCGATGAAAATGCTGTCAAATTAAGCAAAGAGCTGGAGGAGGCAGAAAACCTCATGAGAGTAGCACTAGTCAAAAACCCCGATTCGATTCTCGCGCGCCGAAGATTAGCGCGCCTCTACGACCGTCAAGGAAAAAATGGAGCGCGAGCCCTCCTATGGGCAGAAGCCTTGTGGCTAGGCGGACAAAAACACAAAGCCTATTGCAATGCAAAAGAAGCAGCTTTGAGCTTGCCGCAATCCTCGCCAGCACGTCTGCGCGCCGAAGACCTCACGCGGCAAGTTCTCGCCAACCGCAAACGCGGTGAGAAATTCGCCTGCTCGTAAGGTATGCAGAGGCAAAATTACGCCTTTTCGGTCACAGCAAGCCACGAGCGCATGCGCCTTGACCTTTTCCTCGCAACTACAATTCCAGACGAAGTTGGACTCTCGCGCACTCGCCTTGCACAGCTGATCGAAAAAGGCGCGGTACAGGTAGACGGCAGCCCATCGCACAGCCGAGCGCAAACCTTGCACGTAGGACAGCGGGTGTCCTTGACCATCGAAAAACCCAGTCGCACGAATAACCAAACCCGCGCCGAGCTAACCCAGAAAAACACAGCAACAAGCCCGCCGCTAGAAGTTTTGTTCGAGGACGAACATATCCTCTGCTTTGTAAAACCAGCAGGGCTGATAACCCATCCTGCACCATCGAGTAGAGGCGAGACTCTCGTAGATAGGCTTTGTCGGCACTCTGCGCCGATGCTCGCTGGCTACCCCGAAAACCCTCGTTGCGGGATCGTCCACAGGCTCGATAAAAATACTAGCGGCGTCATGCTCGCTGCCAAAACAGAAGAGGCGCGTTTGCGACTGAGCGAAATGTTCGCAGCCCATAGCCTGCAACGCTGTTATCTCGCGCTAGTATGGGGAGTCCCAGAGTCTAAAACCGCTAGCATCTCGGCGGCGCTCGCACGGCATCCAAGCCAACGCAACAAAAGGGCTATCTGCCGCGATACGAAAAAACAAGGCAAGGCAAGGAAAGCGGTTACGCACTACCGCACCATAAAAACATTCGGTAATATCGCGAGCCTGCTGTCCTGCGAGCTGGAGACCGGACGCACGCATCAAATTCGCGTCCACCTCGCGAGCATCGGTAGGCATATCATTGGCGACGAGCTCTACAAACAAACAAACCCCAATGCCAGCAATAAGACTAACCATAGCAACTTTATCGCTATCGCTGGCAGCAGCCAGAGTGGTTTGGGGCAGACGAGTCTGATTAAAGATAGCCACCTCGTCAGCCTTGCCTCGCTGCAAAGCGGACTCGCGGAGGCTGTGCCTAGTTTTTTTGCAAATAGCTTGGCTCGCCATGCCCTGCACGCCACGCACCTCGCCTTCGCCCACCCGATAACGCAAGAGCCCTTGTCCTTTACGAGTCCCGCGCCGCCAGACTTTCAAGCCCTGCAGGCTTACTTGGCGAGCATCGTTGAAAAATTTTGTTAAGACAACATTGCAAAAAGCTTCTAGCTTTACTTTTAGTCGCTCCGTTTAAGCTCTCAAAGTGCTGCGTGCGCGACTTTGAAAATATACGCGACCAACGCCGCCAAGCCGTTGCTACGAGATGGTGAAAGGTATTCGTGCAAACCGATAGCTTTCAGAAAGTCCGGATGACAGTCCAAGATTTTAGACGGCGGGCGGTCGTTGTAGACCCGCAAGAGCAATGCTATCAGTCCGCGTACCAAAAGCGAATCGCTATCGGCGCGGAAGCGTAATCGCCTCTCGCCTCTATCCTCCATAACATCCGAGATCATCCATACCTGCGAAACGCAACCATGCAGCAGGTTAGCGTCTACTCGCTCCGAATCGGAAAGGGAGACAAGCCTTTTACCTTGATCTATCACATGCTGATACTTGTCCGCCCAATCGTCGAAGAAGGAGAACTCTTCGATTAGCTCTTGCTGGACATCCAGTAGCGAGGCTAGCTCGGCTTTGCTTGCGGCTTTGCTTGCGGCTTTGTTTGCGTCCTTGCTTTGCTCCATAACCTCATCCTCCCTCTTGCCCCGCCAGCACAAGCGCGCGGAACGCATCGAGTGCTTGCGGGTTAGCAAGCGCGTGCAGGTTGCCAACTGGCTTGCCAGCGACAGAATCGCGAATAGCTATCTCGGTTATCTTGCCAGAACGCGTACGAGGAATGTCCGATACCTCGAATATAC
>JABABG010000060.1 GCA_014238315.1 Alphaproteobacteria bacterium
AGGATATTTGATAATTTTTAAAAATTTTAAAACGAAATCTAAATACCCATTTAATTCTGCAATTGCTAAATGTATTAAAAGATAAGCCTGCAATAGATTATCGCATTGAGTTTTCATTGCTTTTATCTTTTCTTTTTCTTTAGGTGTAAAATCCCCCGCCATATCGAAAGGGATTGTAATTTTTATTGGTTTGCTGTTCATTTTAACCTCCTGAGGTAGGTTGCTCGCCACGCTTTAAAGTCTTGGCGAGGTTGCATTACCTAGCGAATCTGCTGGCGAGTTTTCGCTCATGGCATTCTATCCTTTACTGAAATTTACTCTAACAAAAGCCGACTCTATAGCGATTCGCTAGCCAAATTGAAATTCCATACGAGAAAAACGACCGAAAACAGCCTCAAACAGCATGGTTATCCACAACTAAATTCTGGCTAATTACTCTTGGCTAAGTCTGAAAAATACCTATAATAAAATCTCATCGAGACTCAGCAAAAAACCAAAAAATCTCAAGCGAAAGGGCAGAGAGTAACCGCGGAAAAATGAAAATAGGCATACTACAGACCGGAACAGCGCCAGACGAGTTGCTCGGCAAGCACGGCGACTTCACAGACATGTTCCAAATACTCTTCCAAAACCAAGGCTTCGAATTCATATCCTTCGACATCGCTAATCAAGTCTTCCCAAAATCGACAAACCTCGTGCAAGGTTGGCTCATCACCGGCTCTAAATGCGGAGCATACGAGAATCATCCCTGGATAAAACCCCTCGAAAACCTACTGCGAGAAATATACGAAGACAAAATACCCGTAGTCGGAATCTGCTTCGGACACCAAATCTTCGCTCAAGCCTTGGGAGGCAAGGTCGAAAAATTCCAAGGCGGTTGGTCGATAGGAATGCAAAACTATAAACTCAAAGAAATAGAGCAAAACTATAACTCGCAAAATGCTTGCCTGCCAGCCTGGCACCAAGACCAAGTCGTCCACAAACCCGATTGCGCCAAGATCATCGGCACATCAGACTTCTGCAAACTCGCGGCACTAAAATACGACGAACGAGCCCTAACCCTACAGCCCCACCCAGAGTTCAAAATAAACTTCCTCAAAGACCTGCTCGAATTGCGTAGAGAGCACCTGCCCAAAGAAGTCGCGGACAAAGCCCTCGAAACCTTGAGCCGAGAGCATGACGCCGTAAAAGTCGCTAAATATATCGCCGATTTTTATCGACAAACACCATGAAAAAAAGCTAGTATCGCCACCTAGTACCCCCCAAGAGTCCTCGTCCCCAGGGAGACTCGTCCCTGAAGAGTCCTCGTCCCTGAGAGGAATCATTATAAAGGGCGACAATGCTGTTCAGGTAGACAGCAGAGATAAGCTGGCAAAAAAACTCTAGAGTTAATAATAGTCAAATCCGACAGACAAATAAATAGACAAGCCAACAGACCAAAAGGAAACCAGCGCCAAAAAACAAAAAAACCGAGTAAAAACTATGGATAATGAAAATTTCGTCGAATTCGAAAATATACAAAAATCATACGATGGCGAATCGCTGATCGTAAAGAACCTAAACCTCTCCGTCAAAAGAGGCGAATTCCTAACCTTACTCGGACCCTCAGGGTCGGGCAAAACAACCTGCCTGCTGATGCTGGCAGGCTTCGAAGCCCCAACCGCCGGCAATATCAAGCTAGAGGGCAAAATCCTCGACTCCATACCTCCTCACCAAAGAGACATAGGACTAGTCTTCCAAAACTACGCCCTGTTCCCTCACATGACGGTCGTAGAAAACCTCGCGTTCCCCCTAAAAGTGCGAGGGATGCAAAAAGAAGATATCGATAAAAAAATCGACCAAACCCTCGATATGGTCAGATTGACAAAACTGCGAAGCAGAAAGCCCGCGCAACTATCCGGAGGACAGCAACAAAGAGTAGCCGTTGCCAGAGCACTCATCTTCGATCCCAAATTGGTGCTGATGGACGAGCCACTCTCCGCGCTCGATAAAAATCTACGAGACCAAATGCAGCTCGAAATACGCGAAATACACGAGCAGGTCGGAATAACAATCGTATACGTAACTCACGACCAAGCCGAAGCTATGACTATGTCTAGTCGAATCGTCGTCTTCGACGACGGAATCGTCCAGCAAGTAGACCCTCCTACAAAAATATACGAAAAACCGCGAAGCGCGTTCGTAGCTCAATTCGTCGGGGAGAATAATTGCCTCGATGGAATAGTCGACAAAGTAAACGGACAAACCTGCACCGTCGAACTGCTATCAGGCGAAAAAATTCAAACTAAAAATTCAGATAATAGCCCAAAGGGAACTCAAGTGCTCGTATCCCTAAGGCCTGAGCGAGTCAAAATCACCAAGTCGGAAAAAGGACTCGATGGATGCGGTAATATAGTGCGCGGAAAACTAAAAGAAAAAATATTCCTCGGAGACAAAATGAGAGCCAGATTCAACGCTTGCCAAAAAGAAAACTTCGTGGTAAATGTCACAAACAAAGAAGGGGGAGAAAAGGCTATAGAAACCGAACCAGGACAAGAAATGTGGCTTGGGTGGTCTGTAGACGATTGTTGTGCTTTGCAAAAGGGGAAAAAATAGGTAGCGGCTCGTGAAACAAACGCTTATAGCTAAATGCTCGTAGGCGGGTGCTCGTGGCTGAATGCTTCTTTAAAACCTAGACAAAAAACGGCTATCGGAACTAAAATAATAGCATAAATATCGTGCCACTCTTGCTAAAACGCAAGGAACACGATGAAGTTAAAACAACGATAAGACAAAAACGGAGGAAAATCCATGTCTCGTAATCGAATAATAGCTATCGTCGCGGTGGCGGTTGTAGCCATAGTCGCCGCAAATTATTTCCTGAAAGATGGAGATAAAATGATGGCTCCGAAGGAGGCTAAAGAAGCCAATCTCGTGATCGTATCTTGGGGGGGGGCGTATTCCGCTAGCCAGCAGAACGCGTACCACAACCCATATATGAAGGAATACCCGCAGGTCAAAATCATCAACGATGATTCTTCTAACGAAGCCGTGCCGAAAATGCGCGCTATGAGCGAAGCCGGAAACGTAACCTGGGACCTCGTCGATGTGGTCGCAGCCGATGCGATTCGCGCTTGCGATGATGGCTTAGCCGTCGAGGTTGATGTAAATAGTGTGCTCGCCGATGCGCCTGATGGCACTAAAGCTAAAGCAGACTTCGGAGACTTGCTTGTATCTCCATGCTTCATTCCGCAAATCGTGTATTCTACTACTTTCGGGTATAGAAAAGATTTGGTGAGCGAGCCTATGACTTCCGTCTGCGATATCTTCGATCTAGCTAAATTCCCAGGCAAAAGGTCGCTCGAAAAAAGACCCATTAATAATCTCGAATGGGCGCTAATCTGCGATGGGGTAGAGCAAGACGACATATACGATGTGCTCGGCACAAAGGAAGGCGTCGCTAGAGCTCTTAATAAACTCGATACCATAAAGTCCGAGGTTGTGTGGTGGTCAAAGGGAGCCGAGACTCCGCAAAGGTTGGCAGACGGCGAGGTTATCGTCGGCTCGACCTACAACGGAAGGTTGTTCTCCCTGATCGAAGAGAAAAAACAACCCGTAGCTATGCTATGGGATTGGCAAATCTTCGACCTCGACGGATGGATCATTCCTAAGGGCACTAAGAACTTGGACGCCGTGTTGCACTATCTGCACTTCGCGACCGATACGCAAAGGCTCGCCGACCAAGCTAAGTACATCTCGTACGGACCTGCGCGCGCGTCTTCCGCTCCTTTGGTCGGAAAACACGCCAGCTTGGGCATCGATATGGCTCCTCATATGCCGACTGACCCAGGAAATGCTAAAAACGTACTGCTATACAACTTCGATTTCTGGGCAGATAAGCGAGACGAAATCGACGAGCAGTTCCAAGCTTGGCTCGCTCAATAAAAAAAACTCACCGCTCTCTTAACTAATTAGGTGAGTGATGCTGTTCTCAACCCCCATCGCTAACGCGCTGGGGGTTGAGTTTTTTTAGATAGTCTAGTAATTAAATTATAGCGAATTAGACCGCTTGAACCTCCGAATTAGACTACAGCGTTAGACTACAGCGTATGTCTCTATATTCTTTACGCAAACGAACCGAAGGCTTAAAAACAAGCTAGAAAAAATATAATCACTCTATAGTATTTGTGAAACTAGGCTACTGCGCTGATACTTAATTACTACTTTAATATTTATAAATTTAATATTCATAGAATCGTAATAGACTTTTTTGATTTTACACAACCCGTTATGACTGCCACAAATACACTGCTGACCGTCGATGGCATAGAGCTGAAAGAGGCTTTGCGAAGAAATCAGGCTCGACAAAAACGAAAAGCCTTCCTCTTGGTAGCTCCCCTATTGCTGTTCATATCCGTAGGTTTTTTTCTGCCGATAATGGATATGCTGAGGCGTTCGACGGAAAATCGACTGATCGTAGAAAACCTACCTCTGACAATAGTAGCCTTGAGCGAATGGGATGCTTCCTCTGCGCTACTACCTGGCGAACCTGCTTTCAGAGCTATCGCAAAAGATTTGGTGAAAGCACAAAAACTCAGGCGAGCCACTCAGCTCGGTCAGAGGCTGAACTATGAGCTTTCGGGAACATCCAGTCTATTCCGCACAAGCGGGCGGAAAATGGCTGGCTTGATACCAGAAGCTGAAAAGACTGCTTACAAGGAAACTCTAATCGAGTTTGATCAACGGTGGGGCGATATAGAGCTATGGAGGGTGATCCGGCGATTCTCTGGATCGGTTGTGGCAGATTATTACCTGGCGGCACTCGATATGAAACGAGACTTTGAGACTAACGAGGTCGAAATATTACCTAGGGAAGAGCGCGTGTATGTGCGTCTGTTCGGAAGAACCGTCATGATCAGTCTGTGGATAACACTCATGACCTTGTTGCTCGGGTTCCCTATCGCCTTGTTGATAGCGAGGCTTCCTACTCGGCAGGGCAATCTGCTGTTAGTCTTGGTATTGTTGCCTTTCTGGACTTCCTTGCTCGTACGCACTACTTCTTGGATCGTGCTTCTGCAACAGCAGGGCGTAGTCAACGACATACTCGTAGCAGTAGGACTCATCGGAGAGGATGCTAGGTTGCGTATGATATACAACACAATCGGCACGGTGATAGCTATGACGCATATACTACTGCCCTTCATGGTCTTGCCGCTATATAGCGTGATGAAAAATATCTCGCCTTCTTATATGCGCGCGGCTATATCCCTAGGAGCGCATCCCATCTCGGCATTCTGGAAGGTATACTTCCCGAATACGATACCCGGAATAGGCGCGGGCGCGATAATGGTCTTCGTGCTCGCAATCGGATACTACATAACGCCAGAGCTGGTCGGCGGAAGGACGGGAGTATTCATAAGCAACCGAATAGCGTACCATATATCCTCGTCGTTAAACTGGGGTCTCGCGGCAGCATTGGGAGTAGCCCTGCTCATCATCGTGATAACGATATACTGGATATACGATAAGTTCGTCGGGATCGATAACATAAGGCTAGGATAAGGATACACGGATACGATGGCTTTTTTCCCTCCATACCTATCTTTGCCAGAGCGTATTTGGCACCTCACATTTAGAGGCATCTGCGTGCTGGTGCTGTTCTTCCTCGTCTTCCCTATATTTGTGATAGTGCCGCTATCGTTCAACGCGCTGCCGTATTTTACATTCACACCTGAGATGCTCGCCTTCAAGGCGTCTGGCTATTCGACCCAATGGTACAGAGAATTTTTCACAGACCCTAACTGGCAGGGGGCTGTACGGAACTCAGTCATTATCGCACTGGCTTCGACTCTGATTGCCGTGTCTCTGGGGACGCTCGCTGCTCTGGGGTTATCGCGCAAAGAGATGCCTGCTCGCTCGCTCATAATGGGCTTGCTCATTTCGCCCATGATCGTGCCGCTAATAATCTCTGCGGTCGGGATGTTCTTCTTCTATTCGCGGCTAGGTTTGCAAGGCTCGCATATCGGCGTAATCCTCTCGCACGCAGCGCTTGGCACTCCTTTCGTTGTGATCACCGTCACGGCTACATTGGTAGGCTTCGATACGACATTGTTGCGCGCAGCGGCGAGCCTAGGCGCTAATCCAACGCTCGCGTTCTTCCGTGTGACCTTACCGATGATACTGCCTGGGGTTATCTCGGGCGGGCTGTTTGCTTTCATAACCTCGTTCGACGAGGTCGTCGTTGTGCTGTTCGTAGGCTCGTTCAGGCAACGCACGATACCTTGGAAAATGTTTTCAGGTCTACGCGAGAACATAAGCCCGACAATTCTCGCGGTCGCGACGTGCCTGATACTAATATCTATCGCCCTGCTAGTATCGCTCGAGTTGTTGCGCAGACGGGGCGAGAAGCTACGCGGGATAAAACATTAATAGAGTTTGTCGTAATTATTCATTCTAGAGTCTCTTAATGACGACGATGCGGTTGCTGTTGGTGCCGGACTTGTTGTTCTCGACCCCCCAGCAATTCGAGGTTTTCGTGAATTCCTGACGGTTGATGAATATTTTCTCCAACCTAAAGGGTAGGCTGGTTAGGGATTTCGCTACCTCTTGTTCTAGTAAAACCTTGCCCTTGCGCACCTCCCCGACCTCGAAGGCTACGCGCCCGCCCTTACGCACAACGCGAGCTAGTTCGACGAAGGTCTTGCGGACAAAGTCTCGCCAAGCCTCAAGCGAGGAGCTCACCGAGAACTCGACCGCCCCCTCCCTTACGCCTAAAAACCACAAGCGCAACCAATTGTCTTGCGCGTAGTCGACCGTGTTCAAAAATGGCGGTGAGGTTATAACTAAATCTACGCTAGCATCGCTCAGGTAGGATAGCTCGTGCGAGCGGCAAGTCTCTAGCCTAACCGCATCGATAGCACTTTGTCTTTCTGCGACACCTTGTCTTAGCAAGCTCTGCGATTTTTTGTAGATCAGTTGAGCCAGATCGCGTAGCGGCGGCACTTGTCCGTGCCTCGCGTTTATCTTGCGTTGGGCTGCTAGCGATATTGCTTGGTTCGGCGGCATGGTGCGCACAGAAAAAAAGCCAGGCGAGTGACCAGTTAGGCGATTGAGCGAAACCATACGAATCCAATCGTCGAGCCTATCGTAGCCCCCTTCCTTCTTGCGCCTTGCAAACCACTGCTTCATCGCAACGAGCTGTGAAAGGACGCGCGGGTGAAAAAACACTGTGAGGCGCGCATCGCCACTAGGTATCTCTGTATTCTCATGACAAACCTTGTCAAGCGAACGGCTCGCCAGAAACATACTGGCTAGACGCTCGCTGAGGGCTGTGAGCGTGAGCGAGCTCATCGGTGGCGGCAGAAGGCGTGGGCGCAGTAGTTGCTCGCACAGCGGATTAGTATCGCTCGCGGCTACCTTGCGACCCATAAGGTATGCTTGTAGGGCGGTGGTGCCACGACCCATGAAGGGGTCTAAAACTCTATCGCCGCGCCGACTATAACGTTCGACGAAAAAACTCGGCAGCTGCGGTTTGAAGCAGGCGCGGTAGCTAATCTCGTGTAGCGGATGCCCTTGCCTTTGCTGCGAAGTCCAAAAAGAGCCAACCTGCTCGATAGCCATGCGGCACGTCTCCTCCTGCATTGAATCGCTATATTGAATCACTATTTTTACTACTTTGCAACCGCACGCTTACCACAACTCTTGACAAAACTCTTGACATAACTATTGGCACAACTCTTGCTTCGTGAAACAAGGAGGGGGACGAGCAAGCAAACGAGAAGGAAGGTAAAAAGCGGCGTACAAATGTCTTACTCAGACCTAACGATGATAAAATCTCTCGCGCGCTCGATGCACCACACCGCGCGTAGAAACCGCGTGCTCTCGCAAAATATCGCTAATGTCGACACTCCAGACTATAAAGCGCGAGACCTCGTGGGTATCCGATTCCCGAAATCTGTAAATCGTACGGCGTTCAGCAACGACCTGCAGCGAACGCATAACGCGCATTTTAAATCGACCGCATTCCAAACCAACGCGCCAGTGGTCGAGCTAAACAGAACTGACGAAAGGACTATCTCTAGAAATACGGTCAACCTAGAAGAGAATCTCGTCAAAATTAACCAAAACTCCGCGCAGCACGAGCGCGCTACTAATCTGTACAGGAAATACTTCTCGTTCATAAATACCGCAACCGGAAGAGGGCAAGGTAGATAGTGGACCCGATAGAAGCCGCGCTCAGCGCATCGGCGGCGGGTATGCGCGCACAAGCCTTACGATTGCGAGTGATCTCCGAAAACTTGGCTAACCAAGATAACGCCGCCGTAGACCCTAACCAAGACCCGTACCGTCGGAAGACCATACATTTTAAAAATGTGCTCGACCGTAAGCTCGGGGTCGAACTCGTAGAGGTCGATAAAATCTTGCAAGACCCATCGCCTTTCAAGTTGCAATACCAACCCAACCATCCGGGCGCGGACGAGAACGGCTATGTCAAATACTCGAATGTACGAGGGCTCATCGAAGTCGCCGACATGCGGCAGGCTAATCGCTCGTACCAAGCCCAGCTCAATGTCTTTCGCTTGACGAAGCAAATGCAGGCTCGAACAAACGAGCTGCTACGATGAGAGGCACCAAGATAAGAGGTTCTAGGGCAAGGTGAAAATATTCACCTCGCAACAAAGAACCCGCATATAATACAACTAACAAAAAAACAAGAGAGAAAACATCATGCCTTCCCTAACAACACCCAACATCATCGATGCAAAAGCGGCATACAACGAAGCCCTCAAAGCCCAAGCCTCTGTACTCGGCGACAAGGCGCATCTGCTCACAAACCTACAGAGCGCGGGTGCCACCAGCGCTAGTCCCTTAGGCGAAAGCAGCTTCGCCAACACCATAGCGAAAGTGTTCAACGACGGGATATCCGCTCAACAAAGAGCAGAAAGAGCTGGCTTGCAGGCTCTACGCGGCGAGATAGATCAAACCGAGCTCGTCACCGCCATAACCGATGCGGAAGCAACTCTGAATACAATAGTAGCCGTGCGCGATAGAGTGCTCAGCGCATATCAAGAAATCAGCCGACTGCCGATATAATATAATGAACGCGGCGGGGATGCGGCGGGGACGCGACAGAAAAATGGCAGGAAAATGGCAGAAAAATAGCTAGCTAGGATAGCCGAGCTACTCCGCAGCGTCTGGTAGCAACGGGCTGGTCAGGGTCGATGCCTTATCTGCCTTATTGTTGCCCACCTTACTGCCAGCCTCGATCGGATGCTCCAGTCGTCCGAGCGTCTCCTTAGGCACCACCTGCCAGATTCGCTTGTGCGTATTGTCCCAATCCTCCAAAAGCGCACGAGCATAACTCGAATGCGTCTCCTTGACATGCATCGCTAGTAGCTCGTAGCAACGAGAGAGCCAGTAGCCATGCAGGCGAAAAACATCTACATGCACATCGTTGTAACACCACAGGAAGCTCGGCGGGGAGGCGTCCAAAGGGCTATCGTGCAGACTATCCGATGAGCTATCCGATGGGTTATCCGATGGGTTATCCGATGGATTATCCATAGAGCTATCATAGACATAAGCGATACCGCCAGTCATCCCCGCCGCAAAGTTCACCCCCACCCCACCCAACACTAAAACCTCGCCACCGGTCATATACTCGCAACCATTCGAGCCACAACCCTCGACCACCGCGATAGCACCTGAGTTGCGCACGGCAAAACGCTCGCCAGCCCTACCGGCGACAAATAGCTTGCCAGAAGTAGCCCCATACAAGACCGTGTTGCCAACGATAGCACTAGCAGAACTCGCGCGCGCGCAAGCGGCAGGCGGACGAATTACTATAACGGCTCCGCTCAAGCCCTTGCCCACATAGTCATTCGCCTCACCCTCGACGAGAAGGCGCATGCCCTTGACCGACCAGGCACCGAACGACTGACCCGCGGTGCCCTGAAAACGCAACCTTATGTGCCCCTCGGAAAGAGAGTCTCTAACCCTGCGCACGATCTGCGATGCTAAGCCAGCCCCGATAGTCCTATCTATGTTGCGGATCGAATAGCGGAGGTCCACGGCAGAGCCGTCCGAAAACAAACGCGACGCGTCAGAAACAATGCGCTCGTCAAGAGGGCTGCTGGTCGGATTCGGCTCGCCATGCGCGCGCGTACAATACATCGGATTAGAGCCCATCTCTACTCGCGCCAGCAAAGAGTTCATGTCTAAATCGTCTAGAGAAGAATCGCCACGGCTTATCTGCGTCAAAAACTCTGTGCAGCCAATAATCTCGTCGAGGCTACGCGCACCCAAGCTCGCCAGAATCTCGCGCACCTCCTCGGCAATAAAGGTGAATAGGTTGATAACATGGTCTGGCTTGGCAATAAAGTGCTCGCGCAGCTTAGCGTCCTGCGTGCAGATGCCGACTGGACAGGTGTTCGCATGGCACTGGCGCACCATCAAGCAGCCCATCGCTATCAAGGAGGCTGTACCTATACCAAATTCCTCACCTCCCAGAAGAGCCGCCATAACCACATCGCGACCCGTCTTAATACCTCCGTCTACCCGAAGGCGCACCTTGTCTCGAAAACCATTCACAGACAATACCTGATGCACCTCCGCTAATCCTATCTCCCAAGGAAGACCCGCATACTTGATCGACGATTGCGGCGAGGCTCCCGTGCCGCCGCTGTGCCCAGATATCAGTATCGTATCGGCGTGCGCCTTCGCCAAACCCGCCGCTATCGTACCGATGCCAGTTCGCGCTACTAGCTTGACGCACACTTCCGCCAACGGATTGATCTGCTTCAGGTCGTAGATCAACTGCGCTATGTCCTCGATCGAATAAATGTCGTGGTGGGGAGGAGGCGATATTAGGGTAACCCCAGGCATCGAGCGCCTTAGGCTGGCTATCTCTTCCGTTACCTTATGCCCAGGTAGCTGCCCGCCCTCGCCAGGTTTTGCTCCTTGCGCCATTTTTATCTCTATCTCTGAACAATGGTTCAGGTACTCGGCAGTAACGCCGAACCTGCCAGAGGCAACTTGCTTGATAGCACTAGAGGCGTTATCACCGCCAGCGCGAGCCAGATAACGTTTCGGGTCCTCGCCTCCCTCGCCAGAATCGGACTTCGCACCGATCTTATTCATCGCTATAGCTAAAGTCTCGTGCGCCTCTGCCGAGAGTGCGCCGTGCGAAATGCCTGGCGAGACGAGGCGGCGGCGCAAGCGCGTTACGGATTCTACCTCCTCCAGCGCGGTAGGCACAGCTCCTTCTCGCTCGAAGTCTAGCAGGTCGCGTAGCGCAACCGGAGCCTGTTGCGAAACTAGCTGGCAGTAACGATCATACTGCGAGCGAGAGTCTCGACGCACAGCCTCTTGCAAATTGTGAATACCCTCGCCCTGCCAAGCGTGCGTCTGCTCGCCGCTACGAAAGCGGTAAAAACCTCCTATCGAAATGTTCGGCGCGCGTAGCGGTGAGAATCCCTTACGATGCTGCGCTACCGTGCGACGCTCTAAGCCGCTCAACCCGATTCCAGAAATACGCGAGACCAAGCCAGGGAAATACTCGGCGACTAACGCGCGCGAAAGACCGATCGCCTCGAAATTACCAGCCCCGCGGTAAGAGCTCAGCACCGCTATGCCCATCTTCGCCATTATCTTCAAGAGACCCGCATCGATCGCCGTGTGGTAGGAAGATATGGCTCGCCGCTGCAGCTCGCGAGAAGTAGAGGCGGATTTGCCAGAGGCGGATTTGCTAGAGGCTGCTCCCTTTCTACGCGTCCCATCGACAAAGCTAGAGCTTATCGTCGCCTCGGCTAGCCAAGGCGAAATGGTGGTAGCCCCTAAGCCTAGTAGCACGGCAAAGGAATGCACATCTAGACATTGCCCAGTCTCGATGTTGAGAGAAGCGTAGCTACGCAAGCCCCTGCTCTGCAGGCGCGAGTGTAGACTGGAGACAACTAAAGCCGCGGGCAAGGCTGCCTGATCGGCGTCTATGCTAGTATCAGAGATGAAAATATCACCTCTGCCAGCCCTAACCGCCTCCTCCGCTTGCCCGCATAGAGCCTCGAGGGCACTCCTTATAGCCTCGCCATTAGAGCTAGAGCCGCTGGCGTGTGGCGCAAAAACGCCGTTCAGCTCGGTAGTCGCTACGCTATCGCGTAGCTCAGAGAACTCGGCACCAGACAAAATAGGCGAGGGAAGCTCGATTGCCGCTGGCTTGCTGGCCTTTTGCGCGGCGGAATCATCCTGCACAGACAAATCTACAAAATTTCCAATTCGCGTGCGCAAATCCATAACTCGTTTCTCGCGCAACGAATCAATCGGTGGGTTGGTTACTTGCGAAAAATCCTGCCTAAAGAAATGGTGTAAGGGACGAGCCTGATCGACCAATACCGCTAACGGCGCATCGTCGCCCATCGAGCCCGTAGGCTCTGCTCCCTTCTCCGCCATCGGCTTTAGGATCAACTCGATGTCCTCGAACGTCCATCCCAGCGCAGCCAGACAACGTCGCAAGGCTAGCTTGTCGAGCGCGAGCGAGGCAGAGAATTTCGAGGCATCCTTTTGCGCGCTAATTTTACGAATAGAGCCGACCAAGCGACCATAGGGGCGCAAAGACGCACAGATACTCTTTAGTTCGGCATCTCGGCGTAGAGCACCTTCTTGCAGGTCGACCGCGATCATCTCGCCAGGTCCAACGTGCCCCTTCTCGATGATAAGCTCGTCTGCAATCGGGGCGATGCCCGCCTCAGAACCGCTAACTAGCAAGCCGTCTTCGGTTATCGAATAGCGCAACGGACGCAAGCCATTACGATCCATGCAAGAGAGAACCCAACGACCATCAAAAGCGCAGACCGCAGCTGGACCATCCCAAGGCTCCATTAGACTATTGCTCCAGCGGTAAAAGTCGCGCAACGTTTGCGGCATGCGGTCGCCCGCCTGCTCCCAAGCTTCTGGCATCAGCAGAGACTTTATCTCAGGCAGCTCGCGACCGAAGCGCAATAGCATCTCGAAAGCAGAGTCTAGACAAGAAGAATCAGAGCCGTGCTGGGGTAGGATAGGCTTTATCTCGTGGCTCGCGTAGCCTAGCGTTTGTTCGTCGCGGAGTTGCGACTCGTGGCTGACCATCCAGTTTTTGTTGCCCTTAAGCGTGTTGACCTCGCCGTTATGCGCGACTATGCGGAAGGGTTGCGCCAGCCACCATTCTGGAAATGTGTTCGTCGAAAAACGCTGGTGGTAGATAGCAAAGTCCGAGCGAACCAGAGGGTGCGATAGGTCGGGGTAAAAATTCGATAGCTGCTCGGCTAAAAATAAACCCTTGTAGATGATCGAACGGCAGCTCAGGGAGCAAATGTAAAAATCCGCAAGTCCCTCCATCTCGGTAGCTTTTTCTACTCGCCTTCGTAAAACATATAGGTCGCGCTCAAAGTTTTTCTCGCTGATACCGCGCGCGTTCTCTATCATAATCTGCTCTATCTCAGGTCTAGTCGCATCCGCCTTGCTACCCAAAGCCGAGACTACAATCGGTACCTGACGCCAGCCGTATATCTTATGCCCCATGCTGATAACATGGCTTTCCATAATCGTGCGACATCGCTCTTGCGTAGCGTGGTCGTTGCGCGGCAGAAAGATCATCCCGACCGCCAAAGCTCCGCGAGACTTAGCATCCCTAACGCTATGACCAGTGCGCTCTATATGGCGGTGGAAGAACTCTTGCGGAAGGCGGAAGTGGATGCCGGCTCCATCGCCGCTCTTGCCATCGGCGGCAACCGCGCCGCGATGCGAGAGAGCCCCCAAAGCCTTGATGCCTAAATCTATAACGCGCCGTGAAACCTTGCCGTCTATCTCGACTACCATGCCGACCCCGCAAGACTCGATCGGGTTCAATAGGTCGACGCCATGCTGGGAGGCGAGAAACGCTCGCGCTCGGCGGTAGGAGCTAAAAGAATCGCTTGCTAATTTTGAATCTGCCGAATCTAAATTCATCGAATCTAAATTCATCGAGACTAAATTATTCGAGGCTAAATTAATTGATTTTTGCTTCACGCGATCAAACCTCGAGAGTGCTCTTGTCCGTCTTTTTGCTGGTCGAAAAGCTCTTCGCTCAGAGGGGCTTTTTGCAAGTATGCATGGATACCGCGCGCCGCGTCCATGCCCTCGCGCACAGCCCAAACCACCAGCGAAGCTCCCCGCACGATGTCTCCCGCGGCAAAAACATCACCCATCGAGCTACGCATACTCGGCTTGCAAACAACTAAAGTCCCCCAATCGCTCGTCGGCAGCTCTGGCTCGGAGAACCGCGTGCGCAAATCTTCCGCCTCAAAACCCAACGCTGTAATCAGAAAGTCGCTGGCAAAGTCCTCCTCGCTACCCGCTATCGCGATAGGCAAGGTTCGACCATCAGCGCCCGCCCGCGCAAGACGCATCTTCTGCATACGAACGCCAGTGATAATTCCAGAGTTAGTGGCATCAGAGCTCGCGCCCAATAGAGACAAAGGGCTGTAGAGGAAAGCAAAGCTAACGCCCTCTTCCTCCGCCTTCGCCACCTCCCTACGCGAGCCCGGCATCGATGCGCGATCGCGCCGATACAAGCAGAGAACAGATTTCGCCCCCTGCCGTTGCGCGGTGCGAACGCAATCCATCGCGGTGTCGCCGCCGCCTAACACCACTACTCGTTTATCTTTAGCACTCATCGCAAGGTGCTGCTCATCGCTAAGCTTGTCGCCCAAATAGCAACGGTCGGAGTGCTGCAAGTAGGCAAAGGCAGGAACAACCCCGCGCCCATCCTCGCCAGTAATCGACAAACGACGGGCAGAGTATACTCCTGTCGCTACTAAAACCGCATCGTGCTGCTCGCGCAACTCGGCGAAGCTCTTATGCTCACCGATACGGCAGTTCAACTCTATCGAGACTCCGCTATCGCAAAGCCATTGCACGCGTCGCTGAACCACTTTCTTGTCCAGTTTGAAATTCGGGATGCCATAGATCATCAACCCGCCAGCGCGATCGTGCGCCTCGTACATGGTAACTCGGTAGCCAAACTCGCGCAGACGAATAGCAGCAGCGATACCCGCAGGACCAGTGCCGATGATAGCGACCGAACCCTCGCGCTCAAACGGCGGGTGGATTGGCGTAACCCAACCGCTTGCAAAAGCGTGCTCGGCTATTTGTTTCTCGATCGCTCCGATAGTAACGGTGCCGTGCCCTGCTCGCTCTAGAACGCAGTTCCCCTCGCATAAGCGATCTTGCGGGCAGATGCGACCGCATATTTCAGGCAAGGCGTTGACCTCGCTCAAGCGTTCCCAAGCCGCGCGCGCCGAGCCCTCCGCCTGCAGCATCAGCCAATCTGGAATGTTGTTATCGACCGGACAGTAAGTCTGGCAGAAAGGCACCGCGCATTGCTCGCAACGAGATGCCTGAGCGGAGGAGGCACTCGCTGTGAATACTTCGTCTATCTCAGCAAAATCTCGCTTGCGCGCTAGGGCAGAACGTAAGCGCGGAAAGCTCTGCTCTAGCTCGATAAACTTATGCATGCTCGAGCGCATAAAACTCCCCTATAACCCCCCATGTAAAATCCCCTGTAAAATCCCCTGTAAAATCCTATTGCCAATAACGATTGCCAATAGCACCACCCATTTTAGATAGTAGCGATAGAGCAGGCAACCTAAAAATCATTTTAGGTCAATATAGTTGATGGAAAATTAGCGAATTATCGCGTCCCAAGTCCATTTTTGCGACAATTACCCAATCAGCTCCGTATGAAAAGTCAACAAGGTTGATGGAATTGATAAAATATACCGCGAGCGTGTCTAATGGGTGCCTAATGGGTGCCTAGTGGGTGCCTAATGGGCGATGCGCGAGCGCAAAGAGCGGCGCAAACAATAAGTAGCAGCGACCATGCCGAGAACTCCGTACAAGGCGAACACAAAAGCGTAGTTGCCGCCAGTCCAATCGATAATCGTAGGCACCAAGACTGGACCGATAAAACACGAGCCGTAGGTGAAAAATAGCGCCGAAGAAGTAGCCTCGCTAACCGACATGCTGGTAGCAGAGCCATCGCTATCGCGGCGAGCGGCTCGCCGTTGCCTGCTCATAACAGCCAAGCTCATCATGAAAAGCCCATTCCAGCCAACCGCGCAAGCGGCGAGCAAGCTGAACAAAATCGCTGCTAGTAAGAAGTCTGCTCCTCGTGGAAGCAACAATAGGGATAGGGAAAAGCAGCCCGATGCGATAGCTAGAAGACCTATCATACGCCGCGCCTCGAAAAATCTATCGCTCATAACTCCCCATAAAGGGCGCGCGACAAAGGTGGCGCACTGCGATAGGCTCAGAAGAAAACCTCCGGCAAGCAAGCCGTAGCCTAGATAATCGACGGCAAAGGGGCTAGTGTAGCCCATAACGACCATCTGGATCGGAGAGAGGCTAACGCTCGCCATCGCTAGCCAAAATAAATGCGGAGTCTTGCACAGACGAGAGATACCTCGCAAAGGTGAAATTCCCATCATTATTCCTCGCACGCCCCCTCTGCCCGACACATTAGCCGAGTACCGAGAAGCTAATTGCTGTCTTCGCTGCTTGTCGGCTAGAGTTCGCGAAAAGCGCAGGTGCGACCTCTCTAGGAAAATAATGCTTACCAACGCCGCCGCAACGATGGGGAAAGCCGAGCTCTGCCAGCCCCAATGCTGCGTGCAAAGCGGAGTGGCTATCCCAGCGGCGACTAGACCTAGCGGGACGCTCGACTGCTTCAGGGAAAAAATCAAACCGCCGCCCTTACCAGAAAATAATATCAAAAGCTCCGAGGCGGCGGGATTAGTGAAGGCGTAGCCAAGACCGATGAAAATAGTGCCGAGGAATAGCCAGAACACTCCTAGAGAGCTGGCAGAAAGGGAGGTAGCAAGCACCGCTCCAAAGATCGTCAAAAGCATCGAGATTTGCAGGCTCCTGCTCGCGCCAATCCTAGCTATAACCCGACCAGAAAATAGGCAGCCAAACAAGGTTGCTCCATAGACTGTTCCAACCTGCCAGCCTATCCACGAAAAAGGCAACGAGAGAGACGCGGCTATTTCGATGCTCGCGGGGGAGAGAAAGAAGCTCGCCCAACCCGCTACTCCCTGCGCCGACATCGTCAACAGCAACACCGGAACCCGCGAGGCGATGCCCATCGTCTTCATAAAAAATACTCGCAAAAAATCGGAAAAATAAGACTAAATAGCAAACTATTCCTAAATTTTTAAACCTACGGATTGACAAAAAATCTATATGCTACGAGCCTAGCATGTTTCATAAAATAAAGAGCTAATATCTCAGCAGGTGGACTAGTCTGGCTACCTGCAGAACCGCTCGGCAGAACCGCGCGGCAAAACCGTTCGGCAAAACCGTTCGGCAGAATCGCTCGGCAAAACCGCGCGGCAAGACCGTTCGTAGAGCTAGCCGTAGAGCAAAGAATGACAACGATGACCAATGCCGAAATAACCGCGCTGGCAATAATACAAGGCATTACAGAGTTTTTGCCGATAAGCTCGAGCGCGCACGCGGCTCTATTCTCATACTTCTTCGGACGAGGTAGCCATAGCCTATACCTCGACACAGCGTTGCATTTCGGCAGCCTGCTCGCGCTACTAATCTTCTTCTACCAAGAGTGGCTCGCGCTAGCCAGCGGCGCAAAAGATATAGCGCAGAGGAACTTCAGCACGCAAAGAGCAAAGATATTGTTGCGGATAACTCTAGCAACTATACCTTTGCTGATACTCGGAGGCGTGATAGCTCAAGCGGGCGCGCTAGACAGCCTACCTCGCGAGCCAAGGTTGGTGGCGGGCACATCGATAGTCTTCGCGCTGCTCTTGCTCGCAGCGGATAGGAAAGGCAAGTTCGTGCAGAGGAGTATAGAGGAGGTCTCGTTGCTGGCGATGCTAGGGCTCGGGGTCGTGCAATGCTTCGCCCTGATGCCAGGCGCCTCGCGCGCGGGCGTGGTCATGACGATGGCTCTACTATACGGGTTGGGACGGAAGCAGGCAGCCAAGCTCGCTCTGCTCACCGCCATGCCGGCACTCATCGGTGCGAGCGTCCTTGGCGGATTATCTATGTTCGGCGGTGCGAGTGACAATGCGCGGCAGGTAGAAGCGATAAAGGAGGGTCTGCTGGCAGCGAGCGTATCCTTCGTAGTGTCGATCGTAGTCTTGAGCTTGTTCGTGCGCTCTATCAAACGCATTGGGCTCTTGCCTTTCGCGCTCTACCGCGTTGTGTTAGGGCTAGCCATCATCGCGGTCGTAGCGCTGGAGGCTTAACAAACTTGACACTTAACAAACTTGACACTTGGCAAACTTGACACTTGGCAAACTTGACACTTGGCAAACTTGGCAAACTTGACAAACGGCGCGAGGCGCGCGAGGATTCCACGAGGATTCCTAGCCTGGCAGGCTAGGAGGACTAAGCCCAGGTGGCGGAAACGGTAGACGCGCAGGTTTCAGGTACCTGTGAGGGCAACCTCGTGGAAGTTCAAGTCTTCTCCTGGGCACCATATTATTGGGCACCATTTATGGGGCACCACATGTGGTAACTCGTGGGATAGCTCTTATGGGATAAGTTCTCATGGAGTAGCAACGAGAGAGGCTGTGATTATCGAGGTTGCAAAAAGCTAACAAAGCTAAGTCTGTTTCACCTTACGGATTTGACCAAAAGTGGTTAATATGATAGGCTTGCGGAGCTAGGGAGGGGAGCATCGCTAAATTATGGATTAGGAATAACAGAAAAGGGCAAATATGCATTCTGCTAGAACATTGGAAAAAGTTTAGAGGTGGATTCAAACAACCAAGGAGAAGGAGAAATGGGGGGAATTGAAACAGAAAAAAAATCTATCATTAGAGACGAAGTACTTCGGCAAAGTATGTTGCGTATAGCGTTAGTATTTTTATGGCTTCTGTCTCTTATGTTGCTATTAGCCATAAGCTCTTTTGCTTGGCACAAGTTAACTCCAATAACTTTGCATTTTCTAAACGCACAGCAAGTTGACAGTATTCAAACTTTTTTATTGAGTTGTGCCATAACATCATTTTTTTTAACTATTATACGCACATTGGCAAAGTAGTTAACTATTTATTAGTTATGCGGAGCATTTTAAAGTAATACAACGCTACAGGTACAAAAACCCCCAGCACAATATCCCTGATTTCAATTATCACTACATTGCTAATAAATTGATAAGGCGGTGGAACTATTGAATTATAGATTAGTAAAACAATGGTTAGAATAAATACCATCAAGGATAAAAGCAAAACAATCTCAGACAATATCTTTAATGTAGTATTCATTGTATGTTGAGAGAGACTTGCTTCTAAAGATATGCCACGCAACGCTGGCAAGCATTTGACTCTTATCTCTAATTTTTGCCTAGGTCTGCGAGCAAGCGTCTTCTGCCAGGGATTCTGCTAGGGGTCGAGCTTCGCGGGCGAGCAGAGCCCTTGTCGTTACTCCCCTTGTCGTTACTCCCCTTGCCGCTACCCCCCTTGCCGCTACTCTTAGTATTCCCCTTACCAGCAAAATCTCCGCGCGTCCTAGCCGCCCTGCTCTCGACGAGCATCAAGGCAGAGGGAGTTACTAGCAGAGTCAATACAGTCGAGAACACTAGCCCAAAGACTATCGCGGTCGAGAGCTGCTGCCATAGTTGCGCCGAAGGTCCGCCTATCTCAATACGGCGGTTCAACACATCAAGGTTCATCGTCAAAACAAGCGGCAACAAGCCCAAAACCGTGGTCGCGGTCGTGAGTAAAACTGGTCGAAGACGTTGCGCTCCCGTTTGTAGTATCGACAAGCGTAAATCGCCAGTATGGCGATAGATGCTATTAAAGGTGTCTATCAATACGATGTTGTTGTTTACCACGATTCCCGCTAAAGCGATAACCCCTATCCCAGACATAACTATCCCAAAGGGCTGTTGAGTTATCAACAAGCCCCAAAAGACGCCGATCGTAGACATAACAACGGTCGAGAGAATTAATAAGCATTGGTAGAATGAATTAAACTGAGTCAATAAAATCAAACCCATAATAAAAAGAGCTATCGCGAACGCTCGCGTGAGAAAGGCACTTGCCTCTTTCTGATCTTCGTTCTCGCCGCGAAAATCTACTTTAGTAGAGTCAGGCAAGCCTAGGCTCGGTAATGCGGCTTGCAGTTCCTGTAGAATGTCGTCTGCTAGAAAGCCAGCCTTAACATCCGCCTTCAAGGATAATACTCGATGCTGGTCGCTGCGATTAATATTTCCGGTAACCGGATAAGCGCTACGCTTGACAAAATTGCTGACCGGAACCTCGCCGTCGCTGGTCGTGATGCGCAGCCTGTCCAGCTGCGTGATGCTCCGATAGCTTTTCGGCACCCGCATCATTATGTCGACCTCGTCGTCGCTGTCGTCGGGGCGGTATGTGCTTATCTTCAAGCCGTTCGTCACTAACCTGACAAAATCTCCCAAGGTCGAGACATCCGTGCCAAACTTTAGAGCCTGCGCGCGGTCGATGTCTAGACGCCACTCGATGCCCGGTAACGATGCGTTGTCTTCTACATCGATCACCCCTTCGTGATCCTCTAAATACTTGCGCAGGATTCGAGAACCGGGTTGTAGCGAAGAGCCATCTAGAGAAGAGATCTCTAGGTGGATCGGCTTGCCACGAGGCGGTCCATGACGAGACAATGAGGGCTCTACATAGATACCCGCCAAGCTATCTAGGTCGGCGCGAATCTCGGAGACGACCTCATCCACAGAACGTCTTGTTTTCCAATCGGAGAACTCGATACGAACTCGACCTATGATGTCCTGAGCGCCGCTGTCGTCGCGCGAATTACTTATTCCGCTCGACGAGAAAACCGCGTCTATCTCGCCCGTGCGCTGCGCGTGGTCTATTATTTTGTCCTCCACTTGCCTGACTAAGAAATCGCGCTCGTCGATCGATAGATTACCACGCGCGTGGATCAGGAATGCGGCATTGTCCGCTTCTATGTTCGGGAAAAACTCTACTCCCTTGCCAAACAAGCCATAGATCAACCAAGAGCCGAGCAAAACACAGCAAGCAATGGTGATTACTCGGCGAGGATACGAAATCGCCTGCGTCACTATTCGCAAATAAACTGCCGCGTAGCCTTTCACAGAACGCAAATCTATCAGGATCGAATCCTTAACCTTCTTGCCTACATTGGATACAGCCAAACCTTGCTGGTCGGTGTCCGCGTAGGAAATCAAGAATGGCGCAAACTTGCGGAAACCGACTATCCCTCCCACAACCATAAAAATAAGAGAGGCAAAATTCGTCAAAGCATCGATGCCGAATATCCCAAAAAACAGACTGGATAAATTACGAAACAATAAAGCGGTGATCACGACTACAAAAACACGGAACATCGCCGAAAAGTAAATTCCGAGGATCGGCATGAAAAACAAAGCAATTACCAAAGAGGCGGATAGAGTGAATATTAGAGTAATCGGTAAGTACTTCATAAACTCGCCGACTATTCCAGGCCAAAAGAGCAAAGGCATAAACGCGGCTAGGGTTGTCATCGTCGATGCGCTGATAGGCCAAGCCATCCTGCGCGCTGCTATAACATAGGCGGATTTGCGGTCTAACCCCTCGCCCAGCTTTCGCTCTGCGTACTCGCTTACGACGATCGCGCCATCGACCAGCATGCCGACGGCCATTGTCAATCCGAACAGCACGACCATATTTACGGTGTAGCCAGAGCTATGGAGCAGCAAGACGCCGGCGAGGAATGAGCCGGGTATAGTCACTCCGACCAGAGTAGCGGCTCGCAAGCCCAACGCTGCCAAGACGACGATCATCACTAACAAGACGGCGCTGATAACATTGTTCTGTAAATCGCTCAACCGATCTCTGACTGTCACCGAGTTGTCTTGCGAGTAGGTAATGTGAATCTCATCGCCCAATAGACGCTTCTCCTGCTCGACGATCATCTTCGCCTTATCGACAGTGTCGATGATGTTCTCACCGCTTCGCTTGACCAACTCGATGATCAGAGACGGGTTTCCGTCGAGTCGCGCGTATGAGACATTATCCTTAAAGGTACGGCGAATATCGGCAATGTCGCCTAAGGTTACGACCGAATCTTCAAAGGCGATGATCGGCAACGTCTTTAGGTCCTCTATCGTCTCGACCAAGCCTGGCACCTTCACTGCAAAGCGTCCGCGCGAGCTCTCTAGGGTCCCAGCGGCTACCAATAGGTTAGAACGGCGCACGGCGCGTAGAACTTGGTCGGGCGAGATTGCGTAGCTTTCTAGCAGAACGGGGTCGATGACCATGTCTACGACCTCCTCGCGCTTGCCGACTATGTCGGCTGTCAAAACTTCAGGTAGGCTCTCTATCTCTTGCGAGATTCGCTTGGCTACCCGCAAGAGTCGCCGTTCGCCGACATCGCCCGATATGCCTACGAGAAGGATCGGGAAGAGGCTGAAGTTAACCTCGTGCACGGATGGCTCGTCTGCCTCGGAGGGAAGCTCGGAGCGCGCGTCGTCTACCTTCTCGCGCACATCCGCGAGTGCCTTATCGGAGTCAAAACCCGCATCGAACTCTAGCACGACGCTACCACCGCCCTGATATGCGGTTGAGGTTATTTCCTTTACGCCCTCGATACCCCGCAACTCCTCCTCGATGGGACGAACTAGAAGGCGTTCGGAATCCTCAGGCGAGACCCCAGACAAGTTTAGCAAAACGTATAGGGTCGGGATGTTGACATCGGGCGAGGATTCCTTCGGTATATCGATGTAGGCAACCAAGCCTACTACGAGTAGCATGAAGAAAGTACAGATGGCGGTGCGCCCGCGCTTAACGCCTGCCTCTACTATGCTCACGGGGGAGAGTCTCCCTGCTTATCGAGAAGCGTAGGTTGCTCTTCATTCGCTGGACGCTCGCTCGAAGGGTTATTCACAGAAGGCTGCGCATCTGGCGAGGAGAAACGCTCGTCGAGTATCATATTGACATCCATCCCGTCCGAGACATTTTCGTGCCCTACGGAGATGATCAAGCTATTGTCGACTAGCCCCTGTACCCAAACTCCTTCGTCGTTCTCGCCGATGAGCTCTATAGCGCGAAAACGCACGACTCCGTCTTCGATAACCTTCACCCCGATGCTACCATCCGCGCTAAGCGAGAGCAACGCGGCTGGTATTAGATGCGCATTACGACTGCCGATAGGAAGGCGCACCTGCGCGGTCAAGCCCTCACGCCAACGACCATCACGATTCGCTATCAAAATCTCAACCTCGAAGGTGCGCGTGCTGCTATTGCTCGCTGGCGCGATCGTGCCTACCTTGCCGCTAAAGCTCTCGCCTATGATCAGCTCGCCGCTCACCCGTGCGCCTAGGGTTACCGAAGATATGTCTTGTTCCGAAACGGCTACCCGCACCTTGATCGGATCGAGGTCGATCAGACGCGCTATCTCGTTGCCGAGCGAGAGAAAATCGCCCCGCTCAACGCTAACCGAGGCGATAGAGCCAGAAAAAGGCGCGAGGGGTTTCGTGTTCTCTAGGTCGCGCCTGATGCGATCCTCGGCAACGCGCGCGCTGTTCAAGGATGACAAAGCCTCAAGAAGGCGAAGCTCAGAGCGATAGCCGCCACGAGCTAAGCTGCCGATAGCGGTATATTCGGTCTGCGCCTTCTGTAGCTGCGTGCGTGCCTCTTCTAGCTCTAAGGGTCTGCTGGCAGGGTCGAGCTCGACTAGCTCGTCGCCCGCCTCGACGTACTCGCCTTTTTGGAAAAATGTTCGTTCTACTCGACCAGAGGTCTGCGCACGCACGACAACCTGACGGGAGGCTTGCGTTTGACCAGATAGGTCGAGGTACGGCAAGTAGTTCTGCTCGAAGCTACGGTAGGCGCGCACCGAGGGAAGCTCGAGCGTAAGCAGACCGTCATCGTCAGAGGCGGAAAACCACGGCAGTTGACCAGAGAGCATCCATGCAATAAAAACTGCTGCCACATAGACGGAAAAGCGAGTAGAGCGCGGCAAGGACAAAAAACGCTTACGCGCAAGAGCAAGGCGTTTCGCGCTGTTGATATAAAATTTCGTCTTGCCGTAGCGTTTTTGAACCTTTGCGTGCAGCAATTTCACTACGCGCATTAGCCTGTGAGAAAGCGGCTTGTAGATGCGCTTGTCGATAAGGCTTACGGTTTTTTCAATCCGCTTATGCGCTAACTTGAATATCTCTGCGCGATTCTTACCCGTCAAACGCAAGGACTTGGCGAGGCTACGCGCAGACTTGCCTGTAGCTTGCAAGAATGACGACAAGAGTGGCGACAAGAGTGGCGACAAGAGTGATGAGAGAGTCTTGCTAGCAAACCTCGTAATCTTTTGTCCAGCCCTCAACGCCGAACTAACGGTTGTCTTGATGGACTTGACGGCTCTTTTAGGCGTATTGGTAGCCAGCCGCGCTTGCGCCGACCCCTGAGACTCTAACCTTTGCCCCTTACCGCCCCTAGCCTTGACCTTGCGCTTCTCCGAATTTTTTCCAGCCATTTTGCAACCTTAAACCTCCGACTAAGCCAGTCCTTTATATTACTTGCCCTTATATAACTTGATGATATTGGCGAGCAGTTTCATCGCCTCTTCCTTCGGTCTCTGGAAGGCGTTGCGTCCGATGATCGAGCCACTCGCACCGCCGTCTCTCAGCATAACTACTTCATTGTAGAGAGCCTCGTCGCCCTTTGCGTCCCCGCCAGAAAATACGACCAAACGGCGTTTGTTAAAACAAGCCTCCATTATATGCTCTACTCGCAATTTTAGCGAATCCCTAAGCACCGCATGCTTTTCGTAACTAGCCTTAGCTGCCGACAAGGACAAGTGCTCGCTCGGCGGTTTCACTTTAACGATATTAGCTCCCAGAAGGCACGCCATATGGGCAGCGTAAGCGACGATGTCCAAAGCCGTCTCGTCTTGTTTTTGCAAAATACCTCCACGCGGGTAAGCCCATACGACGACCGCCAAACCTACCGACTTCGCCTCGCGCGTTAGCTCGCGCAACTCTTCGATCATCGCAAACTGACCGTCCGCGCCAGGATAGATAGTATAGCCGATGGCAACGCAACCCAAACGCAAGGCATCCTCGACGCTAGCCGTTACGGCTTGCGCGGGCGAGCTTGCCAAAGAGTTGCTCGAGTTCAGCTTCAGAATAGTCGGAATTTCGTAAATATGGCGAGGCGCGGCACTTTCGAGCAAACCCAAAGGTGCTGCAAGTGCGCTCAAGCCCGCTGCAATCGCAAGCTCGTAGTGGTATGCAGGGTCGTAAGCCTCAGGGTTGCCAGCAAAGCTACGCGCGGGTCCGTGCTCAAAGCCTTGGTCTACTGGTAGGATCAATAGCTTACCGCTACCGCCAAGCTCGCCGTGCATCAGCAAGCGAGCGAGGCTAGTTCTAACGCCAATAGAATCCGCCTCGTAAAAGCCTAAGATAGTTCTGACTTGTTCGCTTATTCGCATAATACTAAATAGGCTCTACAAATGAAGAGGGGCTGAAAATAAAGACTAGTGCTTTTTCCATAACCGAAGGTGTCGCATCGCTCGTCGATAGTTAGCCAACCTTTAGCTACCCAGTCTTTAAGTTACCCACTTTGCAATAATTGCTTACAAAGCTATCCTAAGGGGATACCATAAAAGGAATAAACCGTATAGCAATAGTTTGCAACATAACGATGAACGAAAGACAACAAATAGTCGAAGAGCCCAGGGGTGAAGAGCCCAGGGGTGAAGAGCCCAGGGATGAAGAGCCCAGGAATGAAAAGCCTAGGGATGAAGAAACGAGGGGTGAGAAAACGCACGGCGGGGTGGCACTCTCGCCGTTCGCCCCGCCCACCTTCCCGCCTCTCAAGCAGATAGTCGGCATCGAGGCGCGAGTAGCAGCCCTCGCGCTACGCTATCGGCAGCGCTATGACCTGCTCGCGCTATCGTTTGCCAAAGGAAGCACCTGCGCTGCCCTGTTTACTCGCTCTAGCGCGCCAGCCGCCCCGATAGTATGGTCGCGCCAAGCCATCAACGCGAACCCCTACGCCAGAGCTCTATTGATAAACGCCGGGCAGGCAAACGCAATGAGCGGCACTAAAGGAGAACGCGCGCTCAAGGTCGCACGCGACAAGCTCGCCGAAATACGCGCGCTCGAAAGAAACGAGGTGCTGATAGCATCGACTGGCGTAATCGGAGAGCCACCAGATGGCGATAAAATAGCTCGCGCCCTGCCAGAGCTATTTCGCCAAGAACCTTGCGGTTGGCTAGATGCGGCAACGGCGATAACCACGACGGATTCCTATCCTAAAGGCGCGGGCGCGAGCTGCTACATCGAGGGAACGCCTATCGAAATTTCCGCTATCGCCAAAGGCTCAGGCATGATAGCTCCAAATATGGCAACCATGCTGGCGGTCGTTGCAACGGATGCTAAACTCGAGCCAGAGACGCTAAGAGAGATACTGCGCGAGACAAACGAGAGCTCCTTCAACTCTATAACGATAGACGGAGACACCTCGACTAACGATATGGTGCTAGCGGTCGCCAGCGGTGCGAAAGAACACAGGCGCGTAGCTAGCCGTAAAGACGCGCATGCACGAACGTTCGTAGAGGCATTCGCAAACGTCATGCAGAATCTGGCTAGGCAAATCGCAATGGACGGCGAGGGAATAGGAAAATTCATAACGGTACGCACGAGAAACGCTAGTTCGAGAGAACTGGCGCGAAAAATAGGCTTGAGCATCCTCTCGTCACCGCTCGTCAAAATCGCGCTAGCTTACGACGACCCGAACTGGGGGCGCATCGTGATGGCGATGGGAAAGACCGAGGTTGAGATAGACTGGCAAAAGGTCGTCATCGCATTTGGCGAAAACTCGGAGCATGTCGTCTTCGCAAAGGGAGAACCGATAGAGCAAAACGAGCGAAGCGAAAAAGAGCTCGCAAAAGAAATGGCTAAACCTCGTCTAACGCTAAATATCGACTTGCGGGCGGGCGATGCTCCGCTCAGCGAAGTTTGGGGCTGCGACCTGACGCACGAGAACTTACGCATCAACGGAGAGTATCGCTCGTGACGCTCGTCTGCGAAAACACGGTGCCCCAAACCTCTGGCAAACCCTTGAGGCTGGTCGTAGCCTGCGCGCTGATCGATGCCGACAACCGAGTCCTACTCGCCAAGCGTCCGCCGAGCAAAGAAATGGCGGGCTACTGGGAATTCCCTGGCGGCAAGATCGAGAAAGGCGAAACGCCAGAGCAAGCGCTGTTGCGCGAGCTCGAAGAAGAGCTCGCCATAAAAACGGAAAAGTCTTGCCTCGCGCCATTCTCATTCTCCAGCCATCCGTACGAGGAATTCCATCTACTGATGCCCTTATACCTATGCCGCGTATGGCAGGGGCGAGTAGAGCCGCGCGAAGGGCAAGAGATAATCTGGATAAGGGCGAACAAGCTCGATGATATGCTAGCGTTGCCAGCAGACCGATTCTTGATCGCAATGCTACAAGACCTATTGTGAGAAATAATTTTTTATAAAGAATATCCTCAAAGAATAGAGCTATAAAACTCATCGTAAAAAATTCTTGCACAATGCGAGCAAAGAAGGCATAGTGGGATAGTAGTTTCACAAACTGGCTAGCCAAAAGCCATCGCATAATAGTTGCCGAGACCACACAAAACCCAACCACAATAGCAAAAGGAGAAATCAAACATGAGCGACCCTCAATATCAATCGAACGTATGGCAAGGCACCGCCGCAAGAGTAGACGCAGGCTTGCGAGCCTATATGTTGCGCGTCTACAACCTGATGGCTTTAGCCGTAGGTGTAACCGGACTAGCCGCATACTATGTCGCCTCTAGCCCGACAATGCTGAACGCTGTCTGGAACGCTAAATGGATTCTATTCATAGCTCTTTTGGGACTCGGATGGTTCGCACCAAAGCTGATCCTGACGAAGTCAAGCTCGGCGGCGCACCTGACCTTCTGGAGCTACGCTACTCTATGGGGATTGCTAATCGCGCCCATGATCGCTGTTAGCCTGCAAGCCAATGTAGCTCGGGCTTTCTTCATCACCTCCTCTGTATTCGCGGCGCTCAGCTTCTACGGATACACCACGAAACGAGACTTGGCGCCTTTAGGAAAATTTCTTTTCATGGCGAGCATAGGATTGCTAATTGCGGTCTTGGTAAATGTCTTCTTGTTGAAGAGTGGAACTTTCGACCTTCTCCTATCCTTCGGCGTTGTATTAGTCTTCTCGATAATGACCGCGTACGAAACGCAAAAAGTCAAAGATTCCTACGACCCAAGTGATAGCAGTAGTGCTACTAAGTCGAAGGCTATCTTCGGGGCTTTCATTCTATATGGCTCGTTCATTACGCTATTCATTTGGATACTGCACATATTTAACATTCTCGGCTCCGACTGAACAGGCTCTGACCGAGTCAGCTCTGACCGAGTCGGCTCTGACCGAGTCAGCTCTGACCGAGTCGGCTCTGACCGAGTCAGGTCTGGCTGGAGTGGCTAGCGTGTAGATTAGCCCAAAGGATCGATGAAAAAACAGAGAAGCCGTCTACTACCATTGACGGCTTCTCTTAATTTCTAGCCCGATTCTTTAGCCCGATTCTTGCGGCAGAAAAGTTTGCAACCTCGTAATCAGACTTATACTAACAGCATTGGGACTAACAGCATTGGCACAGCAAGCAGACCATCGTTCGCCCGTCAACTTGCCAGACGACCTTAGGTCTTGGCAGTTAGGGGAGGGGAGGCAAGAATCTACGAAAGAATCCACGCAAGGATCTAAGCTAGAGTCTATCTCGCGTTGTTTCACATTCTCTAACTTCCGCCAAGCCTTCGCATTTATGACGCAAGTAGCGATGCTGGCTGAAAAAGCCAACCATCACCCGAACTGGCAGAATACCTACAACGAAGTAATTATAACCCTAACGACCCATAGCGAAAATGCGGTTACAGAGAAAGATTTCGACCTTGCTAGGAAAATCGACAAGATATACAAAAATTAACCACCGAAGCTATTACGCTTGCTATATGGCGTAAAAATTGCTAGCATGACCACAAGTTAGCTACGCAGAATGCGTAGGGCGATGTCCAGAAGGTCGCGCGAATGAATCAACCAGTTTGCCGCAAAAATGCCAAGGGGTACCAGGGGTGCTAAAGGGGTGATGCAAGAGGTGCCAAGGGGTGCTAAAGGGGTGCCAAGTACATCCGAAGAGAGTCTGTATGATGAAACTACTAAAACCACAATCGAACACTGCTAAAAGCTCAGCCTAGTCCATGTCGAGCGATATTTTCTCAGCCGTAAAAGGTCTATTTCCAAGCCTCTATAGCGAGGTTGACCTGCCGAGAGCACCAACCAGCGTCTCAGAGCGCGTAAGGCGAGAGGCAGTAATAAGAACCCAACAGCGCGGTCAAAACACACAAGCCGCTCTCGCATTCTTCGAGGGCAAACGGCTACTCGGTGGCAATCTCTTGCTCGGCGGCGGCGAGCCCGTAGATAGCAAAACCACTATCAACTTCTACGCAGGTTTGCAACAAAGCGAAGACGACCAGTATAGGTTGTTGATCGAACAGGCAAGGGAGCGCATCAGAACAGGGAATTACGAAACTTCTCCGACAAGCAGGTCCTCGCCGCAACAAGCTGTAAATCGACTGCTCGAGGGTAGAATCTCGCTGGAAGAAGCGCGCTCACGATATACTAACTTCGATTACGAGGCGTCTGTAAGGGCGAGCGAGGAAAGGCAGGCGAGGATCGACACCCTGCTAGAACAAACTCGAGAACGAATAGCAAACATCTTCGCTCACACCGCCCTGCCATCGACCAGCCAAAGACCTGCGGTAACGGATATTATCCCGCAACATCTAATCAATAATCCTTTTGACGGAGAGATAAATCTATCTCTAGAAAGGCGGTTGGCAACTCTACGCTTGGATGGCGGCAGCGACCCCCGTGTGATAGATATTCACAGTTCACTCGTAAGAGAACGCGCGAATACTTTCGTCGGATACGAAACAGAGCAAGAAAGAAAAGATCGACAAATAGAGCTCGGCTTGACCGATGAGCAAGCGCAGCAAGAAATATTAAACGACGCGAGGGGAACGCCAACCCACGTGCAAGTCTCCCTAGTCGGCAGAAAAAGCGTCTTAAGCCAAGAGTTCATCGAGCGACAAAGAAACATCGACCCCACATTCGGCATCCCAAAGTACAATAGTGCTAAGGGGCAATTGGAAACGACAGACGCAAACGGCATAACTAGAACCATCGACACGAACCCTCTCTCGAATGGCGCGATCCGTAGAGAGACCCTAACTTACCAAGAATACCTGAACCTACGCTACATCGCGCCAGACGCAGAAGCGAACAGGAACCAGATCGAATACCTATCCATCGTGCCTTTCATTAGCCAAGACGGTATCCTCGATAGAGAGGATCAGCGCGGGGCTCTGCAAACCGTATCGATAGTGACCCCTAGGAATAACGCCGCTTCGTTCCAAGAAACGAACGCCATCACGCTAACCCCTGGCGGCGACACCTATACGCAACTCGAGTTTACGATAAACACGGAAAGAGAATCTCTGTTCCAAGGCGTCGAGCTAACCTTCGAGGGCACGACCTTCCCAAGCGGTACGCCGTATCCTTCCATATTACAGCAGCTACGCGCGGCTACTGGTAATATCTTGTTCGATGTGGAGCAGCTTGGAATAAATAGAAATTACATCGGCAACCAAGACTTGCTCCTCGATGGAGAAAATAAGGACGAGGGCGATAGCGTACGCTTTCGATTCTTCGCACGAGAAGGTGCCAGCAACGGGGTGAAAATCGTCTTGCTAGTAAAAGAGGACGCGCTAAATAACCCCTTGATCGGATTGAAAAACCTACAAGCGAAATTTTTCTAAGTATCTCTAAAAAGTATAAAAATAAATAGTGAGTGATAAAAACGCCTCGCAAAAGCGGGGAGAAACAACGCAAATGTGGGGCGGGCGATTCGAGGGCAAGACAGAAAAGGCTACTCGCGATATAAACATCTCCATCGCGGTCGACAAAAAGCTCTACCAAGAAGACATAGACGGCTCGCTAGCATACGCAGAAGAGCTACAAGATAGCGGAGTGCTCAGCGAAGAACAGCGCGATAATATCAAAGATGGGCTCGAAAGAATTCGCGCAGAGATAAATAACGGAACATTCAAATTCGACGAAAGGCTCGAAGATATTCACATGAATATCGAGGCGCGGCTAACAGAGTTGATCGGCGAGGATGGCGAAAGGCTGCATATCGGGCGTAGCAGAAACGACCAAGTCGCAACGGATATGCGACTGTGGATGCGAAAAGCGAGTATGGAGCTCGAAAGGCAAATAATCTTAATGCAAGAAACTCTGCTCCTAAAAGCAGAAAAGCATGTCGACTGGATTATGCCGGGCTTCACGCATCTGCAGTGCGCGCAGCCCATAACTTTCGCACATCACTGCCTCGCCTACCACGCAATGCTAGAGCGAGACCTCGAAAGGCTACAAGACGCAGAGAAAAGATGCCAGCAATCGCCACTCGGCGCGGGCGCGCTGGCGGGTAGTCCGCTACCAATCGACCGAGAAAGGCTCGCTAAAAAACTCGGGTTCATAGCTCCTATGGAGAACTCGCTCGACGCAGTATCGGCTAGAGACTTCATCATCGAGTTCATCGCTAACATCGCTATCCTCGCGACGCACCTATCGAGGCTC
>JABABG010000055.1 GCA_014238315.1 Alphaproteobacteria bacterium
AGTATTCTTGTCAGTATTCTTGTCAGTATTCTTGTCAGTATTATTATCAGCGTTTTTGCCAGCATTGCGAGCAGCGAGGCTAGCCGTGAGTTTATTACCCCCGAGCCGTAGTTTTTGTCTGATCTGCATAGACCTCGCGTGTGCATCGAGCCCTTCGGCTTGCGCGAGCGAGATGGCGTGTGGGGCTACCGCACTAAAGGCCGGATAGCTCGCCTCGATGATGTTTATGCGTTTGGTGAAAGTCTCGACCCCCAAGCCCGATGCGAATCGCGCGGCGCGTGCGGTCGGTAGCACATGGTTGGGTCCAGCGATGTAGTCGCCTATCGCCTCTGGTGAGTATTCACCGATGAAGATAGCCCCGACATTTTGCAAGCGCGCTGCGATTTTACGCGCTCCGCGTGCGATGATCTGCACGTGCTCGGGGGCTAGCTTATTGGCGAGCTCGACCCCCTCGTGCGCTAGGTTTTCGACTAGCAGGCACAAGCCTTGTTCGCGCCAGCTCTGCTCTGCGATTTTTCTGCGAGCGAGTAGCGGTAGCTGCCTGTCGAGCGAATGGATTACGCCATCGATAACATCCGCTCGGTCGCTGATCAATAGGGCTCGTGCTTGCGGGTCGTGCTCTGCCTGCGCCAGTAGGTCTGCTGCGAGCCAGTGCGGCGAGGCGCTATCGTCTGCCAGTATCAGTAGCTCGGAGGCTCCAGCGATAGTGTCGATTCCCACTCGCCCGAACAGCTGTTGTTTAGCGGCATTTACCCAAGCGTTGCCAGGTCCTACGATCAGGTCTACGGCTCTCACGCTCTCTGTTCCGAGTGCTAACGCGGCGATCGCCTGCGCGCCGCCGATGCGGTAGACCTCTTCGATCTCTAGCAGTTGCAAGGCGGCGGCGACCAATGGTGAGATTCCATTGGGCGAGATTCCATTGGGCGAGATTCCATTGGGCGAGATTCCCTTGGGCGAGATACCGTTGCCGCCACTTATGGGAGTTGCCACGACCAGCCGTGAGACGCCCGCGATGCGTGCCGGGATGCCCGCCATCAACAACGAGCTAGGGTAGCAGTTTCTCCCGCCTGGTACATATAGCCCGACATCGCCGATCGCCTGCACTCGCGCCTGCAAGCGCATTCCGTTCCTCTCGCGTATGGCGTAGCGTCGCAAACCTTGCTGCTTGTGAAAAACCCTTATGCGCCGTGCTGCCGCACGCAAGGCTTTCAGCTCGTGCTCTGGCGCGAGGGCTGCCGCGCGCGCAATCTCGTCATTCGCTACGCGTAGAGGAGCATTCTCTCCAGCTTCTAAGCCGTCCCACCGTTGCGCGAACAGGCGTAGCGCCTTGTCTCCCTCGCTTTCTACGGCTGCTATGATCTCCGCAACCTGCCTCTGGCAATCCTCGTCGAGCTTGCGCCGAGCATCCAACCTCCCTTGCGCGATCTCGTGCATTTGCTCTGCGAAGGAGCTATCCGAGCTGGAAAGCCGTTTGATCATTTATCGTGCGACCATCTATAGATTATCCTCTTGCTGTCGAGCTAGCTCTTCAGCAAAGCGCGTAATCCAATCCTCGATAGTCTTAGCGCGTAGCTTCATCGCCATGCGATTGACTATCAGTAGGCAGCTGCTATGAGAGATCGTATCGACGACCTCCAACCCGTTCTCGCGCAAGGTTCTGCCGCTATCGACCAAGTCT
This sequence comes from Alphaproteobacteria bacterium, assembly GCA_014238315.1. Classification (GTDB taxonomy): domain Bacteria; phylum Pseudomonadota; class Alphaproteobacteria; order JABAAW01; family JABAAW01; genus JABAAW01. The sequence continues at coordinate 1,679 of JABABG010000055.1, forward strand.
ACGATATGTTCCGCCAAGCCAAGCATCGGAGCCAGCTCGACCGAGCCGTGCAGTTTGACGCATTGCGCTTGTATGCCGCGCTTAGCAAAGTACGCCTTGGTGCTGTTAGGATACTTCGTCGCCACGCGTATATGCTGGCTCTCCCCCCCATCGATGTTCTTCGACCCTATAGGAGCCGCCAAGCATAGACGGCAGCATCCAACTCGCAAGTCTAGCGGCACATATAGGTCTTGCTCGCCTTCCTCCTCCAACACATCGCGCCCGACTATCCCCATATCAGCCGCACCGAGTGCCACGAAGGTCGCGACATCGAACGAGCGTACACGAAGGGTGCTGAGGTCGTTGCGCGAGTTAGCGAGGACTAACCTACGAGCCTTGTCAAAATCGCTCGCCTGTGGCAGTCCTAATCGAGACAGCAACGGCGACAAAGCCTCCTCGATACGCCCGCGCGGTATGGCGAGCAGAGGCGAGCCTTTGCTAATCTTCGAGCACAGAGGGAGAGGTTCCGACATAAAAATACCTAAACTTAACTAGAAACGCACCGAACAAAAACATCAGGTAAAACTATATTGTAAAATTGTCCAGCCTTGACTTACCTAGCAAAGAGGGTTAGAAAAAAGGAGCTCCATGGAATTATCAAGGGTATTATCAAAGGCATTATCAAACTAACAAAGACAGCTTACAACTAACAATAACGCTAACAATAGTATAGGGGATTATAATGGCGAATAGCCCGTCTGCGCGCAAGCGTATCCGACAGACCATCAAGCGAACTCAACGACATGTCGCACGGCGTAGCCGCGCTAGAGGTTATGTGCGAGTTTTTGAGGAGGCTCTGTACGCAACGGACAGTAAAAGTGCTAGCGAGAATACCAACAAGGCTAAAGATAAGAGCTCTACGATCAAGAGTAGCACTCGCCCGTCGCTAACGCTAGAAGAGCATTTCCGTACAGCAATGTCGGAGCTATACCGCGCAGCGCAGAGAGGAGCCCTACATCGCAAGGCGGTCTCGCGCAAGGTCTCGCGGCTGGCGCGCAACCTAACGCGGCAACGATCCGGCACGCTAGAGCCAAAGCTAGAAGGCAAGACGAGCGCACGCGCCAAAGTAAGCCAAAAGGCAAAACGGATAAAGGCTAGTGCCAAAGCTAAAAGCAAGTAAAACGCTAACACCAAGCGAGGCTCGACAGGCGGCAACACCCACAGCCCTGAGCGGCAATACTCGCGCAAATGTACGTATAGACGTACGCACAGACGTACGCGTGAATGCACATACAGCCGTGAACGCGAACCTACGCATAGCCGTACGCGCATTAACGCTTGTAGCCCTTGCAGCTATTCTCGCAAGTTCCCTCGCAGGTTGCGGCAAAAACAAAAAACAAGTAGGTAGCGGACGAGGCGCGTTGCAGATAAGCAACAGCGAGTTTGTCCTCGACCCTCGATTCTCGGTTTTTCTATCGAAAGCCTACTTCGCGGTCGCTTCGCGCCGTGAGGCGACTAGTCGCATCAAGCTTATCAAAAAAGGACGTCTTGCCGAAAGAGGCGCTTCCGTCGATCCAGAAGAAGTTAAACGAGGCAGGAGATTGAACGCCTCGGACTTGGCTTGGCTAAGAGAGCAACGGCAAAAACTCACCTCCCTACTCTCGACTGTCTCTGGTAACAACACCTCTATGTTCGCGACCGCCGCCTTGGCGCAAGCAAACTTCGACTGCTGGTACTTTGAGATGTATAAAAGTCCTCTTGTCTCGCGTAATTCAGCTTGCGGGTTAGACTTGGCAGCAGCACTTGGCTCGGCGCGCGAAGGCGGCCTAGCCCAAGCTGGACTCTTCCCGCAAAGAGAGAACGTGCCACGCATAGTAGGCGGAGGGTCTGGTCTCTCGCTAGGAAGTGCTAATCGGCAGGGCTTCGCAACTGGGCAGCAGTTCTCGACTCTAGAGAGGTATTTAGAAAAATCGGACATAGACACCCTACTCATGTTCTTGCGCGAGGGAGAGGCAGACATGCGCGTCGTGGTCGAAAAGCTCGTCGAGCAACAGCTAGGCAGAACCGACGAGGGGATACCTTTGCCAGTCTGGCAGATAATATTCAAAGGGAAAAAAAGCAAACTCAACAAGGCTACGAAAAAAACCGTCAAGCGGATAGCCAACTGGTATAAAGAGCAAGTCGGAGGTTTGAGCTTGCGTATAGAAGGCTCTAAGCTAGACAGCGAAAGGATCGCGAGGGTCGTCGCCGCACTAGTGAAAAAAGGCGTAGCAGAAAGCGATATCGTGCGAGGCGGAATCGCACAATCCGCACAAGAAGATAGTCCAGCAGGAGAAATATCTATTAGCGCGCAACGTTCGGCAAAATAGAATAGGGAAATAGGATATGGTTTGCAAAACCAAACGATCTCGCGCAACATTTCTCAACAATCCTTGATTTGTCTTTACCTCTCCCTTGCGCAAAGGTACTCTCGCGTATGTAGCAATAATAACCTGTAAGTAAGGAAGTAGCTTATGAGAGCAGAGGAAGCAAGGGGAGCTGACGAGACGGCAGGATTAGTAGATAGAGCTAGTGGAACCAACGAGACGGCAGGATTAGCAGATAGAGCTAGTGGAACTAACGAGGCGGCAGGATTAGTAGATAGAGCTAGTGGAACCAACGAGGC
>JABABG010000125.1 GCA_014238315.1 Alphaproteobacteria bacterium
CTTGAATCGCCCTTTGACTAGGCTACCTATTCCGAGCAACTTAGGCAAGGAATAAGATACATCATCTGAAGATCGATCAGCGGCAAAAGTAGCGATGGGTTGCTCTTCCTTTATATGAGTTATTCGCTCGCGCTGATGGCTACTTACGAACAGCAGACCTTGACCTTGTCGAAACCTTCGTTGCTCGTCCCGTTCGAGCACGAGCCTCGGCATTTCCGCGAGCACCGACTCGATTGGCAACAAGTGTTCCCCCAAGCGGGCGATGACTTCCTCGCGCGATTGAGCCTTCTCGTCTTCGCTATGCACGATTTTTTCGAGCGCGTCTAGCGAAATCGCATGCTTTTCGTAAAAAGCGCCGACTCTTCTCCTGCGTAAACTCTCTAGGCGTCCGAGGCATCCCAGCACTTCGCCTAGATCTCGCGCCAAGGCTCGCATGTAAGCACCTTTTCCCGTATCGACGGCGAATCGCGCGAGGTCTTTGTCGATCACCTCGACTAGCTTCAGGCTGGCTATCAGCACGGGTCTTGGCTCTAGTATTACTTTCTCGCCCTTGCGCGCCAAGTCGTATGCGCGCTTGCCCTCGATTCGCAGAGCGGAGAAGGAGGGAGGTCGCTGTTCGATCTCGCCGGTGAATTTTTCGAGCACTCCCTCGATCTGTTCGCGGCTTGGTCGCGAGCTACTCGTTTCTTCGATCTCGCCTTCGCTATCGTCGGTATTGCTACGCTCGCCCCAGCGCACGACGATGTCGTAGTTTTTCGTGCCGTCCATCGCGTAAGAGACGGTTTTCGTAGCCATCCCTAACGCCAGCGGTAGCAGTCCCTCTGCAACCGGGTCGAGCGTTCCTGCGTGTCCGCATTTGCGCGCGCGCAAGAGCGACTGCACTTTTGCAACGGCTGCGGTCGAACGCAAGCCTACGGGTTTATCGAGGATGATCCAGCCGTTGATGGCTAATCCGTATTTTCGCGCTCGGCGCAAGCCCATATAACCGTTTGGGCTGTTTTGCCCATTTTGCCCATTTTGGCTATTTTGCCTATTGTGCCTGTTGCGACTATTTTTGTTAGCCCGCTTGCTATGGCTAGAGCCGTCTGGCGCGGATTCGTCCGCAGGTTGAGTGTCTGGCATGGCTAGAATCTTATGTTAAAATTATTCGATTAGTTTAGAGCCATCGCTTTGGGAACAGCTTCTTGGGAAACAGCTCCTTGGGCAGCGGCTTCTTGGCAACGGCTTCTTGGGCAACAGCTTGCAAGTTGGCAAAATGGACAATCAGCATATACGCATATAGCATATAAGAACGCAACATATATGATATAGAGATTGTGGCATAGCATATAATTTAATTACTTCTGGCGGAAGCACGCCTAAACATCATCTTTGAGCATAGTAGGCAGGAGAGCTCTGGTCTATGGGAACGAGGTCGGGAGCAGGTTTAGACGAGGGGGCAATTTTTGCGCTAAACGATGCTCCAAGTAGTGCACGAAGTAGTGCACGAAGTGGTGTCCGAGATGGCGTCCGAAGACGATGGGCGGAGGTTTCGTGGGGCGAGGATGGCAGGGCTTACTCCGCGCGCTTCAAGGACTGGTATTTTGGTGAAAGTCTGGCTTACAACGAGGCGATGCATGTTTTTTGCGCGGGCTTGGGCTTGCCGCATTCGTGGGATAGCTTCTGGGATATTTCTGCAGACGCTACGGCTTCGCGAAGAACTCCCGAAGTGAATCCTGATGCGACTCCCGTGGCGACTCCTGTAGCACCGCGCCGCGCCTTTCGTCTAGTCGAGCTCGGCTTCGGGGCGGGGGTTAATTTTCTGCAAACCAAGAGCTTATGGCAAGCCTGGCAGCAGAGGCGCGTAAGCAACGAGGCTAAAGGGGCTGTTAAAACAAGCGGAGTTAAAAATAGCACTCGACATTTGGGCGATAGCTTGACGCTAGACTACTACAGCATAGAGCGTTATCCAATGCGCGTGCAAGACTTGCAACGCACGCACGCACTCCTCTCTAACGCCGCCCTCCCGACCTCCCGCCGCCCTCCGCCCCGCCAGCCACACGACACGGCTCAGCTGCTAGAGCTATGGAGACAACTAGAGCGATACCCGCGCAAAACCTTCTTTCGCTGGCAACTATCGCCATCGCTAAGTTTGACCCTGCTACTTGAGGATGCGGAGGCGGCACTCGCGCGTCTTTTGCCTAAAAGCGTTGACGGCTGGTACCTCGATGGCTTTGCGGTTAGGGACAACCCCAGCATGTGGAGCGCGGAGGTATTCAGCCATATAGGGCGTTGCACGCGCGCGCGTTCGAGCGAGGCGGGCTTTGAGGCTCCGCAGCTTGCTAGCTTTTCGGTTGCCCGTAGCGTGCGCGAGCGGGCTACGGATTGCGGTTTCCGTATTCGCAAAAGGCTTAACAATAGGGTCGATAAGCCGCACAAGCGCGAGGTGCTACAAGGTTTTTTTACGCAGGCAGGCTCGCACCCTCCGAGCGAGAGCGACAGACGAACGGACATTGGAGAAAGCAGGCGAGTAGCTATAGGAAAAATAATAAGCGCAACCACGATAGCCGTTGTCGGTGGCGGCATCGCGGCGCTTTGCGCGCGCGTTGCCTTGCGCGCCGCTGGTTTTAGGGTGTTGGCTATCGTCGGCGAGCGCGTTGCTACTATGCCGCCGCGAGTTGTCGTCTGCCCGCGCTTGCGGCGGGGGGATAGTAGGGAGGCACTATTCATTAGGCAATGCTACCTTGCTGCAAGCTCTACCGCGTCTAGTCCTCTTCCTTTTTATCGCCAGAAACCTTGGTCGAGTTCGATAGTAGCACTTGGAGCTTTGCGGCTTGCGCAAGACTCTAACGAGCGGCTTCGCATGCGTGCGCTTGCCTCCGAGCAGCCGCATTTTTGCCGTTGGCTCGACCCGCGCCCTGCGAGGCGCATCAGCGGTTTGACCAAGCTCGCTACTGCTTGGGGCGGTATTTTTTTCCGAGACGCCGTAACGCTCGACCCGCAAAAACTTTTTGCCAACGGGGACTCGTCCCTTGGAGGCAAGTTGAAGGTAGTCAAAGCCGATGTTACAGCTATCGAGCGGGTTGCTGGCGGCTATCGCTTATTTTCGCGATTGGGCGAGATTGGCAACGAGCCAGTTGACCCTGTGCCAGTTGACCATGTGCCAGTCGATTCTGCTTCGGCTGCTCCAGTGCGTGCGGTTGTTTTGGCGGTGGGTAGTCGCTTACCCTCGTTGTTGCCTGCGTTGTTAGGGGATAGGGTTTCTTTTCTGCAGCCTCTTTTGGCGAGCTTACGAGTTACGCGAGGTCGTATCGACCATTGCGCGCGCTCGGCACTCAGCCATCCTCCGTTGCTATCGGTCTGTGGTTCGGGTTGGGTTGCTCCTTGGACGGAGGAGGGGGGAGCAAGGGGTGGAACAGGGGGTGGGTCAAGCGAAGGGGGGCTGAAGAGCGGTATATTCCCCAACATCCTTGCGAACATCCTTGCGAGCAGGATAGCGAACAAGCTACTCGGCTACATCGGCTATAACCGCCAGCATAGTAGCAGCGACATTCGCAATCGTGTTGGCGTGGTGCGCGGACTCTCGCCCGCCCGCGCGCGACTAGCGTTAGAGGAGAATCGCAAACGTCTCGCGCGCTGGTGCCAAAAGAGTGCTACCGAGGATTTTGCCGAGGATTCAGCAGAAGATTCTAAAGAAGATTCTAATAGTCTTTCCTTTGGCGAGCCCTACATTGGCGACAGACTAGCCACCAGAGACCGCCTGCCGTTGCTTGGCAAAATAGCTAGCCGCCCTCCCTCACGGCACTCACACGGCTCGGACGATCGACGCACAGACGAGCAGCTGGACGGCTTGTATTTATTCGGAGCCTTGGCAGGACACGGCTTTCTAACCGCCCCCCTATGCGCACAGATTTTAGCGCGGACAATATCCCAAGAAATAACGCAAGAAATAACGCAAGAAATAACGCAAGCCGCGCAAGCATCGATAGCGAGCAACGATCACGAGCAGCATAGCACCCTCCGCTCCCTGCTTGCACCGAGCAGGTTTCTGCAAACCACTTAGTCAGCCCATAGAGTCAGCTCAATAGCCAGCTCAAGAGTCGCTAGCTATTTTACGCGGGCGCGGCTTCCGCCATCCCCCTCTGTTCCTTGATCGGATAGTGCAGAGCTGCAGCGAGCAAGCCCATGGCGATGGCGAGCCACCACATGGGGTCGTAAGAGCCGAGCGCGCGAAAGATTACTCCGCCCAGCCACGCACCGAAGAAGGAGCCTACTTGGTGCGAGACGAAGACGATTCCGTATAGCATCGCCATATTTGGCGCGCCGAAGAAATATAGCACCAAACCGCTTGTCGGCGGTACGGTGCTCAGCCATAGCAAGCCCATCGCGCTGGCAAAAACCATCGCGGCAACGACGCTCTTGTCGCTGAACAGAAAGGCTACGATAGCCAGCGAGCGCAAGACATAGATAAGGCTCAAGAGATTTTTTTTACGCAGTATCCTTCCGCCCAACCACCCCGCGAGCAGAGTTCCTATGATGTTTCCCAAGCCTATCAGAGCGAGCGCGTTCGTAGCGTTAGCCCTCGATAAGCCTATCTCGTTGAAGTAGTTTGGCAGGTGTAGTGCTATGAACACGACTTGGAATCCGCATACGAAGAAACCTATCGTCAGTAGGATGTATCCATTATGGCGCACGGCACGCGCGAGCGCGGTGATGGTCGGCAGAGGTGGTGCCGACTTTCGATGCTTCTCGGCGAGTGCCCGTGCGCCGTAGAGCATGGACAAGGCGCATAGCGCGAGAAAGGCGCAGGCTATCGCTAATGTGTATTTTTCTAGTAGATAACCCTCTAGCGCGACGACGACAAAGGCACCCGCCGAGCCAGCCGTCGAGACGATGGCGATGCTAATCGACTGGTGACGCGGAGCCGTTACGCGCGAGACCGCACCGAAGACGACCCCGAAGGTTGTAGCAGCCAAGGCTACGCCTATCAGCATTTGCCCGACAAAAACTCCGCCTATCGAATGCGACATCAACCATAGCCCAAGCGCATAAAGCAACCCGCCAGTTAGTGCCACCCGTCCGGCACCGTAGCGGTCGGCGATTGCTCCGCATAAGGGCGAGAAGAGTCCCCAGAGCAAATTCTGTATGGCGATAGCCAGTGAGAAGCTACCGATGTTCAACCCTAGCGTATCTGCAAGGGGAGAGGCGAAAAGTCCCAAGCCGTGGCGCAAGCCCATGCCCCAAAACAGAAGCCAGATGCCACCAGATAGGGTCAAAAGCCAGCGCAGATAATCGCGTCTGTTTATGCCTACGCCAGCCATACTAAAAATCCTATATTCACAAGCCCATCCGCTACGCCTAAATGACCACCTTGGCAGAGCTATTGGATATTTGGAATCGTCTAGCTACAACCTTTCACGCTACATTTCGCCCTGCCACCATAACTCAACTTAATGTTACTTGTCTATTTCGGTTGAATTTTGCTCTTATTACATTTTATAGCATCGACTTTTTCCAAAAGTTTGCTGCAAGGTTTGCCGAGAGGTTATATTCGCGAGATTATAATTTCAAGCCGCATCTACAGACGAAGATATGGCGATAGCCGTTCGATGTTCCCTACATCTACGATAGTTTTTTATACTAATTAGCATGCGTCGCCCAAGCTACCTTTTATCGCTCTTATGGCTATTTCTTTGCAACGTCATTTCGTTCTGCTTGACGCTTGCCTTCATCGCCTGTCTCGCGCTCGCTTGGCAAGGACCGAGGCTAGAACGCTTTGTCGATAGCTTCCTAGCAAGCACGCCTGAGACGCGCGGGGCAATAATCGCGCGCAACCTCGAAAAGAACGCGCTGGTCGCCCAAGCCTCTGTAGGCTCCTTACTTATAGAGGGCGAGGGGGCAGGGGCGGTAGCCGCGACCGCTGGGGTATCCGCTGGGGGAGCGGGCAAGGGGTTATTGCTGGCGGGTAAGGGATTGCTGCTGAAGGACATATCGATAGAAACTTTCGCCAAGATTAGCATTTCTTGCGAGAGCCTGAAGATAGACTGGCTCGCGCACGAGGCTGGCGAGTTCTGGCATTGGCACGAGCGTCTAGCGGACCTTTCTACATTGTTATTCCCGAGCAATGTTAATGTCGATGGTTTGCGAGTTTTCGTCCCGCGAGTTTTCGTCGCGCGAACTCTGGTCCCGTTCGGTCGCAGGTCGCCCCATACTGCGTATGGTCCATCGGCTAACGACAACCCCGCTGGCAGGGGGTTCCCCATCCGAGATTTAGAATGGCGCTCCCTCGCGCGCCTGCTAGATTCACTCGCCTTGGTCATCAACGATAGGGGCGTTGTTCTCAAGGATAGCGAGCTAGTCTTGCAACGGGGGGACGCTACTAGCGATCCTCTGCGCCTGCACTTTGGTGAGATCATCTTTGAGGGTCGCAACGGTCTGACATGGAGAGGCGAGGGTATAGCCAGAGGGTTGGGCAACGATACTGGCGAGAGAGGAGGGGGTGGCAATCGCACAGACTCGCGTGCTGGCAATCGCACAGACTTTCGTGTTGGTTTGCGTGTTGGTTTGCGCGTTAGTTTAGAAGGCAACTACGCGCCGCCATCGGCGAGGCTCTACCAGTCTTTGAACATCGCGGGCTTGTTGCCGCAACAAGTTTTAGGCATTCTAGCTCCTAGCTCAGGCGAGCGAGGCAGAGTTGATTCTGCAGGGCAGAACGGGCAAGCTCGGGATTGGCAAGCTCGGGATTGGCAAGCTCGGGATTGGCAAGCTCGGAATTGGTTAGCTCGGAAAGGTGAGCTAAAGTTCAACTATAGCCACGACCTCGACGATGAGAAAAGCAGGTTGAAGCTAAACTTCGCCCAAACCTCGCGTGCGCCAACGCTCGCTTTCACGCACTCCTACGACCGACGTTTAGGAGACTGGTCGAACAGCAACCTGACCTTCAACGACTTGCCCCTTGAATTTGTGTGGTTCGCAACAGGCCTGCTATCGACGCGTTTTGCTGACGGACAATTCTCGCCAGCTAGCCTACCATTCGAGCTATCGGGGCAGGCGTTCGGCTACCTGAACTTGCGCCAGAGCCAAAAGCTAGATACATCGTCAACAAGCTCGACCTCGCCACCTAGCTTTGACGGCGAGCTCAAGCTCGTCAGTCCTTCTTTGCAATGGCGTGGCGAGGCTAGCGCGGTAGATTTACAGCAAGCCAAGTTCGCCCTTACAAGCACTGGCGGAACTATCAACATAGACGCGAGCATCGATGTGTTAGGCAAGGGCGATGCGGGCAAGGGCGATGCGGGCAAGGGCGATGCGGGCAAGGGCGATGC
>JABABG010000067.1 GCA_014238315.1 Alphaproteobacteria bacterium
CAAGCGTTAGTCCTAGCTCTAGCACTGGCGAGGCTCCAGCCTCTTGGAAGTGGTAGCCAGAGATCGATATCGGGTTGAACCTCTTCATCTCCGCGGTCGTAAAGCGGATGATGTCCGCCAGTATCCGCATCGATGGGCGGGGCGCGTAGATGTATGTGTTGCGCACCAAAAACTCTTTCAAAATGTCGTTCTGCATCGTGCCAGTGAGCGAGCTGCGCTTGGCACCTTGCTCCTCCGCGGCAACGATGAAGAAAGCCATAATCGGCAGAACAGCCCCGCTCATGGTCATAGAGACGCTAACCTTGTCGAGCGGGATTCCCGCAAATAGGCGTTTCATGTCCTCGACCGAATCTATGGCTACCCCCGCCTTGCCGACATCGCCGCTTACTCGCGCGTGGTCGGAATCGTAGCCACGGTGCGTGGGCAGGTCGAAGGCTACCGATAAGCCGTGCTGTCCGCGTTTTAACGCTTGGTGGTAGAAGTTGTTAGACGACTCGGCGGTCGAGAAGCCCGCGTATTGACGCGTGGTCCAGACCTTGCCCGTATACATGGTCGCGTAGGGTCCGCGGAGAAAGTTCGGTTCGCCAGGTTTCTCGCCAGGTTTCTCGCCAGGTTTCTCGCCATGTTTATCAGCATGTTTCGCGCTAGACTTTTCTCCAGGTTTTTCACCATTCGCTTGTAGATGTTCGCAGGATTCTAGGTCTTGCACCTCGCATAGTGCCTTTGGCATCTGCGACCAGAATTCTCCCGAAGACTCTAATGTGGCTAAGCTATCTTTTGGCTCGTTGTCTTCCACTCTATTTTCACCCTTCTGCTTATCCCCCTCTGCCTTTCCGCAATCCGCCGCTCAACTTGCCACTCAACCCGCCATAGATAAGTTCGTCTATCCGTTAGGGATTGTAACGGCTTGCGCACACGTTCGCAAGCATCGGCAAAATGAAGATAAAGATAAAGATAAAGACGCGTGCTCACCAATCGCGCGCGCGCGGCAGGTGTAGGTTTAGCTGCACCGCGCAGGAGAAATGTTTTTGCAAAGCCTGCTCGGCTAACCGCTCGAGCAGCTGTAGTAGCCGACCTTCTTGTGTCAGCAAAATGCGCCTCTGACTTTCTTTGCGTAAGTGCAGACGCTGGGCGAAACGCAGAGAGCCGTCCTCGTCCCTTTGGCTGAGTTCGTGCTTGACTTGTGCATCGTAGGGTAGCTCTTCGTGCAGTCGGTCGTAGAGTATGCCGCGCGTTATCTCGCAGGCGATGTCCTCGCGCTTTCGAGTGTCGCCATCCTTCTCGTACAGCAGGGGTGCGGGTGGTAGTGCTTGTAGTAGGCCATCGCGCGCGCGTTCGATGCCATCGCCTTTTTTCGCCGACAGCATAAAGACCTCGCGGCAGCATTTGGCTTCCTCTAGCTGTGCTGCTAGCGGTAGTAGCAAGCGTTTATCGCGCAACAGGTCGATTTTGTTTAGCGCAAAAAACGAGCGTTCGCGTAATCCTTCCGAAGATTCTACCGAACCTCGTAGTTTTGCTTGCCTACCCTCTTGCTTGTCCTCTTGCTTACCCTCTTGTTTACCCTCTTGCCTATCCCCTTGCATCCCATAATCGTTGCCAGCCTGTTGCGCGAGCGAAATGGCAGCGCGCAAAGCTCGCTCTCCGCGCGTGGCATCGATAACCCATAGTATCAGCTCGGCACTGCGCGCGGCACTCAAGGCTTCCTCGCGCATGCGCCGCGTCCAGTAGTCGCGTCCGACCACGCGCCTAGAGCTAAACATAGCATTACCAGAAGGTTTTTTTTGCGGGGCAAGTCCCGCAGATGCTGCAGGTGTTGCAAATCTAGAAAGTCTAGAAAATCCAGAAAGTCCAGAAAGTTTAGAAAGTTCAGAAAGCCCCGCCGTGTCTTCGATGACCAACTGCCTCTGTCCCTGCGTTATCACCGCCCGCATGCGCTCGCGCGTTAGGTTGCGCTTGTGGTGGACTACCGCCAGCGGTGCTTGTAAAAATGCGTTGAGTAGTTGCGACTTGCCAGCGTTGCTCTCACCTACTATCGCGAGTACTCCGCAAAAGCTATTCACTTCGAGATAGCCTCGTTCTCGCTCAGTTGTTCGAGCATAGCCCTAGCTGCTCCGAACATCGCCTCTTTCTTGCTACGAGCTTTCGCCTGAGCACTGCGCACTAGATAGCTCGCCGCATCATCGATTTTATCAGGGTTTTGTATCGATACGCTGATGGTAAAGCGGCGGTCGTGCGGAGGTCCTTCGACCTCGGTCGTCTCGTAGAGCGGTAGCGGTAGCGCGTGCGCTTGGCACCACTCTTGGAGGCGTGAGCGCGCGTCCGTCTCTTTGGCTCGCTCGTCTTCTATCGCCTCGTGCCAGTGCGCGAGGATTACCCGCTGCAACTCTTGCTTATCGCTATCGAGGTATATTGCCGCGAGCAAAGCCTCGCATATATCCCCTTGTAGCGCGCCCTGCTCGGCGAACCCTTGCGCGCGTAGGTCATCGCCGAGCTTGATGCTCTCCTCAAGCCTCCAGTTCTTTGTTATCTTTGCGAGGCGGCTCGCGGATACGGCTGCCGATAGCCTTCTGCTAAGCGAGCCCTCGCTTTCTTGTGGGAACCGTTTGTACAACTCTTCTGCGATGATGCAACCGAGCAGTCGATCACCGAGGAACTCTAGGCGTTCGTAGCTTTGCCTATCTTGCAGGCTTTTATGCGTCAGAGCCGTCTGCAGTAGCGCACGATTTCTAAACCTGTAGCCTAGTCTTGCTTCGAGCGAGGCGTATTTGTCGTCATCGTCCATCGCTAGCCAATGCGTCTATATCTCTTTTCTCTCTTCCAATTTCGTCTTGTTCAACTTCGTCTTGTTCAATTTTTTCTTGCGACTCTTTTTTCTCGTTAGCCTCGATCGTTTTGGTCGAGCTTAGTACTCTCTCCCAGCGTACGCTGAAGAGGAAGCTCTTATTCGTATCGATAGAAAACCACACGCGCACGACCGGACCGACTAGATGGTTATAGGGGACAAAGCCGACATTGTTCTGGAAACGGCTATCGAGAGAATTGTCGCGATTGTCGCCCAAGAAAAAATACTTGCCCGCTGGAACTTTGTAGATGGGCGTGTTGTCCAGACTAGCATTGTCGCCGAATTCTTCTAAAATCCGATAGCTGACGCCGTTAGGTAAGGTCTCGCGGTATAGGGTAGTAGATTCTCGATTACGCTCTACTTTATGCGAGTTTATCTCTAGCACGCCGTCGACTATGCGAACTTGGTCGCCAGGTAAGCCAACGATTCTTTTTACGAGAATCTCGTCCGAGGCGTTCGGTTTGCGGAACACCGCCATATCTCCGCGTTCGGGTTGTTTGCCGAATAGCCTCGCGCCGCCGTTGCGGACATCTTCTCGCATCAGTAGCGGTAGAAAAGGTACGCTGAAAGGTCCATAGCCGTAGCGAGATTTCGAGACGAAGATGAAGTCGCCTACCAATAGGTTTGGTTCCATCGAGCCTGAGGGAATGCGGAACGGCTCCCAAAAAAAGCTGCGGAAGATGAGGACTACAAAAACGGCTAAGATAATCGGACGCAAGAACTCGCGCCACAAGATATTTGGATTGTAATGCACTTTGGTTTATAACTCGTCTGGGTTGGTGGGGCTTAAATCCTGCCTATATACTAATCGTTTTTGGTATCGCTTTTGCGCGCGCAAAGTCTTCTAAAAAAGATTCGATAAAGCATTCTAATAAGAAGCGTTGTTATAATACAGAGTGTTACAAAAGCTAGCCCCGCGTGTCAATGCGCTCACAACAACCCACCCTCCGCCTTGCGAATGCGTACGAATAGGTGAGGTTGCTGTTGCGAGTTCTTTTGCGATTCCTTGTGCTCTCCAAGCTGCTTTTGTAGCGTTTTTGCTTGGCGCGGGTTTAGCCGCATCAATAACCTCTGGTCAAAGCAAAGTAGTTGCGCTGTGTAGTGATTGCCATGCTCACTTGCGCTGATGCGGAGAAGTTTTACCGATAAGGCGGATGGGTCTTCTTTCTCTGTCAGCAGAACATCCTCGGCGCGAATACGTACATAGCTTTTCGCTTCGTGCGCGCAGATAAGAGGCGGCGGTTCGCCATCGCTAGTCGAAAGCTCGAAGCTGTAGTTTGGCTTACTCTTTGTATTATCTTTTATACCTCCCGCCTCCAGATTTGTTTCTAAACTCGCTGTCCATAAGCCGTTTATAGAATTCTCGCTCGTTATGGTGGCTGGCACTATGGACAGGTCGCTTGCGCCTATTTCTTGGCTCGTCTCCAGCCTCGTGGTAACCTCTTCGATTTTGCCGATTGTAGCGATACTGGAGCGTAGTCGCTCGCAACCGCGCCGTTCTATCTTTATCGTCAAGGCGTGCGTAGCTAGCCCTGCGCTCTCCTCTAGGTCGTGGCTTACATATAGAACGGAGATGCCTCGCTGTTTCGTCCAAGCTCCGAGTAAGCGCAAGGCTTGGCGTTTGCCTTTGCGGTCTAGCGATGACAGGGGCTCGTCGAGCAATAATAGCCGCGGCGATGCTAGTAATGCTCGCGCCAATGCCACACGCTGCTGCTCGCCGCCCGATAGACGCGAGGGGTAGCGAGTTAAAAGTTCTTCTAGCGATAATGCCTCGACGATCTCGTTAAAATCGCTCGCACTATGGGGGCGTTCGTTGGGTTGCACTTTGCTGGCATAGCGTAGGTTAGCCTTGATATTGATATGCGGGAAAAGACGCTGGTCTTGGAACACATAACCGATGCGCCTCGCCTCAGGGTTCAGGTTAATCTTTAGACGCTCGCTACTATCGAAGAGGCAATCCTCGCTAAAGCTAATGCGACCGCTGTCGGGACGCTCGATGCCTGCCAGCATGTTCAGAAGCGAACTCTTGCCGCTGCCGTTCGCGCCGTACAGCGATAGAAAAAGCCCAGCCTGTTGCCCTAAGTCTGCGCTAAAGTCTAGTAGATGTTTTCCGACTAAACGCGATATTTGGAAAGAGAGCATCCTATCTATTCTATATTCGCACGCGCCGCTCTGCTCGATGTTTAGAGCGATGCAGTAACCCAGATGCCAGAACCGCAGCACTCGCGACCAAGCAGGCGATGATCGATAGGCGAGCCGCGTCGCTCTCCGCTCCAGGTATCAGGGTGTAGTTGTAGATAGCTAGTGGTAGAGTGCGGGTAACCGATGGTATGCTACCCGCAAAGGTTATGGTGGCACCAAACTCGCCGAACGCGCGCACGAAACCTAGCAAGAGCGCGCTCGAAAAACCCGGCATTATCTGCGCAAAAGTGATAGAGAAAAAGGCTCGCATGCGAGACGCGCCTAGCGTTCGCGCCGCTGCCTCTAGACCATAATCCATGCTCTCAAGCGAAGTACGTAGAGCCCTTATCATCAGAGGTAGAGCCATTATTCCAGAAGCCAAAACCGCAGCCTTCCAAGTAAACGCAAAAGAGATACCACAGCAAGCGTAGAGTTGCGAACCTATTATCCCTTGCTTGCCGAGCAGGTAGAGAAGTAAGTAACCAACCACAACCGGCGGCACCACTAGCGGTAGGTGGAACAGTACGTCGAGCGCGCCGCGTCCGAAAAATCGGTAACGGTCGTAGATAGCTACCCAAAGGCAGGCGAGGGGCAGAAAGATGGCGCAGGCGCCAGTCGCGACAAATAAACTTAAGCGCAAGACCTCCCACTCGTAAGTAGCCAGCATGGTAGATACTCGGCTCGCCTATCGAGCGAGCGGGATGAAACCTTGCTCGGCGAAAATTTGGCTTGCCTCTGCGCTAGACAAGAAATCGTAGAGCTCGCGCGCGCCTTCATCGAGCAGCAGCATGTCGTAGCTTATCGGATCATGCAGGTTTGCTGGGAGTAGTCCCTCTAGGCGAGAGTGCTTGGCTTGGAGCGCGTCGCTAAGATAGACTATGCCGAGGTCAGCTTCCGCTCGCTCGACGTGCAGTGTGGTCGCTCGTGTGTTGACCAGAGGCACTAGGCGCGAGGTGAAAGCTGGCTCGTCTAATCCTAGTGCTACGAAGGCTTGTTGCGCGTAGCCGCCTACAGGCACATGGCTTGGGTCGCCTATCGCAATCCTCGTTGCGCTATGCAGGAGTGCTCGTAGTTTGGCTGCTGACAATTCTCTATCTCTCAAGAATTCTCTATCTCTCAAGGCCTGGGTAACAGTCTTGTTTTCACTTTCCTTGTCCGATGTCGAGATGCTTGAGATCAGAGCCAAGCGGTTGGAGAGAAAGGTTCGTTGCGCGATGATCTTTACTCGCTTCTCTGCTAACCAGGTGCTCCATTTTGGGTGCGCGGTTATGTATATATCGCAGGGTGCGCCGAAGTAAATTTGTCGCGCGAGCAAGCCGCTGGAGGCTGGCACTAGGCTCGCCTTCAGGCGCGGGTTCGCTTCTAGCAATCGTTGCAAGACTGGTTGTAGGCTAGCGGCGAGAAAAAGCGTTATCGGCTTCGTGCGAGCGGGCTCTTGTTGGGCGGCGAGTGCTTGGCGTGTTAGCAACGGTGATGCCGTCATTATGCTAACACTTACAAGGCTTGTTGTTAAAATTCTTGTTGTTAAAATTCTTGTTGCTAAAATTCTTGTTGCTAAAATTCTTGCGGTTACAATGTTTGCGGTTAAAAACGCGAGCGTGGTCCTTGTCACGAATGTTCTACTGGGACTAGCTCTCCAGCCTCGGTTGCTTGTCGGTAGAAGCAGGATTTATGACCAGTATGGCAAGCCACGCCTAGTTGCTCGACGACTAGTAGGAGGCTATCGCCATCGCAATCGACAAACATGGCTTTCAGCTTTTGCCTGTTGCCAGAGGTCTCGCCCTTAACCCAGAGCTTGGAGCGACTGCGAGAGAAGTAAGTTACATCTCGGCTAGCTAGGGTTTTTTCGATTGCCTCGCGGTTCATCCAAGCCTGCATCAGGACGCAACGGCTACGCTCGCATAGCGCGATGGCTGGAACTAGACCTTGCTCGTTGAAGCGCAGGCTCGACCATAGGGTTGCCATAGGCGTTGCTTTTCTGCCTAGTTTTTTGCAGCGCGATAACGCTCAAAGCCTGCCATAAGGTCGTTTATCAAGTCTTGGCAATCCTCCAAGCCGATGTGAAACCTTATGAGCCAGCAATCCTCTGGCACATCCGCCAAGCAACGGCGTCCGAAGCCCTGCGGTAGCGAGACGTCTATCAGGCTTTTGTAACCACCCCAGCTATAGCCCATGCCGAAAAGCTCTAGCCCATCGACAAGGCTCGCCAGAGCCGCACGCGACTTCTTCTCTATCAAGACCGAAAACAAGCCGCAGGTGGTGTGGCAATCTCGCTGCCAAATCTCATGCTGCGGATGGCTCGGATGCGCGGGGTGCAGTATCTTGCGCACCTCAGGAACTTGCGCCAAGAAGTCGCATACCGTCAATCCCGCCCGCCCATGCTCGCGGTAGCGCAAATCTAAAGTGCGTAGACCGCGTAGGCACATGGAGGCATCCTCGGACGCGTTGTAAATACCGATCAGGCTTCTCGCATCCTCCATCTTGTCGACTAACTCTTTGCTATTCGCTACGCAGAAACCCATAAGCGTATCCGAGTGTCCTGAGATATATTTTGTCGCCGATTGCACGGAAATATCCATGCCGAGCTCTAACGGGCGCATAGCGATGCCGCCACCCCAGCTGTTGTCCGCTACGCTAATTAACCCATGCCTTTTAGCAATTTCGGCAAGCGCGGGTAGGTCGGTCATCTCGAATGTTTGCGAGGACGGAGATTCCGCCCAAATCATCTTGCTACGCTTGTTCGCCGCTACCATCTTCTCCAAGCTAGGCAAGTCGGTTGGGTCGTAACGCTCGTGGCTTATGCCGAAGCGTGGGAGCATGCGCTCGACGAACTTATGCGTAGGCGCGTAAGCTCCATCGGTGACGAGTAGGTGGTCGCCAGCATCGAGCAACGCGAGCATCGGTAGGGTCACCGCCTCCAAGCCAGACGATACGAGGACGCATCCTTTTGCCAAGCCCTCCTCGCCACCCTCTAATGTCGTGAGCATCTCACTCAGCGCGTCGAGTAGCGGTGTCGTTTGCAGCCCGTAGCGCACCGAGACCGATTTCTCGCCGTCTAAAGTAGCTAGGTCTGCGAACTGGATAGTCGAGCCTCGATAGCATGGGATGTTGACAAAGCCCGCGTGCGCGAAAGGGTCGCGTCCCCCATCCGCTAACTTGGTCGTGAGACTCCATCGCTTGTTTTTTACCTTGTCCGTAGTTTTGCTTGCAACGTAGTAAGCCACAAAAGCCTCCTCTGGTTATATTGGTTCGGTTCGGTTGTTCGTTGAGCTAGATTTTGTTGGGCTGGGTTTTATTGGGCTGGGTTGCGCCCGCTTAGGGTTTCCCTTCTTGGATTTCGCCCGCTTGGGTTTTCCCTTCTTGCGCTAATCGCAGGGATATGCGTCTGTTATGGCGTCCTTTATTTTCAATTTTACCAACGACGATGGCTCCGAGCTCGGCGGTGCTTTTGACATGCGTACCGCCGCAGGGTTGCAAGTCGCAATCCTCGATATCGATCAAGCGCACCTTGCCGCCCGTGCGCGGCGGTTGTACGGACAGCGTGCGCACTAGTCCAGGGTCTTGTCTCAGCACCTCCTCATCGACCCAACGGGAGGTTATCGCTCGGTCGTCCGCTATCAAGCGGTTGAGTTTTTCTTGTAGCTCTTCGCGCTGGAGGTCTTCGCCGCCGCAATCGAAATCGAGGCGCGCCTTATCGGGGGCGATGTTGCCGCCGGTAACCCCGTGCGGAACTAGCGAGCACAGCAGGTGCAGAGCCGTATGTAGTCGCATCATCGCATAGCGTCTCTGCCAATCGATACGCGCCTCTACTGCATCGCCGAC
>JABABG010000065.1 GCA_014238315.1 Alphaproteobacteria bacterium
CCCCCACACCCCCTATTTGTCTACCTTAATAAAAATTATAAGAAGGTAACGCAAAGCGAATTATGCGAAGCCCATCATATCTAAACTATTTTGTCACAACACCCTGACGCGCTAGTCCGTACCGTGCCTGCGTCCTCCGTTTTTTGCTCGAAGTAAAATTATAACCCTTGCCAGCGCGAGCGGCGTCCGTAAGGCAACGCAAAGCGAGAGCTGGCAAAACATACCACACCACCTACACCCCCCAACTCAACACCAATAAAAACGGAGGGAGCGGGATTTGAACCCGCGAGAGAATCACTCCTCAACACGCTTTCCAGGCGCGCGCCTTAAACCACTCGGCCATCCCTCCATGCAAAAAAAGCTCGTAGAGCCCAACCTAACCCAACCTAACCTAACCCAACCTAACTCAAGCCAACTTGACCAACTCGAATCAACAAACTTAATATTGCGCCCCCTCGCATCACCCCCGCCCCCTCGCTATCACCCCCTCGCTATCACCCCCCTCGCTATCACCCCCCTCGCTATCACCCCCCCTCGCTATCACATAGCCTCGTAACTAACAAATAAACATAGACTTTGCACGAAAACTCATAAGCCCCTCTCCTCCCCCCTCCTCCCCCCTCCTCTGTACCCTCTTGCGCCCTTTTTCACTTTGCCTCTTCCTCCTCGTCCTTGCTCTTGCCCTTGTCCTTGTCCTTGCCCTTGCCTTTGTCCTTGTCTTTACCTTCGCGCAACCTCTGCCAGTATTCTAGCCTTTTTTCTACCTCCCGCTCGAAGCCCCTCTGGCTTGGCGAGTAGTATTGCTCGCGCGGCATACCTACGGGGAAATAGTCCTGCGCCGAGAAACCCTGCGGATTGTTGTGATCATACTCATAGCCCTTAGCGTATCCTAGGTCTTTCATCAACTCTGTAGGAGCATTGACCGCGTGCGGCGGTGGCATTTTCGCGCCGTTCTTTTGCGCCGCCAGAGTGGCTTTCGTCTCTGCCCTATAAATGGCGTTAGACTTTGGACTGGTTGCGAGGTATGCGACCGCGCTGAATAGGGCTATCTCCCCCTCTGGCGTCCCGAGCCTCTCGTATACCTGCCACGCGATTAGAGTCTGCTGCGCTGCTTGCGGGTCGGCTAACCCGACATCCTCGTACGCGATGCGTATCAACCTCCTCGCGATGAAGAGCGGCTTTTCGCCGGCTACCAGCATCCTCGCCAGCCAATACAGAGCCGCGTCGCAATCCGAGCCTCGTATGGCTTTATGCAGCGCGCTGATGAGGTTGTAATGCGCCTCTTGGTTTTTGTCGTATATCGGCGAGCGTCTCTGTAGGATTTGCGCGAGTTCGTCTCTTCCTAGCGGACTAGCTATCTTCAGGCGCGTTATGACCTCGACGCTGTTTAGCAAGGTGCGCGCGTCTCCTTCCGCGTAGTCGAGTAGCTGCCGCCTAGCCTCGCTCGTTAGCGGTAGGGGGGTCGCGTGCGCGCGCTCGCAAGATTGCAGCAGAGCCTCCAAGGCTTCCTCGCGGAGTGCCTTGAGGACGAAGACTCGACACCTAGAAAGCAGGGCTGCCCGTAGCGCGAAGCTAGGGTTTTCTGTGGTCGCTCCGATTAGCGTTATGGTACCGCGCTCGACGACTGGCAGGAAGGCTTCCTGTTGAGCCCGCGAGAAGTGATGGATTTCGTCTACGAACAACACAAAGCGGGATTTTGCGCTGTTGCTCTTTGCGCGAGCGAAGATTTGCCTCAACTCCGCCACACCTCCGAACACCGCCGAGATGCTCTCGAACGGGGCTTTCTGGTATTTTGCTAGCAGTCGAGCGAGCGTGGTCTTTCCGCAACCCGGCGGTCCCCAGAGTATCATCGAGGGTAGGGGCGCGTCCTCTGCGATGATCCTACCGAGCGCGCCTTCGGGCGAGAGTAGCTCTTCCTGTCCGAGCAGGTCTTGCAGGCGTTGAGGGCGCATGCGTTCGGCGAGCGGCGCGTGCTGCTCTGCGACTTCGATCGTTTCGATTAGGCTTTGCGTCATACTAGAGAATAAATACTAGCAGTTACGCTACGAATTGGCTAACGAGGACTTATTGCTCGGTAGCTCGAAACCTACCCTTGTGCAAACAGCGCGCGAGCTTAGCCTCGTGCTCTGGCAGGTAGGTAGCAAACCACCTAGCGAGCGGTGCTAGGATAGCCTGAGAGCCCTCGCCCCCGTCGCCCCCCGCGTCTCGTGCCAGACAATCGTCTAGCAGCCGTAAGACGCGCGGCATGTGGAGGCTTAACGCTTGCTTGTCGTCTCGTAGAGCGAGGCGGGCGAAAGTTCCAAGGACTCGCGCGTGTCGTTGGGCAGCCCAGACTTGGTAATGCAGCATGAACTCTGCCTGCTCGAAGGGCTCCCTCAAGGACTGTTTTGCCGATGCCAGATAGTGCGAGAGAAGCGACAAGCGCAAGGCAGGCGCGAGGTCACGGCGCGCGTCTTCCAGCAGCGAGACCAGGTCGTATGCGGGCGAGCCAATGACGGCATCTTGGAAGTCGAGCAAGCCGCAACGGCGCAGAGGCGAGCCTGCCGCGAGTTTAGGTGCCGATGTCTCCTCTGGTATCCGTATCAGATTATCGACATGGCAGTCGCGTAGCACTACGACTTGTGGCAGGGCGGGCAGGTGGGCGAATATGGACTGCCAGCACTCGCGCCATTCGTTCTTTGCACTCGCGAGGCGTTGCTCTCCGAGCAGAGCGGGGTAATAATAGTCGCAGAATACCTCTAGCTCGGCACTCCAGAAGGCGGCTTGGTCTGGCGGGTGGTATATGTTTTTTGCGCGCGCATGCTCGTCTCCGCTGTTGAGGATGTGTAGCAAGACCTCGATCGCGTCTTGGTAGAGCTCGCGTGGTTCCCAGCCGATGTCGAGCAGTTTTGTGAAACTATCGTTGCCGAAATCCTCGATCAGTAAGAATCCTTTCTCCAAGTCTGCGGCGTAGACTTGGGGTGCGCGCAATCCGATCGCGTTCAGGTATTTTGCTACTTGCACGAACTCGCTCGGCTTTTCTACCTCTGGGGGAGCGTCCATCAGCAGTAGATTCTTTGCGCGCTGTGGGATGCGGAAGTATCGGCGCGTTGAGGCGTCCGACGGCAGGGCTATTAGTAGACGCTCGTGTAGTAGATGCTCGTGCGGTAGATGCTCGTGCGGTGGCTGTTCGAGCTCTACTTTTCCGCTTGCGATTAGTTTTTCGACGAAGCGGTTTCTTTCTTTTTTTCGTTCGCTATTTTTTTGTTGAGCCTTGCTTGTCCCGTGTATATCCACGCCTATCCACGCTGGTTTTTATTCACTTTAGCGATAGAAACGGCTCATTTTATTTCCGCGTATGACCCGCAAGACGAGCCATATCGGCAACAGCACGGCGATTATAACCAGCATTATCAGGAAGCCGAAGATTAGGGTCGTTGCGATCAATGCGGTAATGAGGAATAGAAGCAGGTATCCGAGTAGCTTGCTTTTAGGCGTCTGTTTTTGCGCAAAAAGGATGGTGGTTGCTATATTTTTTTGCGCGTACGCTTGTTGGTTATATCCTTGAGGATTGTTGGGCGAGTATTTTTGTTCGGCGGGTTGCTCGACCTTGTAGGGTTTGGCTTGCAGGTACTCGACTTGCTCCTGCCTCAACGACTCTTGCTTCAACGACTCTTGCTTCAACGACTCTTGCTTCATCGATTCTTGCTTCATCGATTCTTGCCCCATCGATGCCTTGTCTTTGCCTTTGTTTGCGTCGTCTTTGTTTGACATTAATCGGGTTCTGGAAGTTTTTGCGTTCGAGGCACTTGTTATCTCGTTGGGCAAATTGTTAATCTGGCTGTGCTTTGGGTTGTGCATCGGGTTGTGATTCGTGCGCGACTGTTATCACCGCGGCTGAGGCTGGAGCTAAGTCGGCTGCTGAAGTTGCTACTGCTGCCGCTGGGGTTATAGCCTTGCCGCCAACCTCTGTTTTTGCGATGGCTTTTGTGATTTTCTTTTTGAGCTTCCGAGCCTCAACGCCGAGCAAGATGGCTCTTCTTGTGAGCAGGAATTGGTCGAGCCCGCCTTTTTTATCGAGCGTTCTGATAGTGGAAGCAGCGATGCGTAGTCGAATGTGCCTTTTGAGCGCGTTGCTGTACAGGCGCACATGTTGCAGATTGGGCTCGAAGCTACGGCGAGTTCTATTCTTCGCGTGCGAGACATTATTGCCGCGTATTACTCGCTTTCCGGTTAGTGAGCAAACTTTTGCCATATTCAGTAATTACTTTAAAATAACTATTGGTAAGGATTTAGTAGAGGTAGGAGTTTAGCAGACTATCTAGCAGACTATCTAGC
>JABABG010000076.1 GCA_014238315.1 Alphaproteobacteria bacterium
ATTCCCCAAAGGAATCTGAAATCAAAGAAATCTGAAATCAAAGAAATCTGAAATCAAAGAAATCTGAAATCGAGGAAATCTGAAATCGAGGAAATCTGAAATCAAGGTGTAGCAGGAAAGAAACCTAAAGGCAGAGTGTGGCAGGCAGGCAGGCAGAAAAAACGGGAGGCAAAAAAAAACGAGGTACTGAAAAGCGAGATGCAAAAAAGCGTAAAGGGTCAAGCCAATCGCTCAAAGCCAATCGCTCAAAGTCTAGCCACCCCAAGCCAACCACTCAAAGCCAATCGCTCAAAGCCAACCGCTCAAAGTCTAGCCGCGGGCTAAACTAGCTACGAGTAGACTAGCTACCGATAGACTAACCATCGTTAGACTTCCTTCTGAAAGGTTCCAGCAAAAGACCCAGTAGCGGTAAGTCCTTCTTACGCTCAACACCGATGCCGATGTTCGACGGAGTGCGCTGCGGATTAACGCTCGAAAATAAGCGGTCCCATAGACTCAAAATATTGCCGTAGTTCGAATCCGTGTCGCTACGGCGGGCACGGTGGTGAGACTCGTGCCAATACGGCATAACTAAAATATAACCAGCATAACGCTCAAACAACCTAGGTAAACGCAAGTTCGCATGGTGGAACAATGTCGTAAATTGTAACAGAATCTCCGCAACTAAAATAGAGACAAGTGGAATGTCCAAAATAATCACATACACAGAGCGCACCAGTGTAGATAAGATTACCTCGCCAACATGAAAACGAACGCCCGTCGTGCTGTCTAGCTCATCGTCAAGGTGGTGAACCTCGTGAAAACGCCACAGAAAAGAAAGCTCGTGATTCGCTCGATGCCACCAGTAAATGAAAAAATCTATCAAAACTAAGTCCAACAGCAGAAAAAACATACCCGCTTGAAAAAAATCATCGCGCCAACCCAAAGAAAGCGATTGCGCGACAAAAGCCGTATACAAAACTAATAAAGGCGAAACTATGCCGTTCAATCCAAATAAAGTAAGGTTGCTAGCATAACGCCGTAATAAGCGTATATGGCGGGCGCGGCGCAGAGGCAGCGTATGCTCGCACAGAAGTATCAGCGCAAACCAACCGCCGATAATCCATAGCTTCCAAGTGAGCAATGCTTGAACTATCGAATCCATACTCGTATCTAGACGCTCGATGTATTGCCAGCTCGACGGCGCCAAAATCTGACTAAGAAAAACAAAGCAACCAACAAAGGCATCGCGAGTGCGTGAAATACTCGCACGATCGTTTGTATCGCGCCAACATCGCGGTTTAAAGCTCGCTGAATCTTGCGCAAGGCAGCGCGGGTTGCAATTAATTGTTGCGTGAAAGATTCAACAAGACGCTCGCCATCGTTGTTCGTATCTTGGCTCGCAGCTCCTCCCTCGCTCGATGGTTGCTCACGGCTACGGAGTTCCAAAAGCCGTTGCTCTATCTCACCTAGCTTGTCGTTCAACGCTTTCTGCTCTAGACGCCAACGCCCCTCTGCCCGAAGGCGCATACGCTCTAAGTATGCCAAAGGTCTATCGCCAACGCCGCGCGAGCGGAGCCCCGACAAACCCTCGACACCTACCAGCCATTCGACAGCGTCCAAAAGAAAAGCTCCGTTGCCGCTGAAGGGGGTATATATCTCCTCGCCTAAAAAATTTTGCCGCTCGACCCAAAAACGATCGTTGAGAAAGTCCGCATCAGAGACGATAATTGCTCGAAAATCTTTGCTACTCTCGGATAGGTGCTCGCTCGCTAGGCTAGGATGCGCTTTCATATCGTCGGGTCGCTCGGCAAAAAGAGAGCCGAAGCTACCTTGCAAGGCTACAGCCAAAGAATGGCGCGAGTTTTGCGCGCTGAAAGCCTCGTAGGCTTGTAGTAACTCAGGCGGTTCGCTCATAAAAAAACCTAGCGTTAGAAGGTCCGAGTTCGCGCTCGAACGCAGTAGTGGAGCAACGCTAATACTACCAGTATTCGCATTATCTGCATACGCATCGCCAGTAAGCGCGTTTCCTTCGTCGCCGCTAGTTTCCTCATTATTTTCTTCGCCCGTCTCTTCGCTCCTTTCTCGAATTTGCTCGTCTTGTTGTAAAATGGCACCCGCGCTCGCAAGGATAAGGTTTTTGATTTTACGCACCGGCTCTCTGTCCGCTAACGCCTCTTCGTCGAATTGCAGCCAAGCCAAGTGCGGTACCGGCTCTATGCGAGCACCGCTACCGCTATCTATCAGCATGGCGTGTTTCTCATCCGCAACTACGCTATCGGATGGAATCTTGAGACCCCAACGCGCAAGTAGCGGAAAGTTGCTCGAAGAGAATGGAATCGTAACACCGATGCTACTCGTGCGAGATTGCGAGGCGAGCGGGGCACTCTCGTAGTAGGGGTCGAGAAAAAGCAGAGCGCGACCGCCAGACAATAGGTATTGGTCAACCGCGTATAGTAGCTCACGATCACGGATGCGCGGGTGTAGCAGAATGACAAGGTCGGTCGTTGCGTCAAAGTCCTCCGATACAAAAACAGTGTCTATGTCAAAGTCGGCAGATAGGGCTTGGAACGAGCGCCAAACGCCTATGCCTGCTGAGGCTCCGTAGCCGCCAAGCGGTTCTAGTGAGGTAATCAAAGTAACATGCGGCTTCGAGCTACGAGCAAGTTCGACTATCGAGCGCATAACCTCGTATTCTAGCGAGCGTTCTTTGTCTAGTAGCAAGAAGGGTAACAGCAGGTTTTGCTCCTCACGCGCTGGCACTGCCGCAGATGCGGAACTAGAGGCAAGGCGCGTTATCTGCAAGCCGAAAAATACCTGCTCGCCGCTTTGGTCAATCGCTACTGAAGAAAAGCCCTGCTCCAACGCCTCGTCTTCTAGCTCGGAGAAAGGCTCAGGGCGAACTATATTCACAGAGACGTGCCTCTTACCATCCTTGCGGCTATGGCGAGACATTTCCTCGAGCAAGGCTAGCGCGCGCCGCTCAAAACTGCCGTAGGAAGGAACCTCGCGCACAAGCTTGGACGAAGCGTAGAGCGTAAGGCGGAAGTTAGCATCGAGGTCTTGCAAAAACCCTATCGCCTCAGGCGAGAGGGTAGACAAGCCATCCGCCGTCCAGTCCAACTTGCGCTCGGATAGCGGTAAAATGGCTACATTGACAAGGAAAAAGGCTAGCACGACAAGCAGAGATTGTTTCGCGAAACTGAGTGCCGATAGAAGCTCAACTATAGCGTGCCAGCGCGCTCGCATATATTCGCCTAGTCGCTTGTTTGTCGATGTAGACTTTTTATACATCTTCCGATGTGCGTTTTACCGCTAGCACAGTCAATAGCAGTGCCGCCGAGCAGAGGCTCACAAAGTACACAACATCGCCCAAGCTTGACGAGCCACGCAAAAAGCCTTTGTAGTGGTCGCTCATGCTCATCGTTGTTATCGCGCGTTGTAGGTAGTCTGGAAAGATGCTCTCAAGGATTTGCGCAACATTGGTGCTACCTATCACAGTCAAGGTCGCTATCGTCGCGACAGTTAGGATAAAGGCAGCAGTTTGGCTGCGCACTAGTGCAGAGAGGAAAATACCGATGCTAATCTGTGCTAGCGCGAGCAGAATTGCTCCAAGATAGCCGACCGCGAGGGCTCCGTGATCAGGGCTGCCAAGCAGGGTGATCGTTATCCATAACGGAAGCGTTAACGCGAGGGCTACTAAAAGCAAGGTCGCACAGGCAGCTAGCTTGGCAAGGCTCGCTTGACAAGGCGTAATCGGCAACGTGAGCAGTAGTTCGAGCGTGCCGAGGCGTCTTTCCTCCGCCCAAGTGCGCATGGTCAACGCAGGAATAAATAAGATGAATATCCACGGTAGCGGGATGAAGAGACTCTGCAAGTCAGATTGGTTGCGGAAAAAAAACTGCCCGACCGTGAAGGGAAGAATGCCGCAAGCTAGAAGAAAAAATATCAAAAATACGGCGGTCGCCGCGCTATTGAGAAAGTCGTTGCACTCTTTATGGTAGAGGGCTGTTATTGGCGCTAAGTATATTTTTATCTTGGCTAGCATGGCGGTTTATCGCTACTCGGAGGTTGGCAATTGCAAAAAGTGAATAGTTATCGATGAAAAGCTAAGGTGGGATGAAAAAGCAAGGGCTTCGTGAGAATGTCGGGGGATTATACTGCTATTCGTCGATATGTGAAACTGCAAGAATATAACAGTTCGCACAAAATAACTCGTAAGTCTGCCCGACAAGGTGAGCCAGAAGCTCTATTCTCTAGAACCGCGTAGAGCCTTCATCGCATCTAAATATACCGAAGATATGTTGGAAAATCTTACAGAACTATTATTCAGCCATCAGGCTCACGCGCGTGGGTAGCTTCTTAGTAAACCCGTAACGCGTCCCTGAACCCTAACCCTATCCGCAGAAAAACGCTGCGGTGCATAACAAGAATTTGCCGCCTCTAATACAATCTCCTCGCCAGATAAACGCAGAATCTTCAATGTAGCCTCGCCATCATCAACTAGCGCAATAACTAACTCGCCATCGCGCGCAGTATCGATAGACTCAACTATGATCGTATCGCCATCTAAAATCCCAGCCTCGATCATCGAATCTCCCTCGACACGCAACGCATAGTGCGGCGCAACCCCGACAGCTCCTCGTCCCTCGCGAGTGCCCAATAGCTCGCTCGGACAATCGCGCTCCTCATCCACAAAACCCAGAGACTCAATCGGCAAACCCGCAGCAACCCTGCCTAAAAACGGAACCCGAACAACAGAGGGGCTAAAAGAAGGGGCGGGAGAAACTTTAGGAGAATCTTTGGGAAAAACCTTGTGAGAAGACTTACGAGAAGACTTATGAGAAGACTTATAAGAAACCTTAAGCGAAATAGACGCATCAGCAGAAATAGCCTCATCGCTAGAGCCTTCTGTAGCTCTAACGCACCGCGCCGCATCGCTGCCACGAATAACTCGTAAGGCTCGGGCGCGATTACGCAAGCGCTCGATAAATCCTCGCTCGCTCAAACCCTCCAGCAGACGATGCACGCCAGACTTCGAGCCCAAACCCAAATGCAAACGCATCTCCTCAAATGATGGCGAAATTCCGCGCGCGCGCAGCTTATCCTCAATAAATCGCAGTAAGCGACTCTGCTGCAGAGTCAACATCTTGCTCGTCCTCCTTTATCATATCTGCTGAATAAATAGCCTAAATAAGCATCTTTGTTCTATGTTTGTTCGCGTTATTTGTCAAGCTTTTTCGCTAAACCTATAAATATGTTATGCAAAGGCTAAATGTAGCAAAAACTAAACACAGATAGTGCTAGGTAAGATGTCGGGAGGGGTATAGGAGGGGTATAGGAGCGATATATTCGGCAATAAAAAGCTATTTCGGCACGTCTGTTGCAATGCTATCGCTAATTATCTCGTCGTCTCGAACAACACGCAAAACCCCAGCGAATAATCACATGCTAATAAACTTACTCTACAAACTAAATGCAGAACCAATAGTCGCTATCGCTCGCAAAAGCAGAGCAACAGTAGCCCTAACCATAAGCCTGCTCGCGATGGTGCTAGTGCTCGCCGATGGCAGCGCGGTCGCAGCGGCAGCAGCGGCAAAAGCATCCAGCGAAAAACCGCAAGCCCTTAACAACGCGCTCGGTAATACATTAGAGCAGGGAAGCGAGCTTAAAACAAAACTCGAAGGCAAACTCGAAGGCAAGCTCGAAGACAAGCTCGAAGACAAGCCAAGACCTAAACTCTTGGCAGCGCGCGCAAAAAACAACAACCCCTCGCACAAAAGAAAATCGAAAAAGAAACGCAGTACTAAACTCGCTCCGCCGCCATCAGACGCTCCCAATTTCGACAAGCCTAGCTTCCCAGAAAATCAGCCACATTTCCTATCAAAAAAAGACCGCGCAATATACAAAAAAATCTTCGTACTGCACAAAAGTGCCAAGTGGAACGAAGCAGATAAGTTGATAGCTCAACTTAAAGATAAATCTCTGCTGGGACATGTCATGTTCCAACGATATATGCACCCACGTTCGTATCGATCGAGCGCAAAAGAGCTCAAAAAATGGCTCGCTAGATATAACGACCATCCAAATGCAAGAAAAGTCTATAAGCTCGCGTATAAGCGTAGCTCGAAAAGTAAAAGGAGAAGCCTGAAGGCTCCAAGCGCGCCGATGTTGCCATTCGCGCAAGTAAAAAAAGAAAGGAAAAAAACCGCTAGAAAATCGAAGTACAACCTAACAGAGAGGCGAGTAATATATCGGCTAAGACGATATGTTCATAAAACTCGCGTAACTTATGCTCTGCAGTACCTGAACTCGAAGAAAAAAGTCATGCGCATGACTGCATACGCAAAGGGCATGTCGGTAGTGGTCGCAGGGTATATGTTCAACGGATTAGATGAAAAAGCCTTGTTCTACGCAGAGCAACAAACAAACCTGCAAGGCGTGAAAATGCCCGAGCTAAACTGGTGGGCCGGCTTAGCCGCGTTCCGACTAAAGAAGTTCGAAAGGGCAGCTTGGCACTTCGAGCAAGCGGCTATCACAATCTCCGAACCCAACAGCAACCTAGTAGCGCAAGCCGCGTATTGGAGCGCAAGAGCATATATGCGGCTAGGAAAGCCAGACCAAAGCTCGCGTTTGCTGAAAATCGCGCAGACGCAACCGCATAGCTTCTACGGGCAACTCGCCACAGAAACGCTAGGCTACGAAAGCCAATTCGACTGGAAACGGGTGCCGCAGAAAAAAGAAAACTTCGCTAAACTCGTATCCTTCCCAGCCGGGCGAAGAACTATCGGGCTCATCGAAGCAGAGCAATACGCGTTGGCAGCTCAGGAATTCGTGCGATTCCAAAAACAACTGCCAGAAAAAATGCTCGCCGACTATATGATATACGCCCATCGGCGAGGACAAGCCGACCTCGCATATCGAGTAGGCTTGCTGTCGCTAAAACAAGAAGGGAAGCGGTTCGACGTAGTTCTGTACCCTCTGCCAAAGTGGCATCCGCGCGAAGGATTCAACATAGAGCCAGCCTTGCTATACGCCTTCATGCGACAAGAATCCGCATTCAAGCCATACGCAAGAAGTAGAGTGGGGGCTACCGGATTGATGCAACTTATGCCTCGCACAGCGCAGTATGTCGCTAATAAACGACTCTCCTCGCAATTCCTAAAAAGCCCCGAAGATAACCTCGCGCTTGGACAAAAATACCTGCAGTTCCTCATGAACGATAGAAATATAGGAAAAAACCTCGTCTTCACCGCCGCATCGTATAATGGCGGACCAGGCAATGTCTTGCGGTGGGTGAGCAAAGGGGAGAACTATCAGCAAGACCCTCTGCTGTTCGTCGAGACTATTCCTCTGCGTGAGACTAGGTTCTTTGTCAAAAAAATCCTCGCTAACTACTGGATTTACCAGAATCGCCTCGCGAGGCGTCCGACTTCGAGGCACGAGCTCGCGATGGGGCACTGGCCGCTATACGACAAGCATGTGCCGTTCCCGCAAGACCTGACCCATAAATACGGAAGACTTAGATAAAAAAAGCGCGGGTAAAAAAGCGCGGGTAAAAAAGCACGGCTGCTCAAGGAGAGTTGGCGAGAGGCTCAACGGGTGGCTAAGGGTCGGCAAAAGTGGCAAGCAAGGTGAGTAGGCAAGGTGAGTAGGCAAGGTGGATAAGCAAGACTTTCAACCTCTGGCAATAGCGATTCTGACGATCTCCGATACGCGCGAGCTTGCAACCGACAAGTCTGGCGACTGGCTACAAAAAGAAATAACGGAGGCTGGGCATCGCCTCGTAGCGCGAGAGATAGTCAAAGACGATAAAGGCGAAATACTGGAAAAACTGAAAACCTGGCGCGAGCAAAAAGAAGTCGAGGTCGTAATAACTACTGGCGGTACCGGCATCACCGCGCGTGATGTGACGCCAGAGGTGGTCGCGAGTCTGCTCGATAAAGAGCTCAGCGGATTCGGCGAGCTGTTTAGGCAGATCAGCTTCGAGAAGATAGGCGCATCGACAATACAATCGCGAGCCATCGGTGGCGTGATGGGCAGGACGCTTATATTTGCGCTACCCGGCTCGCCTTCGGCTTGCAAGGACGCTTGGCAGGGGATACTCAAACAGCAACTCGACATTCGCACGAAACCCTGCAACTTCGTCGAGCTATTACCAAGACTCTAATCAAGACTCTAGTTCGCTCTTTTTTGCTTGTTCGCTTCTATGCGCTGCTGCCATTCTCTCGCAATCTTTTGCCCTGCCGTGATTTGTTCCGCTGTTAATTTCTCTCTAATTCGAGTTGCGCTCTCCCTTGCTGGTTTATTGCCTTCATTGATAGAGAGTAGAAGCAAAGCATAGGCGGTAAGGCGGTCTTTTTTAACGCCATCACCAGATTCGTGCATAGTAGCTAAATTATGAAGTGCCAAGGCGTCTCCTTGTTCGGCTACTTGACGAAGTAAAGAAGCGGCTTTTATATAGTCCTTCTTCTCGTAAAACTTTTCTGCTTGCTGGAGAATTTCCTCGGCACTTTGTCCTTGAGCCTCATAAACAAAAGGCAACGAAAGAGGCAAGGCGAGGGTGAGGGCTGTCGCAAAAACTGCCAGCAGGTGAGATGGGCTACGGGGCAGAAAGAGGCTCGTTTGTCAATAAACTACCCGTTATTGCGCGGTCGTAGCCCGAAAAGCGCGTTCTAACGCAGTGCCCGCACCATCCTTCGGCGCGCTCGTAGCTAGCTCTTTCGGACTGCCAGTCCAGACAACTCGACCTTTGTGCAGAATCAAAACACGGTCGCACAAAGAATCAACCTCGTCTAAAGCATGCGTCGAGAGTAAAATTCCCTTGCGCGCAGAAATCGCCCTGATCATCGCTCGCAAAGAATGCTTCTGGTTCGGATCAAGTCCATCGGTAGGCTCGTCGAGGATCAACACAGACGGGTCGTGTAGCAAAGCCTGCGCTAGCCCCACACGCCTGCGATAGCCCTTCGAGAGAATGTCGATCGGACGCTGTAAAACCTCCCCTAAAGATAAATCGTCGACGACCCTCGCAATCGCAACCGAACGTTGCTCGCGCTTAACTCCGCGCAACGCAGCTATGCTCTGCAAAAAAGGTAAAACCCGCATCGCTCCCCAAAGTGGCATGCCCTCCGGTAGATAGCCGAGCGCACGCCGTGCCTCTAGCGCCTCGCGCGATATGTCCTTGCCAGCAAGACGAACCGAGCCACTATCGCTCCTGATATAGCCAACCGCCAAGCGCATCGCGGTGCTCTTGCCCGCCCCGTTCGGTCCCAAAATTCCAACTATCTCGCCACGCGCAACTCGCAAATCTAAGTTCTCGACCGCCCGCAACGAGCCGTAAGACTTGCTGACCTTGCTCAACTCTATTAAAAAATTCCGTGAAGATACCTGCTCCATAGACGCAAGCCTAACCCGATAAAATAAATATGACTAGCTATAAATATCCAACTATAAATGCTCGAGCTCTACTTTTTTAAAGCCTGCTGTAAGTAATTACCAGTAACGCTACGCTCGATAGCAGCAACAGACTCAGGGGTTCCGCAAGCAACGATCTCTCCGCCCGCATCCCCCCCGTCAGGTCCGATGTCGATAACCCAGTCCGCCGATTTGATGACATCCAAGTTATGCTCGATGATTACAACGCTATTACCCGTAGCGACTAGCTGCTGCAAAACCGACAAAAGCTTCGATATGTCCTCAAAGTGCAGACCCGTCGTCGGCTCGTCGAGGATATACATCGTGCGACCCGTAGCCCTGCGTGAAAGCTCACGCGCCAACTTGATGCGCTGCGCCTCGCCGCCAGATAGAGTGGTCGCTTGCTGACCGATGCCGATGTAGCCCAAACCAACCGCTTGCAAGGTCGATAGCTTGTCGTAGATCGATGGAATCGCACGGAAAAATGCCGCGCCCTCCTCAACCGTCATCGCTAATACTTCCGCAATCGTCTTGCCTCGATACCTAACCTCTAGAGTCTCGCGGTTGTAGCGCGCACCTCGACAAACCTCGCAATCGACATAAAGGTCGGGCAAAAAGTGCATCTCTATACGCACAACACCATCACCTTGGCAAGACTCGCAACGACCGCTTTTAACATTAAACGAAAAACGACCAGCAGCGTAACCTCGAACCTTCGCCTCAGGCAGACCCGCATACCAATCGCGTATCGGAGAAAAAGCACCAGTATAAGTCGCCGGATTAGAGCGCGGAGTGCGACCTATCGGAGATTGGTCGATGACTATTACCTTGTCCAACGCAGATAAACCCTCAACCCTATCGAAAGCTCCAGCCCTATCGCGAGCACCCATAAGCCTAGCATAAAGCAACCTCTGCAGAGTCTCGACAACTAGGCTGGATTTGCCAGAGCCAGAAACACCCGTAACGCAAGTAAACGCAGCAAGAGGGATCGACACATCGACCCCCTTAAGGTTGTTGTGGCAGGCTCCGAAAAGTTTGAGAAAACAACCATTCGCAACATCTCGGCGTTTGGGAATGCCTATCGACTTTGTGCCGCTTAGGTATTTGCCAGTGATGCTCTTCTTATTGCCAATAATCTGCGCGAGAGAGCCTTGCGCTATCACCTCGCCGCCATGCTTGCCCGCGCCAAGTCCCATATCGACTATATGGTCTGCTGCCATAATCGCCTCGGCATCGTGCTCGACTACTACAACCGTGTTACCAAGACGCTTCAAGCGAGAAAGCGTCGAAAGAAGACGCTGGTTGTCGCGTTGGTGCAAGCCTATCGAAGGCTCGTCTAATATATATAAAATGCCCGTCAAGCCAGAGCCGATCTGCGAGGCTAGGCGAATGCGCTGACTCTCGCCGCCAGACAAAGTGCGCGCCGAGCGAGAAAGCGTCAAATAACTAAGCCCAACATCGTCGAGAAACTCTAAACGCGCCGATATCTCTTGGAGAATCGGACGCGCAATCGAAGCCTGCTTGCCTTTCAAACTCTTGCCAAGCTGCCTCGACCAAGATAACGCCTGCGATATCGTAAGTTTGGAAACATCCCCTATATGCTGACCGTCGATCTTCACCGCCAAAGCCTGCGGTTTAAAGCGAGTGCCATCGCATTCCTTACAGCCCTGCTCGCTTTGATAGCGCGATAAATGCTCGCGGATGCTTGAGGAATCCGTCTCGCGATAACGACGCTCTAAATTGCGCGATAATCCCTCAAAGGCGCGAGTAACTCGGTATTCCTTATTACCATCGCTGAAACGAAATGTAATCTTCTCGCCAAAGCCATCGATAATCGCTCGGCGTGTCTTTTCGGGTAACTCGCTGAAGGGCAGATCCATAGTACCGCCAAAATGCGCAAGAATAGCCTCGAAAGTTTGCCTATAGTAAGGCGCGGGCGTGCCATGGTTGCTCCAAGCTGCTATCGCCCCTCGCGCGAGAGAAAGCGAGCGGTCCGGTACTATCTTGTGCTCGTCGTAAAAAATCACTACCCCCAAGCCGCCGCAATGCGGGCAGGCTCCGTAGGGAGAGTTGAACGAAAATAAACGAGGCTCTAGCTCTTCTATCGTAAAACCCGAAACCGGGCAGGCGAACTTCGAGGAAAATAATTGCGGTTCTGTCTTGTCGCCCGTAGACGCATCGCCACTAGCAATCTCTTCGACTAGTAGCAAGCCGTCCGATTCGTCGAGCGCAGTCTGTATCGAATCAGCCAAGCGCTGCGCTATGCCGTCCTTTATCTCCAGCCGATCTACGACTATCGCAATGTCGTGCTTCTTGTTCTTGTCCAAGCTCGGAGGAGCACCGTCAAGCTCGACCATCTGACCATCGACCTTAACTCGCGTAAAGCCCTTCTTCGCCCAAGCGATGAACTCGCTACGATACTCGCCTTTGCGACCGCGCACAATCGGCGCAAGTAGCAGAATCTTCTTGCCTTCACCTAGCGCGAGAATCCTATCCGTCATCTCGCCTATCGACTGGCTGGTTATCGGCTTACCAGTCGCCGGCGAGTGCGGAATGCCCGCCCGCGCGAAAAGAACCCGCAGATAGTCGGCTATCTCCGTAATCGTGCCGACCGTCGAGCGCGGGTTCTTCGAGGTCGTCTTTTGCTCGATCGAAATCGCGGGCGACAAACCCTCGATCGAATCTACATCCGGCTTTTGCATCAAACCTAAAAATTGACGCGCGTAAGCCGACAAACTCTCTACATAACGACGCTGACCTTCGGCGTAAAGCGTGTCGAACGCTAGAGACGATTTGCCAGAGCCAGAAACACCAGTGATAACCGTAAGGCAGTTGCGCGGCAGACTCAACGAAACATTGCGCAAATTGTGAACGCGAGCCCCGCTTATCGTAATCGCGCTCGGCGCGCTATTTGCTCGATTCGAGGTGGCTATATTTTTCGCGCTAGGCTTGCCTTGAAGGCTCGCGGGCGGCGGCTTGCAGGAACGCATCGGTAAGTACTGAATCTAAATAGCAATAAAGGCTATCTATACCTTCGGTTGAAAAATAACAAAACCCGATTCTACGAGATTGCGAAGCCGTTCGTTAGCATATAATTTAAAATATCCTCATAATCCTCGCCAAAGCCTAATTGATAGTACCCGATTGCAGGTTGCCTGCTATAAAGCCTTTTGCTAGCCTCAGCTCGTAATGTCGCAAGAGAAAAAAATACAGCAAAAACTAGGGCTGGAAATATGGCAAGAGCTAGGCAAACATTGCAAACGCTTGCAAAAAATACCGCTCGCCAAGCTCTACGATAGCAACCCCCAGCGCGCATACGAATATAGCGAAAGTTGCGGCGAGCTGACCTTCGATTACTCGCGCAACTTGCTCGACGATGAGGCGCGGGATTGCCTCTTCCGACTCCTAGAGACTATCAACTTGCCAGAAAAAATTAACGCCACGATGCGCGGCGAAATCGTCAACTACAGCGAACAGCAACCAGCTCTGCATACAGCTCTGCGTAGCAAAAGCAAAATACCCATACTATCGAAAATAGGGCAAGACGAACGCCAGCTATTCGCTAAAGTGCGGCAAGACTGCAAAAACTTCACTCGTGCTTTCAACGACGGAGATATACGCAACACCGAAAACATACCGCTAACCCATATAGTGCATGTCGGGATCGGAGGATCGGAAGCAGGGACAAGACTGCTATTCGACGCTCTGAAAATGCAACGGCGTAAAATGAAAAAAGAAGCGACCCTATCATTTATATCCGACCTAGGCGGAGTGCAACGCGAAGAAACCCTAGCCCAACTAAACCCTAGTCGATGCCTATTCATACTAGTGTCCAAAAGCTTCCGCACCGAAGAAATGCTACATAACGCAAAAGAAATATCTCGCTGGATGAAAAAAAAACTAGGCGCAAAAGCAGAGCTGGAGCGACATTTCATCGCCATCACCGCCGCGCCAAACCTCGTGCAAAAAGCCGATATCGGCGTGAAAATACCAACAGAGCGAATCTTGCTAATCCCCGCAAGCGTGGGAGGGCGATACTCCGTTTGGTCGGCTGCTAGCCTCTCTGTGCAAATGATGCTCGGCACTAATACTTTCGAGCAGTTCCTAAATGGCGCAGAGCGTGCCGATAGTCATTTCATAAAAAAACCACCGCAACATAACATACCCGTGATAATGGCTCTGCTCGGAATCTGGTACCGAAACTTGTGCAAGCACAGCTCGCACGCAATCATCCCATACGACCATCGACTGCGGCGGCTACCTTGTTTCTTGCAACAACTGGAAATGGAATCGGGTGGCAAAAGCCTCTCCGCAACCGCAAAACCCCTCGCAAGAGAAAGCGCACCTTTGCTATGGGGCGCGCAAGGCACAAGTGCTCAGCATAGTCTCTTCCAATGGCTACAGCAAACAACAGAAAAACTGGCACTCGACTTCTTCATAGCATCAATAGGCTTCGATAAAAAAAGCCATCGCAAACTCAGCACCCATTGCCTCGCGCAAGTGGAAACCTTGATGCGCGGAAAAAATGGCGAAGCGCAAAAGGAGATACCTAATGAAACAACGGCGGAAAAGCGCATAGCCCCGCATCGTAAGCTCAGGGGCAATCGAGCCTCTAACCTCTTCGTATACCGAAGCCTATCGCCGCATAACCTCGGTATGCTGCTCGCCTTCTACGAGCATAAGGTCTTCGTGCAAAGCCTATTGTGGAAGATCAACCCCTTCGACCAGTGGGGAGTCGAAGCGGGGAAAAAGCTCGCGCAAAACCTATCGCCCATGCTCGAAGGCAAAGCAAGGGCAAAAACAGCCTCCTTGCGCGATTCCATCGAGCTTTGGAAGGCGGGGGCAAAGTAAAAAGCTCGATTAACAAAATCAAGCTCTTATGATATACGCAAAATACCGCTCGCTAAAAGCGAGCTTCCTGCAACCTAGTTGCTCTGTAGCCTAGTTGGCAAGGACGCCAGAAACTTTCTTACGAGCAAGCGCGATGAAATTGTCTTTCGCGCCCTCCCAAGTGCGGCGCACGCTAGCATTATAGTTCATGTAGAGCTTGCCCCGATAGACCGTCCATTGCTTGGGCGCGCCTCGCACCGCGTAGCCTTGCGAAATGCCATAGGCACAATAGCCGCCAAACTGCGGGGCGTAGGAACTCGGGCCAGAGATAAACTGAGCGCGATTCTCGGCGCTAGCAAAACGCCATTCCGCGCCACCCCAACGGGTGGAATAACTGCTACTGCCCGCAACCGCGCGCCCCTCCTTAAAATACGCAACAGCATCGTAGCCTTCTAACGCCAAGCCACCCTTCGTGTAAAAACGCGATTTGCCGTCGGCAGAAGGCGAAAAAGAAACACTCAGTGCTAGCACTAGAAACGCAAACGCAAACATAAGCGTAACATTTTTGAAAAAGAGATTGTCCTTCATAACTAATCCTCATCTTAATTGTGCAAATGAACCCTGCGAATGCCACAGACGCCAACGCATACTAGCATTAATCCCCCCACAACGACATAGGGTAAACAGAGGTTAAAATTAGACTAGATCGTCAAATGCTCGGCAGCGAGCACTATACTACGCACCGACTGCTCGGCAGCAATGTAAGGGGAAGGTAGCGCGCCCAAGACTCGCCAACTACCCAATCCTTCGATATGCTGTTTCACCTCCATAGAAATCCTACGCATCAAAGCGCGGTCCACCTGCTTGTCTTTCAAGGACAAATAAACCTCATCAGGGTACTCAACCTCTGGATAGATGAACGCCAAAAGCCAACAGCTAGGAGAGGCAAAACGTTGTATATGCTGCAGAAGCTCACCAACCCTAGCAACCTTACTATCCACTATGATTGCAGAAAGGGGAAAGGGAAGAAAACCTCGATGCAGATGCCGCAAATTAACGCCCTGCAAAATGCTCACACGCGAATCCTCCGCAAGAGAAGAATCCGGCTCGCCTTCAACGTTGATCGCAAAAACTCGCCTGATGCCATTTTCAAGCAAAATCTTTGTGCATTCTCCTTCGGTCATGCCCAAGTCAACGGCAATCCGACCCCTCGCAGAAAAGCGAAACTTTTGCATCGCGTATGACAAATTAGAGCAACGAACAGTTTCACGCCGCTCTGGGCTCGCCGCAATACGAAGAGGAACCACCTCCGAGACCATCTCGCCGATATTGCTAATGCAGTACTTGCCGAAAAAAACTCGCCGCTCCTCGATCATCTGTTGCGCATGCCAACGGTTGCGCGCAAGACGCTGTTGCAACAGAGCGTTAATAACACTGATAGCACGAGCGTCTAGCTCTACTAATGTGTCCATACCAAAACTTCCTTCCGTGCTGTGTCTTTGTTGTTATAGTTGCAACGGAAATTCGCGCGCTAGGCAGAGCATAAAAATCAGAAAATGGCTAATGCCACAAACTGAAATTACGCTGATTAGCGAACCAACTTAGATATTAACCTAAAGCCTTCTCCCTCCGATGTTTGTTGTAGGTCGAATAATAGCATCTCTACGCTAACAACCTCTATGCCCATTTGCTGCATGCTCGATAGCGCGCAACTGTGATCTCTAAGCGAGCGAGAGGTCGTCGCATCGCCAACAACGACAACACGATAGCCTCGACTGGCTAAATCTCTAGCACTTTGCCAAACGCAAATGTGCGTCTCTATACCGCTAAGCAAAACCGTCGAGCGAGACTTGTCGTTAATCTTCTCTATAAACGCATCGTCATCGGCAACCGAAAAACAACGCTTCTCGCAAACCTCAGCATCCTCACCATACAATGCCTGCAAACTCGCAGCCGTCTTACCCAAGCCTTGCGGGTATTGCTCTGAAACTAAAAGAGGAATCGAAAATAAACCTAAAGCGCGCAACAGCCTAGCGTTGCTCGCTAGCAGGTGGTCGCATTCTGCCATCGCAGGTAATAGACGCTCTTGTACATCGACCAGCAACAACAAACAATCCGCAGGCTGTACGCGCTGCAACATAGCCCCGTTGGAAGTAGCTAATGCCATTCAACCTCTACGCTCAATCCTGTCTATTCAATGTTAGTAGAAAAGCTTAAGGCATAAGTAAAATGCGTGGCGCACTCAAAGCACCACTACGCAAAACAAGCGGAGCAACCTCGTTTAAAGCCTGATCGCGTAAGGGCTGGG
The DNA here is from genome assembly GCA_014238315.1 of Alphaproteobacteria bacterium. Taxonomy (GTDB): domain Bacteria; phylum Pseudomonadota; class Alphaproteobacteria; order JABAAW01; family JABAAW01; genus JABAAW01. The sequence goes on from JABABG010000076.1 coordinate 16,532, forward strand.
GGAGAAGGGGTGAAAAACCATGCAGCATCGACCCCTGTGGCGATTGCGAGAAGAAAGCCTGGCGAAGTATGCGTTTGATACGATGGGAGAAAGAACCAGCCCTAGGATAAGGTAGGAAAAGAACCTGCTCCGCTGGTCGTTGCAAACGCTTCGCCATCCACAAGCGGGCGGCAGCGTAACCACCCAGATCATCGGCAAGACCGTTCGCTACAGCCTGCTCGCCAAGCCAAATACGACCACCCGCTAGCTGCTCAACGCGAGGGCGGTCAAGGTTGCGCGAGTCCGCTACCTTGCCAGTAAAGTCCGCATAGATAACGTCCATCGCGCCAGAAAGGGTCGCTAGGTCCGAATCCGTATAGGGGTCGAGAAGAGAGTGCATCGTGCTATCGCTACCACTCTGTACTACGCCCCAACCAACACCCCAACGTTGCCAAAAGTCGCGCGTCGAAACCTTGCCCGAAAAAACGCCTATCGAGCCAGTAACCGTGAAAGGCTGCGCTAAAACATGCTCGCCCGCCATCGCAATATAGTAGCCGCCAGAAGAAGCGTTATCTCCCATAACGACAACAACCGGCTTACGCTCGCGCAAGCGCATTATCTCGTGGTAGATGAGGTCGGAGGCAACGTAGTCGCCGCCAGGGCTGTCGATGTGCAACACTACTCCGTGGAAACTATCATCGCGTGCAAGGCGACGCAAAAGGCGAGTAGCCCGCCTTGCAGAGATCGTATATTCTCCCTCTCCAGCTCCCAAGCTATCTTCCGCGTGACTTTGCCTTATCTCGCCACGGAAATTAAGCAAGGCAACCCGTAGCATAGAATCGCCGTCCCCTTGCTCAGCGGGGCTTTCTACCATCATCGCCTCTTGCTCTTCAGCCTGCTTATCCTGATCATCCTGATTATCATCGCTACTATCACCGCTTGCCTCTGCCTCGTCTTGCTCTGATACTTGTTGCTCGTCTTGTTGCTCGTCTTGTTGCTCGTCTTGTTGCTCGTCATCGCCGTCGGACGCGGTTGTTTGTCCTTCTGCTTGTCCTTGCTCCTGCTTTTCTTCTTCCTGCATCTTGCTTTTGCTAGCTTCTCTTCTGTGCTGACGTTTGTCCTCATCGGGCGTGAAGAATTGACCGAGACGATGGTAGGCGGCGTAAGACGACAATGAAATGCCCCTCGCCTTGACCTTATCCTTACCCTTATCCTTGCCCTTCTTGGACTTACCCTCGTCCGCAACCTTGTCCTTGTCCCTGCTAGCTACCTCACGGTGAAAGGCAGCCCAAAACTCGTCGGCATAAGCACTGCGGTCTACCAAACCCCTCAACAGCGCATCCGAAGAGCTGACATACGGAGAACTTAGCGCGTTGGCAATAATTTCGTTGTCTAGGCGTCTCGCTTCTCCTACCTCTTTGCTCCAACGGCGCGAGACGTTATCAGCCATGCCTTGCAGGTTCTCTGCAACCTCATCGCTCATACCCTCGTTGAGAAATTGTTGCGGAGTGCCCTTGTACGCATCGCGGGATTCAAACTGCGGAACGACCTGTAGCTTGTCGAGCGCACCACGGAAGTACGGTACCTCGATGCGAACTCCGCCAAGCCCAAGGCTGCCACTAGGGGCAAGCGAAATCGAGTCAAACGCGCTAGCTAGGTAGTAACTCTTCAAACCCGCACGACCGCCGAGACCACCTAAATTGGTCGCAAAAATCCACGCCGGCTTACCTTGCGATCGAAAACCCGCAACCGCACGACGAAAGTCCTCAACGCCAGAAACGCCTAGCCTAGCTATAGACGCGCTGTTCATCGAAACCGCTAATGCCGTAATCTTGTCATCGCTCGCCGCTCGCCGCAAAGACTCTATCAAGGTGATCCTGCTGATGCGACTCTGGCTATGCTCAAAGTAGGAAAAAAACGAAGGAGAAGAAAACCAACGGTCCGACAAGTGCGACAAATCAATGTGCAAATAGCCACCCTCGCGAAGCGCAACCTTGCCACGTTTATCCCTACCCTTGCGCGACCCATCCTGCCACATGTCGCCCTCGCCACCATCGCCCAAACGAAGACCGAGCATGCCTCGAGTCTCCCAAGCTTGCTCTGTCATGCGCTCGCCAAAAAGCCAATACGAGCCAAAGCCTACGAGGAACAGCAAGACTACTATCGCTCCGATAACAAAAGATGTGTAGCGAAACAAAAACCAAAAAACGCGGAAAATCCTGCCAATGATAAATCGCAATCCCCTGCCAAAAAATCGCACAGCAGACTTATATATCCGCCTCAAGAAGTCTTTCATACCTTTATCCTCGGTCAAAATTAATCAGCAAATGCGCGAGACGACTTGCAGGTGAAAACGACTCGGTACTAACATTATTAGCACCACCACGTTGTGGTGATGCTAATGAAAATTAGCGCAAAAATCAAGCGATAGTAACCCTCCACTTCCCAACGTTATCCCTCTTGGCGTTATCCCTCTTGGCGTTATATATCCTTGGCGTTATATATCCTTGGCGTTATATTAGCGTTGCGAAAAAATTATCCGCATTGAGCGCGGTGCAGTAGTTTGTGGTCGGCTAGCACTAATGCGAACATCGCCTCAACAATAGGCACAGCCCTTATCGCCACGCACGGATCATGACGACCGCGAGTTTCGACAAAGCTGTCCTTGCCGCTCTTGTCGACTGTTCGCAAAGGTTTTCTGATCGAGCTGGTAGGTTTTAGCGCAAGCGAAAAATAAATCTCTTGTCCGCTCGATATTCCACCCAAAATGCCACCCGCATTGTTCGCTAAAAAATTAGGATCAGACCGAGAGCCCTGCCCCCCCTCATCACCAGCAGTAGCGGCTGCCATCTCATCGGCATTCGCGACACCATCGCGCGAAACTACATCAAAACCCGCGCCAATCTCGATTGCCTTCACCGCATTGATACCCATCATCGCCGCTGCCAAATCCGCGTCTAACTTGCCATACAAGGGTGCTCCCCAACCAGCAGGAACGCCACAAGCCTGAGCCCTAATACGACCGCCCAAAGAAGTGCCCGCGCGCCGAGCAACGTCTAAACTCGATTGCCAGCTCGCTAGAGTCTCAACATCTGGACAGAACAAATTCTCAACGCTACAAGAATCCCAACTCCAACGTTCTTCGCAAACCGCCAAATCGCCAATCTGTGAAACCGCAGCACGAATAACTATCGAGCAACCCAAAATCTTGCGAGCAATCGCGCCAGCCGCAACCCGCATCACCGTCTCGCGAGCACTAGAGCGTCCACCACCACGCCAGTCACGAATGCCATACTTGCGCTCGGTTACATAGTCAGCATGCCCAGGACGATAAAGACGCGCTAGCTCGCTGTAATCCTTGCTACGCGCATCTTCATTGACTATCTCTAAAGCTATCGGACTGCCGGTCGTCTTATCCTCAAAAACGCCAGAAAGAATCTTCACCTTATCCCCCTCGCGCCGCTGCGAGGTATGACGCGAAAGACCAGAACGTCTACGATCGATGTCTCGCTGTATATCTTCCTCCCGCAAGTCTATGCGGGGGGGAACTCCATCTACAATACAGCCAACCGAGACGCCATGACTCTCACCCCAGCTCGTGTAACGCAAAACGCGCCCAAAGCTGTTAAAAGACATAATTCGCAAGCATCATTTTCTCGCCGCTACTCAACCTCCTCAAGTAGCGCGCGCGCCGCTGGAATAGACGATAGGGGCAGCATGCCAGTAGTGTTGTAGCCGCAATCAACATACATTATCTCGCCAGTAACGCTCCTCGATAGTGACGACAATAAAAATACCGCTGCTCCTCCTACCTCCTCCTGCGCAACATTACGCCGCAAAGGAGCGTTCAGCGCGTTCCACTTTAACATCAGACCCATCGAGCCAATACCAG
>JABABG010000057.1 GCA_014238315.1 Alphaproteobacteria bacterium
CCTAGTCTTGTTCTTCTGCCTTTTTCTGCCATAAGAGCAAGTCCTCCTCGCTGGCTGCAGGGGTTGGGGTATTTGAACGACCCGCGGTTTGCCCACGCGCGCGCGCGCGGGTTGTTGCGGCGTGGGGCTAGTCTCTACGAGATTAGAGCTAAACTCGCGCGGGATGGGATTCAGTCCGCACAGATCAGCGAGACGCTCGCGGATGTTCAAGCCAACGATGGCAGGGAGGAGGTGGAGCTATTGTCGGCTCTTAAGGTCGCGCGTAGACGCCGCTTAGGTCCTTTTCGGGGTCCTTCTCGTGTTCCTTTCCATGCTCCTTCCGACAACAGAGCGGGCGATGACGATAATCAGCAACAGCAGAAAGACAAAAGAAACAACAAGGATTTACTGGCTCTGGCTCGCAAGGGATTCTCCATCGTTACCATACAAAAGCTATTTGCAGCCAGCGAGGAGGACTTGCTCTTATGGCAGAAAAAGGCAGAAGAACAAGACTAGGACTAGGAGATTGCGCTAGACTTTGCTATAGTGAAACAAGCTGGGGGTTAGAATTGGAGGTTAAATTTGGGGGTTAAATCTGGGGGTTAAACATAGCGGACAAAAATTCAGGCGGTGGTACGATGGCACGAGCAGAAGATACTCCACAGGTAGAAGATAAGCAGAGCGAACTGGACGCGGGCGCGGGCGCGGGCGCGGATGCGGGCAAAAGGGTTTATAAGAGGGTTTATAAGGCAAGAGCCATAGGCTCCTCTTTCGATTCCTCTCTCGGTGGCGATATTTGCTCGCCCAACCTGCGCTTTAAGCGCGGTTGGGAGATAGACGAGCGCGATGCGACAGACGAGGTCTTCTTCCGCAACCGTCGCGATATATTGCAAAAGTTTAGCGGCGGTATAGGTGCCTGTGTCGGCTTGTCCGCATTGGGTCTTTTGACCAGCGCTTGTTCGGAGGCTAAAGAATCCTCGCTCGATAAAGCTCAACAAAAATGGGCTGATCTCTACCCCGCTCAACGCAACGATACCTACAAGGTCTCACGCGAGCTGACCGAAGAGAAGGATGCCTTGACCTACAATAACTTCTACGAGTTCGGTAGCCACAAGACTATCTCCCGCGCCGCGCAAAAAATGGTCCTAGAGCCTTGGACTATCGCCATCGACGGTCTGGTCGAGAAACCGCGTAAAGTCGACTTCGACGATCTGCTCAAGGCTATGCCGCTAGAGCGACGCGTCTTGCGCCATCGTTGCGTAGAGGCTTGGGCTATGACAGTGCCTTGGAGTGGATTTCCCCTCAAAGCCTTGGTCGAATACGCGCGTCCGCTAAAATCAGCTCGCTACATCAGCTTCGAGACGCAGATGGACGAGAAAAACATGCCAGGCTTGCGGCAAAACTATTACCCTTGGCCATACCGAGAGGGCGTCTCGATCGAAGAAGGCACGAACGAACTCGCCTTCATCGCAACAGCGGCTTATGGCAAGCCGATAGCCAAGCAGAACGGCGCGCCCTTGCGCTTGCTCTTGCCTTGGAAGTACGGATTCAAGTCGATCAAGTCGTTGGTGCGCATAAGTTTTGTCAAAAAACGCCCGAATACCTTTTGGGAGGTCGTAGCCCCGAAAGAATACGGTTTCTGGGCGAACGTGAACCCGAAGGTGCCGCACGCTCGTTGGTCGCAGGCGCAAGAACGCTTGCTCGGAAAAAGCGGCAAAGTTCCTACAAGGATATTTAATGGCTACGGAGAGTTCGTAGCCTCCTTATATTCGGGGATGGCTGAAAAGGAACGACTCTACACATAAAAACTTAGCAGCAAAACTTATCTCGCGCGAATCCTTGTAGCAATCTAAAAAGGCTTTCTTGTCTAACGATGACGCGTGTTGCTATCGCGGGACTGGGGACGGTCGGTTGTGGCTTGGTTTCTTTGTTGGAACAACGAGGCGGACAAGTCGCGCGTGGCGAGCGGGTCGAGATAGTCGCCGTCAGCGCACGCGATAAAAACAAGCATCGTCCATTCTCTACATCTCGCTACGAGTGGTACGACGATGCGGTCGCTATGGCGCGCTCTTCGTCCGCCGATGTGTTCGTCGAGCTGATCGGTGGCGAGGATGGAATAGCCTTGTCGGCAGCACGAGCAGCGTTGGAATCCGACAAGGATTTCGTGACGGCTAATAAGGCTCTGCTCGCGCATAATGGCGGTGAACTCGCGCGCTTGGCAGAGCAGCACTCTAGATCGATAGGGTGGGAGGCAGCCGTGGGGGCGGCTATGCCGATAGTAGCAGCAATACGACACAGCCTGTTCGCAAATCGTAGCGAACGACTGATAGGAATACTCAACGGCACTTGTAACTACATCCTCACGCGGATAGAGGATGGCGAGAGTTTCGAGACGGCTCTGGCAGCAGCGCAGGCGCAAGGATACGCCGAGGCTGATCCTCACGCGGATATATCTGGCTTGGACGCAGCGCATAAAATATCCCTGCTGAGCGCGCTCGCCTTCTCAACACCGCTCGCATTAGAGCAGGTCTCCGTCGAGGGTATCGCTAACATCACGCTCGATAAGGTTCGTGCGGTCGCTCGGAATGGCTACTGCATTCGCCTGTTGGCTATATGCGAGGCTGTGCCCGACGGGCTCTCCTTGCGCGTCCATCCTTGCCTGCTACCGATCGGATCGAGGCTCGCCAATGTGAGCGGGGTTTGCAATGCGCTCATCTACCAAGGGGATTTTTGCGGGCAGGTCTTCATATCTGGTGACGGGGCTGGCGGCAACGCTACCGCCTCGGCTGTCGCCGGCGATATATTCTCAATAGCCCGCGGGCGCAAGATACCCCTGTTCGGATTGCCGAGCGCTAACCTTAGCGCCTTGCCGTTTTGCCCGCTGCAGGATATTATCTCGCCATGGCATCTAAACTTCAGGGTTAGGGATCAGGTCGGTATCGTGGCTTCGATCTCTGCCGTTTTGCGCGACTGCGGAATCTCGCTCGCTTCCATCCTGCAGGATGGCTCCGCCGATGGCGATGCGGATAATGTCTCGCTGTTCCTATACACCCATCGGGCTAGCACTATCGCTATCGATCGCGCCTTGTCGCTTATCGATAAACTCGGCATACTGCAATCTGCCGCCTTCGCAATCAGAATCTTGGAAATGAATGAGGATAAATAGCTCGTGTCGCTACCATCCGTACCTAAACTCGAAGAAAAGCTAGACAAAGAGAAGCTAGACGAAGCCCTAATCCAGCAGGCGCGGTTCGTTTGCGAACAGGCAGCCATAGCCGCCGCAGAATGGCGCGGGCTCGGCGAGTGCGTGGCAGCAGACAAGGCCGCGGTCGATGCCATGCGCGCGGCTCTAATGTCGCTACCCATCTCAGGTAAGGTCGTCATCGGCGAAGGCGAGCGGGACGAGGCACCGATGCTCTACATCGGTGAGTCGGTCGGCAAGGGGGTCGGCGCTGAAATAGACATCGCGCTCGATCCGCTCGAGGGAACTAATCTGTGCGCGAGCTCGACAGCCAACGCATTGACGGTGATGGCTTTCTCGCCGCGCGGCGGGCTGCTACACGCGCCAGACTTGTATATGGAAAAAATAGCGGTCGGCGTAGAAGTAGGCGCGGACGTCGTCTCGCTCGCGCAAACGCCAGAGGAAAACCTCATCGCTATCGCCAAAGCCCTCAAGTGCAAGGTCTCTTCGTTGCAGGTCTGCATCCTAGAGCGCGAGCGGCACGAGAGCTTGATCTCGCAGGTTCGTAGTTGCGGTGCCAGAGTGCAGCTTATACCAGATGGGGATATCCTGGCGGCTATCACAACTACAGATAGCAAAAGCGGAGTGCACGCCTACTTTGGTATCGGCGGTGCGCCTGAAGGGGTTCTCGCCGCCGCAGCTTTGAAGGTTATCGGCGGTTTCTTCGAAGGCAGGCTCGTTTGTCGAAACGAGCAGGAGCGGGTGCGGGCAGAGAAAATGGGGATAGTCGATTTTAGCAAAATCTATGCTATGGACGATCTCGTGCGCTCGGATGTTATTTTCGCTGCTAGCGGGGTTACGGACGGCTCGTTGCTCGACGGGGTTCGATTCGAAGACGACGGGGTGTCGGTGCATTCGCTCGTTATGCACGAGGCGAGCAAGCGCATCGAGACGACACGCGCTCGTCTGCCCCTATCTCATTTATCTCAGCCTCACTTGTATCAGCCTCACCAGTCTCTTCCTCGTTCAGCCCCTTCGGGCTAGCCCTTGCAAAATGGCGGATAAATTTTGGCGCATGCGCTCGCCAAGAAGGAGTTCGCAAAGTAGTTCGCCAAGGAGTTCTAAAAGGGCGCAGTCTAACCCCTCGTCTGCTGCCCCCCCCTCCGCTACCACCGCTACCTCGCCCCTAAGCAAGCGAGAGGTCGAGGAGCGGGTAGAGTCTATGCGCTTGGCGCATCCGTCGCTCGACGGTTGGCTCGCTCGCCTCCTATGCCTGCGCGGCGTCGAGGAGCAGCAGGTAGAAAACTTCCTAGAGCCGCGCGTGCGAGAGCTGATGCCAGACCCCTCGCGCTTGGCGGATATGGACAAGGCGATCGCGCGGCTAGTCCAAGCCCTAGTCGCAAAGCAAAGGATAGGCATCATCACCGACTACGATGTCGATGGTGCCTGTTGCGCGGCTATGTTTATCTCCTACTGGCGTGCTTTGGGCGGGCTTTGCAGCTACACGACCCCCGATCGTCTCAAGGAGGGCTACGGGGCTAACTCGGCTGCTTTCGCTCGGTTGTTCGACGACGGCGTCGAGGGGCTCGTCTTGACTAGCGATTGCGGTACTAACCAAGACGAAGTTTTCGCGCAGGCTCGCAAAGATTGGGCTGAACGCTCGGCTAAGGAGAGGGGGCTGGGGACGGCTGAAAAGCCCTGTGAAAAGCCTTTGCAGGTAATCGTGCTAGATCACCATGAAATAGACCAGCACGAGATAGCAAAGCACGAGATAGCAAAGCACGAGACGACCCTTGTTCGCAAGCGCGCCACTAGCTCAGGTTCTGGTTCGGGCTCAAGTTCTGGCTCGGTGTTTGCGATGGTCAACCCGCAACGCGCGGATAACCAAGTCGATGCTACTAGTCTCGCTGCTTGCGGAGTCGTCTTCATGCTGCTGGTCGCCTTGCGTAGAAAATTGCTCGAAGATAAGCTACTCGCGGACAATACGGTAGCCTCGCCGCCAGAGCTAAAGCCCTGGCTAGACCTCGTAGCACTAGCTACGATTTGCGATGTAGTAGAGCTCTCGCCCCTGAACCGCGCCTTCGTGCGTCTCGGCTTGCGATTGCTCACAAGCCGCCGTCATGTCGGCTTGGCGCAAATGGCGGAGGTTGGCGCGGCAGCCATGCGCGGCGAGAGGGCTAGCCGATTGGCTGGCGATAGGAATGGTGATAGGGAGGTTTCAACGCGCGACCTCGGATTTTTCTTCGGTCCGCGCCTGAACGCCTGCGGTCGCATGGGGCATGCGTACCTCGCGGTCGAACTGCTACTATGCGTCGATAGCGATAGCGATAGCATTAGGCGAGCGCAACAGCTCGCGCGTAAGATAGAAGAGCTCAACGCCGAGCGGCGCCAGCTACAGGCTACCTGCTACGAGCAGGTGCTCGCGCTCGCGCAACAAGCAGGCGAGGACGATGCTCGAAGCAAGGCTTGTTTTTTCTCAAGCCCAGCCTGGTCGATAGGCGTGCTCGGTCCTTGCGCCTCGCGGGTCGCAGAGCGGTTAGGCTGCCCGATATTCTTGGCGAGTGAAAAACTGGATTCCGCATCCTCGGCATCCTCGCAAGATAAGTCCACACAAGCTAAGTCCCCGCAAGATGGGGATTTGCTACGCGGTTCGGCTCGCCTGCCGCAATGGGGTTGGGATTCTTTCAACCTCGCACGCGTAGCCATGCAAGCAAAGGAGGCGGGTTTGTTGCTGAGCGCCGGTGGGCATTCGCGCGCTTGCGGTTTCTCGCTGCACCGAGAAACCCTAGCCGATTTCACAGCCTTTCTGAGCGAGGCTAGCAATGTAAAGATGGGCGCGGATATGGGGGCAGAGACGGGGATGGGGATTGCTCAAGATGCCAGCGCGAGTGCTGAGTTTCGCGGGCTCATCGATATGGAGCTTTTGCCTAGCGCGGCGACAATGTCGTTGGCGCAAAACCTGTCGCGCCTCGCGCCATTCGGTAGAGGCAACGAGGAGCCGTTGTTCGCCTTTCGCGATGTTTTTATCGACGATTGTCGCTTCGTAGGCAAGGCTCAGCGGCACCTCGTATGCTCGATAAGCTCTGAGGGTGGAGTGTCGCGCGCGCACGCGATAGCCTACGATGCGCATGCGAGCGGTCTCGGTTGCTTGCTCCGCAAAGCCTCTGACGAGCGGCGTCCGCGATGGTTGGTCGGTAAGGTTCGGATAGATAACATCGGGCGCGTGCAGGTCGTCATCGAAGATTTTGCTTGCTTTATCGAAGGGGCAGACTAGACTAGCCCGCGTAACTCGGTTGTTACTATTTTGCGTTTCGCACTGATATCGAGTTTTTTGGGGGTTGGGTTTTTTTAAGGATCGAGTTTTTTTAAGGATCGAGTTTTTTTAAGGATCGAGTTTTTTAGCGTAATCTATTTCATAAGGATGTTCTTGTTCAGTCTATTTGCAAGCGCGGGCGGGCGGCTCTCTCGTAGGTTGCCCTTTACGCTATCGGTCTTCGCGTTATTTTTCTCAGCCTTGCTAGCCTCGGTGCAGGTTAGCGTAGCTGCCGAGACTTTGCGATTGCACCATTTTTTGAACTCGCAATCGACGGTGCAGCGCGGTTTGCTGGAGCCTTGGGCGAAGCGCGTAGAGTTGGCGTCTGGCGGGCGTTTGCGCATCGAGATATTTCCGCTGATGAGCTTGGGCGGTAAGGCTCCGCAGCTCTACGATCAGGCGAAGGACGGATTCGCCGATATAGTTTGGACCCTGCCAGGCTACACGCGCGGTCGTTTCCCGATAATCGAGGTGTTCGAGCTACCCTTCATGGTCGCAACGGCGGACGCTACCTCGCGCGCGTTGCAAGAGTTCTCCGAAAAGCATCTGCGCGAGGAGTTTGGCGAGACGCATCCGCTACTATTCCATGTCCACGCTCGTGGTTCGTTTCACTCTCGCAAGAAGGCGATCAAGGAGATGGACGACCTCAAGGGCTTGAAGGTGCGCGGTCCTTCGCGCATCGTAACCGACATGCTCTCGGTGCTCGGCGCGGTGCCCGTTGGCATGCCGGTGCCGCAAGTGCCGCAATCCCTCTCGCGCGGAGTCATCGACGCCGCTATGCTACCGTGGCAGGTGACGGTGCCTCTGCGTAGCTCAGAGTTGGTGCGCCACCATACCGAGTTCGCCGGCGATAGGGGGTTATACACCGCGACCTTCGTCTTGACCATGAATAAAAAACGCTACGAGGCTCTGCCCGCCGATTTGCGCGCGGTCTTGGATAAAGAAAGCGGTGCGAGTTTGGCGGCGATCGCCGGACCCTTGTACGACCACGACGAGGAGTTGGGACGCAAGATCGCTCGCGAGCGCGGAAACGAGTTTGTGTTGATAAGCGCTCGTGATGCTAAAAAATGGCGTAAGGCTACCTCGTCGGTAATAACCGATTGGCTCAAGAGGATGAAGGAGAAGGGCTACGACAGCGAGCTCTACCTCAAGGATGCGAGAAGGTTGATTAAAAAATACGAGAAAAAATAACTCGCGCTAGAAGGGGACTCGGCGTCTCAGCGCTGTGCGTTGTAATGCGCAAAAAGGTTGACTGGAAAAGAATAAAAAACTATCAATTGGCTTATGCCTATAATCCCACCAGGAAAATATATCCCATGGATCAGGGATGAGATTATTATCGTTTTATCCTTGTATGAAAGTCTTGATATTAAAAAAGTACCTCATAAAAATATATTACAAGAATACAGCGATCTTCTTAATAAAAATGGTTATGCTTACAGGTCTACTTCAAGCGTTGGAATCAGGATTGCTAATTTTATTTCTTTAGACGAATCTATTAAACCTAATAGAAAAGGTTTAGATGGATTGAGTGCTCTTGTTAAAGAAATATGGAACGAGTTTTCTGATAATAAGATTGGACTTAAACAAGAAGCTGAACGGATTATTGCGTCTATAGTTTCTGGAGCAAGAAGAAAAAACCCGATTGAAACAGATGTCGAGGGTAATTCCGTTTCAGAAGGCAGGCAAAGAATAATCAAGGAGCATAAAGTAAGGGAAAGAAATCCGACGATAGTTAGGCGGAAAAAAGATAGCGTTAAAAAGCAGAAAGGCTGTTTAGCCTGCGAGGCTTGCGGGTTCGATTTTGCCAAACACTACGGCGAGCTCGGCGAAGATTTTATCGAATGCCATCATAAAAAACCCGTGGCGCAAATGAAAATAGATAGCATAACTTCGTTAGACGACCTCGCGCTACTCTGCTCTAACTGTCACCGCATGATACATCGCCCAGCAAATCACGAGGCAGATTCTCTAACCGTAGAGCGACTTAAGGGAATTATAAACTCAATAAAGTTATAATTAACCTATCTCAATATCTATTAATAATTCTCAATTAATAGATACTTATATTAATATACTAATATAATATTTTTAGCTGGCTACTCTTCTTTTTTCTCCTCCTCTTCTTTCTCCTCGCTGGTTTCTTCTTCCGCCTCCTCTACCTCCTCATCGGCAGCAGCTACCTTGGGCGCTACTATAGTCGCGATGGTAAAGTCTCGATCCTTGATGGCTAGCTCGACGCCCTCCGATAGCTGCGCTTGGCTCGCGTGTATCGAATCGCCAATGTCGGCTTTGGCTAAGTCTACCGTTATAATATCCGGAATGCTCTGCGCCCTGCACAGCAACGTTATCTCGTGCCGCACAACATTTAGAATGCCGCCGCGCTTTAGACCAACGCAAACATCCTGGTTGAGAAAAGTAACCGGCACATCGATGCGCAACTGCGAGCGTGCCGTGATGCGCTGAAAATCAATATGCGTTACTACATCACGAACAGGGTCGAATTGTATGTCTCGTACTAAAACTTGCTCGCCCGCGCCGATAGTCTTTTGCTCGCCCTGCTTGCTCGCCTCGCCAAAGTTTAGCTCGTAGATGGTGAGCAACATCCTGCCAGTAGCCAGCTGCTTGTCTACGACCCGCTGCTCTAACGATATTTTCTGCACCTGCTTATTGTCGCCATAGACGACCGCTGGCACAAAACCCTTGCGCCTCAATGCGCGCGCCGCACCCTTGCGCTGCGTCTCTCGTAGCTCGACTTGTAGGTTTTCGCTCGCCATTCTTATCTAACTCCTAATCTAAATTCTATTCTCTAAACTACTAATATATTTATCTCAATCTCGCCAATCTCGCCAATCTCGCCAATTTATGCGAATAAGCGCGAGATAGACTTCTCACCGCCGATGCTCTGCACGGCTTTGGCAAATAGTGGAGCCACGCTGAGGATGCGTATCTTACCAGACTGCTGATTGTAAATACTATCGGTAATGGTGATTTCGTCAAGTGCCGATTTTTCTATCTTCGCGCGCGCTTGTCCCGACAATACTCCGTGCGTTATGACGGCAGCGACCGATTTCGCGCCGTGTTCTAAGAGCGCGTCCGTCGCCTTGCACAGAGTTCCCGCCGTATCGACGATGTCGTCTACCAGCAGGCAGTCGAGCTTCGCGACCTCTCCGATTACATTCATAACCTCCGCCTTGCCCAGACTGTCTCGCCTCTTGTCGATGACCGCGAGCCCGCAACCCAGCCTCTTGGCAAGCAGTCGCGCGCGCACCAGACCGCCTACATCCGGTGAGACGACTATCGGTCGTAGCTTATGCTTCGATATCCGCATCTCTAAATCTCGCGCAAAAACCGGGGCCGCGAATAGGTTGTCGGTCGGTATGTCGAAAAAACCCTGAATCTGCGCCGCGTGCAAGTCCATAGTCAACACGCGATTGGCACCCGCCGCAGCTATTAAGTTCGCTACTAGCTTGGCCGATATCGGCGTGCGCGGACCAGTCTTGCGGTCTTGGCGCGCGTACCCATAGTACGGCAAAACCGCCGTGATGCGCCGCGCCGAGCTACGCTTTAGCGTGTCGATTATTATCAAAAGCTCCATCAAGCTATCGTTCGCGGGAGTCGAGGTAGATTGAATCACGAATGCATCCTCGCCGCGTAGGTTCTCATGAACCTCGACAAAAATCTCGCCATCCCCGAAACGCCTTATCTCGCATTTCACCAGATCAGTCTTTAGGCATTGCGCGATGCTCAAGCCAAGCGCATCGCTAGCCGTGCCTGCCAGTATCTTCACAGCCATATCGTAGCTAGTCCGTTTGTTTCGTCTGCTCTCTGAGCGCCCAAGCTCTGTTGAACGCCGCGATCAAGGCTTTGAGCGATGATATGACAACGTTGTTATGCAAGCCTACCCCGAAGACCTGCTGCTCGCCTTCGCCCGCCAAGTGGATATAGCTCGCTCCTTTTGCATCCGCGCCTTGCGAGATGGCATGCTGGTGGTAGTCTAGAAAACGTAGAGGTAGCTCGGTTAGACCCAACAAAGCACGCATGGTCGCATCGATCGGTCCGTTGCCCTTGCTCTTGAGAATATGCTTCTTGCCCAAGAACTCGATGGTGACCTCGATCTCTCGCATAACCTCGGAGCTGTCTAGACTCTTATGGGCGATGTAGCGTAGCGGCTGCTCATCGTTCATATATAATCTTTCGAACAGAGCGTATATTTCGTCAGACGAGATTTCGCCGCCCTCCGCATCGGTTACCTTTTGCACCTCGTTGCTGAGCGCTATCTGCATCGGGCGCGGTAGCTCGAAGCCGTAGTCGGTTTTCATGATGTAGGCGATACCGCCCTTGCCAGACTGGCTATTGATGCGAATCAGAGCTTGGTAGTTGCGACCTAAATCCTTCGGGTCGATCGGTAGGTAGGGCACATCCCATATCGACGCGTTGCTCTTGCGCATAGCCTCGAAGCCCTTCGCTATCGCGTCCTGATGCGAGCCAGAGAAAGCCGTGAAGACTAGATCGCCAGCGTACGGATGCCTCGCGCTTACGGGTATCTGCGTGCAATACTCCGCTAGCCTGCGTACGTGGTTGATGTCCGCCATCGAGAGCTTCGGGTCAACGCCCTGCGTGAGCATATTCAAAGCCATAGTGATGATATCAACGTTACCGGTGCGCTCGCCGTTGCCGAACAAGGTGCCCTCGATACGATCAGCCCCCGCCAACAAGGCTAGCTCGCTGGCAGCCACCGCCGTGCCTCGGTCGTTATGCGGATGCAGGCTTACGATAACGCTATCGCGCCTAGTGAAGCTGCGGCAGAAGTTTTCGATCATATCCGCGTAGACGTTGGGCGTCGATAGCTCGACCGTAGCCGGTAGGTTTAGTATCATTTTCTTTTCTGGAGTCGGCTCGAAAATTTGAGCTACCTCCTCGCATATCTCTAAAGCGAAGTCCGGCTCTGTCGCCGTGTAGCTTTCGGGCGAGTATTGGTAGACTATCTCCGTATCGTTTTGCGCCTCCGCCTTCTCGCGTATCAGCTTGGCTCCCGTTCGCGCTATCTCGATCACGCCCTTGCGGTCAAGACGGAAGACTACTCGGCGTTGCGTCTCCGAAGTAGAGTTGTACAGGTGTACGATGGCGCGCCTTGCCCCCGCGATAGCCTCAAAGCTACGTTCGATCAGTGCCTCGCGCGACTGTGTTAGCACCTGGATGGTGACCCCCTCTTCGATCATGCCTCGTTCGATTAGCAGCCGAGTGAAGTCGAAGTCCGTCTGCGAGGCAGCCGGGAACCCGACCTCGATTTCCTTGAACCCCATTTTCACCAACTCTCGAAACATGCGAACCTTGCGCTCGCTACCCATAGGCTCGATGAGCGCTTGGTTGCCATCGCGTAGATCGACGCTACACCATATCGGCGCCTCGGTGATGCGCTTATCAGCCCAAGTGCGCTCGACAATAGGGATGTGCGGGAACGGACGGTATTTGCTGGCGAGGGACGAAAACATAAAGCTGTTCTGGAACTTCTACGAGGTTATCTCAATATATTTTGCACTTACA
>JABABG010000079.1 GCA_014238315.1 Alphaproteobacteria bacterium
GTGCTGATTGAAATGCTGAAGCTAGACCCAGAAATATGCGCAAAGGATGGCGCGCTAAACTTGCTGAGAAAAAAGATTTGCCTAGAGCCAGCCATACACGGCGGGAAAAAATAATAACTCGCCAATCTCTCCCCTCGCTACGCTGCTCGTGTCGCTCAATCCTTGCGTGTAGCCCAAAGTAGCCATTACCAATTCCTCTGCCTAAACCTCTCGTCAAGTCGCCAGCCAAGTCGCCAGCCAAGCAACAGAAAAAATACCTCGTCATAGTACCCCTCGCCTCCTCTAACATCGCCAATAGACTTATACAAAAACTATAGCAATATCATAAATGTAGTAAGGGGAAGCTCGGTTGGCTCAAGCCGCTCGCGCTCTATAATCTCATAAAACAAAGCCTAAAATAATCCCTGCGTCAAGCCAGCCTCGTCAATATGGATGCTGTTAGCAGCCGGCTTCCGTGGAAGCCCAGGCATCGTCATTATCTCTCCGCATATCGCTACGATAAACTCAGCACCAGCGCATAGTCGAACCTCGCGGACCGGAACTACATGACCCTCAGGAGCTCCGCGTAAGCTAGGGTCGGTCGAAAAACTATACTGCGTCTTCGCCATACAGATAGGAAATCTGCCATAGCCCGCAGACTGCCATTGCGATAACTTGTCACGAACAGACTGGTCCGCTATCGCCTCGCTGCCTCGGTAAATCTCGCTAACTATGCTCTGAACCTTGTCCCATAAGCCTAGCTCCTCATCATACAGCGGAGAAAAGTTCGCAGAACCCCCATCGACAATCGATACTACCTGCTCCGCTAAATCTAGAGTGCCCTTGCTGCCGTCAGACCAGTGCGTGCACAAAGAAAATCCATCACCGCGCCGCTCACAGAAATCCTCAACAGCAGAAACCTCCGCGTCCGTATCGCCAGGAAAACGATTCAACGCAACTATCGCAGGAACTCCAAACTTCGATAAATTCGATAAATGACGATCCAAATTCGATAAACCTCGACCTAGTGAAGTAATGTCCTCCTTCGATAAGTCCGAACGCTCAACACCGCCATGATACTTCAGAGCGCGAACAGACGCCACAACAACAACCGCGCTAGGCGATAAGCCAGCCTTGCGACACTTGATGTCGAAAAACTTCTCCGCACCTAAATCCGCACCAAAACCCGCCTCCGTAACTACATAGTCAGATAAAGATAGAGCACCTCGTGTCGCTAAAATGCTATTGCAGCCATGCGCTATGTTCGCAAATGGACCGCCATGCACAAATACTGGCGTGCCCTCCAATGTCTGCACCAAGTTCGGATGCAATGCCTGACGAAGTAAAACAGACATCGAACCCGCACCCTGCAAAGAAGAAGCCGTTATCATGCTACGAGAACGATCCTCGCCTATAACTATGTTGCCCAAACGCCTCGTCAAGTCCGATAGGTCGTTCGATAAACAGAAAATCGCCATAACCTCCGAGGCAACAGTGATGTCAAAACCGCCCTCGCGGGGAAAACCGTTCGATACTCCGCCAAGAGATAAAACTAAACGCCGCAAAGCTCGATCGTTCATATCCATAACTCGACGCCAAGATACTCGGCGAAGGTCTATGCCCAACTCGTTACCCCAGTAAATGTGGTTGTCTAAAAGCGCAGAAAGCAGGTTGTGCGCAGTGCCTATCGCGTGAAAATCGCCAGTAAAGTGAAGGTTCAAGTCCTCCATCGGTACTACCTGCGCATAACCGCCGCCAGCAGCGCCGCCCTTGATGCCAAAACAAGGACCTAGCGAAGGCTCGCGTAAGCACACAGAAACACGTTTGCCCAAAGCACTCAAGCCATCGCCTAGACCAACGCTCGTCGTCGTCTTGCCCTCGCCTGCCGGAGTCGGCGATAAAGCCGTCACCAGTATCAGCTTGCCGCGATCAGGCGGAAGAGACGACAAGTAGTCTAGCGATACCTTCGCCTTATAACGACCAAAATGCTCTAATGAAGTCGAAGGAATGTCAAGCTTCTCAGCGATGCTCGTAATGTCCGTCATGCTGGTCTGACGGGCTATGTCTATGTCCGATAGTGCCATCGTAAATATCTCCGTAATAGGTTGGAAAATTAGTCGCGCTCGCTACGCGAAGATAGCTCTAAAAGAGACCATAGGTAGCCAGATAGGCTGATGCGCACCTGAAGGTCAAAGCTATGTTCTAAAGCGCAAGAAAATAATACAGAGCTCTTGCCGTAAATGCTCTGCGCGCAATCGCCAACCTGGAAAACGCTACTATGAAAGTCGAGCGGGCAGTTCTTTTGCAAAATAGCTCGTGCACGCTCACCAGAGACGCGCACCACGGTATAGTAGTCCGAAACATCGACTACCGCAAAATGCAAACTCTTATTCTTGTCCTGTAGACCTTGCTCTAATGACGCAACTCGCGGATACGAATCTGGCTCGCTAGCCTGCGAGCGCAACAATAGCTCGTTCGGTCCAAGCCACAATAGCTCGCAATCACCCCAATCCTTAGACCTTGGCGAAACTACCTTATTGTTACGCGGCATGCTGCAGCCCAAAATTTTACCAAGCCGCGTTAGCACATCCTTATCGTAAGCGCGTACGTTTATCTTCGATAGCTGCTCGCGTGAGGTAATGCTGACAAGATCGCTTTTAGAGCCATCGCCACGCGGTAAAAAATTCTGCGCGCGCAAGGGCTGGATGCTGGTCGAAATGTTTTGTAAGTCTGCTGGCATGTGCTAATCCCCTTGTGCAATCCCCTTATGTTAGTCCCCTTGTGCAATCCCCTTATGTTAGTCCCCTTGTGCAATCCCCTTATGTTAGTCCCCTTGTGTCAATCCTCTTGTACTAATCCCCATTAACAACGCATGCGCGTGCCCTTCGGGTCAAAGAATACCGAAGAAACCACGCGCGTAGCAACGCAACCCTTAGCCGTCAAAGCGTAAATCGTGCTGCCCTTGCGCGACAAGCCATCGCTGACTAACGCCATGGCGATCGATTTTTGCAAGTTAGGCGAGTAGTAGCTAGAGGTTACATGCCCGATAGTCCTTATCGGCTTAAGGCGTCTAGCGCGCAGAGACTTGCGAGATACATTCTCGTAGTCTTCCAGCAAATGCGTGCCCTCGTCAAGCGTCAAACGCGGGTCTCCCGTGAGCAAGCCGACTAGCTGTTTCCTGCCAGCGCGCGCAAGGTCCTCACAGGCAAGAGACCTCTTGCCAAAAAAATCTTCCTTATCCTTATCTACCAGCCAGCCTAGGTTCGCATCGTAGGGAGTAACCGTGCCGTCCGTATCCTGCCCAGGAATGATGAAGCCCTTCTCGCCCCGCAACAAGTGCGCTGCCTCCGTCCCATACTTGACTAGATCGTAATCCAGCCCCTGCTGCGAAAGAGCTCGCCAGAGGCTCTCGCCGTAGCGCGAGGGTACATTTATCTCGAAGGCAGACTCACCGCTGAAGCTCACTCGGAAGACACGCGCGCGGATGCCAGCTACCCGCATTTCTTTAAAGGTCATAAACTTGAGCGCGCTCGCCGACAAATCGTCGTCGCATAGCGGTTGCAGTAGCGCACGCGCGTTCGGTCCGCCGACAACGCAAACCGCCCATTGCTCAGTTACCGAAGTCGCATAAACCTTGCGATTAGGCCATTCCGTCTGTAGCCATTCCTCTATCCAAGTTAAAACTCGCGCTGCTCCGCCAGTGGTGGTCGTCATATAGTAATGATCTTTGCCAACGCGCGCGGTGACCCCATCGTCAAAGATCATGCCCGCCTCCGTTAGCATAACCCCGTAGCGACATCTACCTACCTTCAGGTTATCCCAGCTGTTCGTGTAGAGCATATTCAGCAACCATAGCGCGTCTGCTCCGCGCAGGTCTATCTTGCCAAGCGTCGTGCCATCCAACAAACCCGCGCTCGTGCGCACCGCAAGCGACTCGCGCTGGCAGGCTTGAACTAAAGTCTCCGAGCTACCATCCTTGCCGAGCGGGTAAAACCATGGTTTCTTCCAATCCCCGACATCCTCGAAAAAAGCTCCGTCTGCTACATGCGCTCTGTGCATAGGCGTTTGCCGCACCGGGTGGAACAGCTTGCCACGGTGGGGACCGACGAAAGCACCGAAGCTCTGCGGACTATAGGGCGGACGGTAGGTCGTCGTGCCGAGCTCTTCTATCGGCGTCTCGAGCGCGTCCGCTACTATCGCAATCGCGTTCGCGTTCGCCGTCTTGCCTTGGTCGGTCGCCATGCCAGTAGTGGTGTAGCGTTTAACATGCTCTAGCGAGCGATAGCCTTCGCGGATAGCTAGGCGGATATCTGCCTCTGTGCTATCGTTTTGCAGGTCTACAAAGGCAAACTTGCCACGCACCTGCGAGTTGCCCATCTGCGAGTTACCATTGTCGCCCTTGTTTTTGCCAACCAGACAAAGGGATGGGGTGAGGGGCTCGGTGGCGCAAGCCTTCAACTCGCTGGTCTTATTTGCATTACCCTTGTTGGCATTACCCTTGTTAGCATTACCTTGGTTCTTGCCAGCCCCCTTCCCGTTAGCCGAAAGCCTTTTAGTCGTCAGCGGGTCTTTCTGCATAGATTGCAATATAGCCTCTGCCGCGTTAAAGCCCTGTGCTTGCGCATCGGAAAAGCTAGCCGTGCCCGTAATGCTACCTGCCAAGTAGCAGCGAAAGTTTGCCGTCTTGTCTGCCCTATAAACTATTTTGCCAGTTTTCTCGTCCAACCCGACGTCTGGTACAGAGCAGTTGCTCGCCCTATCGAAGCGTAGCCCGCCACCAGCTTGACTGAAAAGGTGCAGGCGTGGAACGAAGCCGCCAGAGATGCCTAAAAGCGTACAGGATAACTCGCGGCTACTCGCAATAGAGGTGCTTGCAATGGAGGTGCTTACAGGGAAGGTGCCTACAAGTGAGGTGCTTGCAAGGGAGGTGCTTACCAGACTGCCATCCTCCGCAAGATTATCATCCCGCAAACGCTCGACCACCCGCACCCCCGCCAACTGCCTAACACCGAAGCTAGTCGCCTCAGCCGCAACGACCGCGCTATTCTTGTATATCGTAATGCCTCGCTTGCGCGCGAGCTCCGTAAGCTCAGAACGCGCATCCCTGCGCCAATCGACTATCTGCACGCTCGCACCCGCCTCGTGCAAGGCTAACGCGCTACGATAGCCGTTATCGTTGTTCGTGAAAATAACCGCCTCGCGCCCAGGCAAAACCGCGTAGCGTCTGATATACGCGCGTATCGAATCCGCCAGCATAACGCCAGGTAGGTCGTTATTGACAAAAACCGCACCACGCTCGCTAGCACCAGTCGCCAGAAGAACATAGCCCGCCCGAATGCGCCAGAAGCGTTGACGCGGTTTATCCCTATCCCTATACGATGCCTCTACCTGTTCGAACGCGGTAACGAAGTTCGCGTCATAGTAACCGCTCGCGCAAGTATGCGACAATAGCGTCATGTTCTCCCTGCCTCGCAACCTCGCCAAACGCGCCTCGAGCGACTCGGCAACCCTCAACCCGTCTACCCTTACATCCCCATCGCTATGGAGAAGGCTGCCGCCAAACTCGACGTCCTGCTCGACGAGCATAACCCGCAACAAAGGATGCGCGCTCAGAGCCTCCGCCGCCTCTAGCCCAGCAAGACCGCCGCCAACTATTAGAACATCGGGGTAGGCGTGATTCCATTCGTAAAACCCGTCATCGCCAGCCTGCGGCGCGGTTTTGCCAGCCTGCGGCGCGGTTGCACCAACCTGCGGCGCTTTGCCCAAGCCCGCCGCACGCCTGATGAAGTATTCGTAAAAACGCCAAGCCTTCGATGGAAACATGAAAGTCTTATAGTAAAAACCCGCGATAAGCAACGGCGAGAAAAAAGACGCCAGCGCGCCAAGGTCAAACCTCAGCGAAGGAAAGCGATTCTGACTCTTCGCTCGCAAACCCTCTCTCAAAAGAATCTGCGTCGCCTTCAAGTTCGGCTCGGCTAGCCGATTGTCATCGTCCAGCAGCTGCACTAGAGCGTTCGGCTCCTCCTCGCCAGTCGCAAACACTCCGCGCGCGCGGTGATACTTAAAGCTACGCGCAAAAATACTCTGCCCATTCGCAAGCAGCGCTGAGGCGAGCGTGTCTCCTGCAAAGCCCTCGTGCTCGTTGCCATCGAACGAAAAACGCAGGCGTCTGCTGCGATCGATACGCGCCTCTGTCGTAAGCTCGCTCGCCATTAGGCGACGGGGTTGGTCTGCTACTGTCATCTACCCTGTTTGCATCTACCTTGTTTGCATCTATTGTGCTAAATCGTACCTACTATTATTTGCGCAAAGACTTCTTGTCCGCCTTACCGTAGCCGCTAGCCGTCTTCGGCATCGGGATCGAGGCGCAGCTCTTATCTTGAACATAGCCCTTAGGGATGCGCGGCGGCGCCTCGTCCGCCTTCGCAAAGCCCAAAAAGTTGTCCGTAACATTGTCGCGCAAAGCCACAAACCAACGTCTGCAGCCAGAACTATGCTCCCAACGTTCCAAGACGATACCCTTCGCGTTCTCCTTGAAAAAAACATACTCCCCCCAACCGCGATCGTCCAACGCCTCAGCCTTGCTCGGACGAAGAATGCTCGCCTCGCCGTGACAGGTGAACTCAATCTCCTCGCGAAAGCCACACCAAGGGCAGTTAACTCGTAGCATATCTATACTGCCAACCGCATCGCAAAGCAGCGCACCTCAGTGCGCAACACCCGCCGCAGAGCCCTCGTCTATAAGCGCACCGCTGTAAAAACGCTGGAGCGAAAAGGGCGCCGCGATAGGGTGCATCTCCTCATTCGCGATAGAAGACGCAAAAACATGACCAGAGCCAGCCGTCGCCTTAAAGCCGCCAGTTCCCCAGCCGCAATTAAAGTATAAGCCAGAAACCTCGGTCTTCGATAAAATAGGCGAGCGGTCGGGCGTGATGTCTACTACTCCTCCCCATTGGCGAAGCATCCGCAAACGCGAAATATACGGAAATAATTCGACAAGTGGTGATAAAATCGAGTCCATCGCCGCAAAACTACCACGCTGCGAATACGAAGAATACTGGTCGGCGCCCGCACCTATCACTAGCTCGCCCTTGTCCGATTGGCTCAAGTAAACATGCACTCCGTTCGACATCACTACCTTGTTCAAAACCGGCTTTATCGGCTCGGAAACTAACGCCTGAAGCGGAACCGACGTCATCGGAAGTCGGAAGCCGCACATCGCAGCAAGCGTCGAGCTGTGACCTGAAGCAACTACCCCAACGCGATTGCAGCGAACATCGCCGTGCGTCGTCTCTAGTCCCTCTAGCCTGCCGCCCGAAATCCGAAAGCCGCGAACCTCGCAATTCTGGATGATGTCAACACCCAGCGAATCCGCCGCGCGAGCGTAACCCCAAGCAACCCCGTCGTGGCGCGCGTTACCCGCATCGTGCTGATACGCCGCCCCCATAACCGGAAAACGGCACGATAAGTTTATCTCCGGAAGCATATACTTCACTCGATCCGCCGAAATTAACTCTAAATCGATACCGTTCTGGCGGCAGGCCGAAACTCGGCGCGATTGCTCTTGTAAGTCGTGCACCGAATGCGCAAGTTGTAAAAGTCCTCGTGAGCTGAACATAACGTTAAAGTTCAACTTCTTGCTCAAGCCCTCGAATAAAGATAAGCCATGCTGGTAAATCAACGCGCTCGAATCCTGTAGGTAGCCAGAGCGCACTATCGTCGTATTACGACCAGTATTGCCGCCGCCAAGCCAGCCCTTCTCTAATACCGCAACATTGCGGACACCAAACTCCTCCGCTAAATAATACGCAGTCGCTAACCCATGTCCGCCTCCGCCTACTATCACAACATCGTAAGACGGGCGCAAAGGCGGGTTGCGCCAAGCGCGAGGCCAATTCTCATGACCGGTGCGAGAGTGACGATATAGCGATAAAAGCGAGTAACGAGACATAAAATATACTAGCAAAATACTAGCAAAAACTATCCAATAGTAAAAACAAAGC
Organism: Alphaproteobacteria bacterium; assembly: GCA_014238315.1. Lineage (GTDB taxonomy): Bacteria > Pseudomonadota > Alphaproteobacteria > JABAAW01 > JABAAW01 > JABAAW01. The sequence continues at coordinate 7,983 of JABABG010000079.1, forward strand.
TATTCGTAAATACTCGGAGGGGTGAAAATGCCCTAGCTGAAAATGCCCCAAGTGAAAATAGATTAGCCGAAAATAGATTAGCCGAAAATACCTTAGCCGAAAATAGATTAGCCGAAAATACCTTAGGTGAAAATGCCTTAGGTGAGATCATCCGCGTCCTCCAAAGAAACAGCCTCCTCGCTAGATTCGCCATCGGGAGTGTCGCTATCTATA
>JABABG010000074.1 GCA_014238315.1 Alphaproteobacteria bacterium
AGCACGATGATAGCCCATGGCGCATTACTAATAAAGAAAATTTTTATGACGCCGAATTGTGGCGCAAATAAAATCATACACATTGCATAATGTTCGTTAGGTCATGCCCATAAAATAATGCCCATAAAATAATGCCCATAAAATAATGCCCGTAAGATAATGCCCGTAAGATAATGCCCGTAAGATAATGCCCGTAAGATAATGCCCGTAAGATAATGCCTTGGTCTATCTTCTCTCTGTTGTTGCTAGCAGCCCTAATGCACGCACTCTGGAACGCGCTCGTCAAAGGCGGGCTCGATAGTCTCGCAACCATGACGCTAATATGCGCGGTAGCCTCGATAGTATCGATCCTAGCACTAATCTTCCTACTCCCCCTGCCGTCTCGCGAAAGCTGGCAGCTGCTCGCAATATCCCTAGTCGCACACCTAGGCTACAAAGTATGCTTGCTGCTAGCCTATCGCTACGGCGAGCTTGGACAAGTATACCCGATCGCGCGTGGTGGCGCGCCTCTCGTGCTGCTGGTCTTGAGCTTGCTAGTGTTGCCGTTGTTGCCGCTCCCGCACGCACAACTCTTGCCTGCAAACCTATCGTCCTTGCAAATACTAGCAGTCCTGCTAATCGCACTATCGGTAATATCACTCGCCTTCATCGGTAAAGACAAGGGTAAAAACAAGGGTAAAAACAGGGGGGGCTATAAAATAGCAACGCGCGGAGTCCTCTTCGCATGCGCGACCGCTTGCTTCATCGCCATCTACTCGATGCTCGATGCAATGGGCGCGCGGGTAGCGCAAAACCCCATAGCCTATGTAGCGGCTTTGATGGCTCTCGATTTTTTTCCCATAGCAGTCGTCTTTCTATATTGCAACTATCGGTTTGCCGATAAAAGCACTGGCTTGACAAGCACCAGTCTAATAAGTTCCTGGCGCAGGCTAGCTCGCGGTTGGCGGCAGGGCGTATGCGGAGGCGTGCTGTCGCTCGCCGCTTATACCATCGTCGTATACGCAATGACGCGGGTAGCCGTAGCACCAGTCGTAGCCCTGCGCGAAACCAGCATAGTCTTCGCCGCACTCATCGGTTGGTTGTTCCTGCAAGAACGCCATGCCGTTTGGCGGATAATACCCTCTGTGCTGATTGCAATAGCCGTAGTAATGCTAAAAATATACGGTTGATAGTCGCTAGAATATCCGCTGGAAAAATATGCGCTGGAAAAATATATTACAAGAAAATATATTACAAGGTTAGCTCGTCTTTTGGGCTATGCCTTTGCTGGCGAGCAGGTCTTGTAGCTCGCCGTTGTCAAACATCTCGCGCATGATGTCGCAACCGCCGATGAACTCGCCCTTGATGTATAGTTGCGGAATCGTCGGCCAGTCGCTGTAGCTCTTTAGAGATTCTTTAAAGTTGGTGCCCGCCAGAACATCAACGCTGTTAACATCAACGCTGTTAACATCAACGCTATGATAGCCAACCTTGCAGAGCTGCAGAATATGCGTAGCCATCGCAGAAAATCCGCATTGTGGAGTGGCAGGGCTACCCTTCATAAATAAAACTATCTCTGCCTTAGCTATCTCTGCTTTTATCTTCGCCTCTACATTCTTTTGATTGGCGGAATCTTCCGCTACCTCGTCAACTTCGCTCATGGGTCTAGTCCTCCATTACTTCGATGTTTTTGGCTTCAGTGCCCTATCTTTAGTGCACTGTCTTTAGCGCTCTATCTTTAGTTACTTTGCATATAACGCGCGAGCATTGTCCCCCAACCCTCTATCAGCTCTGCAACCGATATGGACGCTCCGTTCGATAATGTCAATAGCGGACGTTCGCTTAGGCGGGCGATAAGCGAGAACGGAACCTTGGCAGCGCGCGCGCGCGCTAAAAGAATCTCGGCTTGGTGCTCGTTCAAGCATAGCAAGTAGCGAGCCTGCTCCTCGCCAAACCAAAAGCTCGCCTCAGCTAGGCTGTCTTCGCGGTAGGGCAAGGGGGGAGGTTCAAAGTCTATGCCTGGCGCAACCCCTGGCGCAACCCCTGGCGCAATCCCTGGCGCAATCCCTGGCGCAACCTTCGAGGTTCGGGCTCGGCTCGCGTTCATAACCAGCAACGCGCATTTCGCAAGTAGACCGCCGCACGAAAGGTCGTGCGCGTAGTAGCATAAACCCTCGCCTATCGCCTCGCGAACAAAGTCGCCGTGCAACTTTTCTCGTGCTAAGTCTATTGGCGGTGGTGCGCCTTCGCGCTCACCGAAAATCTCCTGCATGTATAAACTCGCGCCAAGAGAGGGGGGTAGCTTATCGTCTAGCGAGGGTTCGGGTAACTCTTCGGGTAACTCTTCGGGTGATTTTGGGGGTAACTCTTGGGGTAACTCTTGGGGTAACACTTGGGGTAACACTTGGGGTGATTCTTGGGGTGATTCTTGGGGCGACAAGGTTTGCCCTCCGACTAAAAATAGTTGTCTCTCCGCAAAATCGGCAAATCCTGATGAAAGTCCTGGTGAAAGTTTTGGTGAAAGTTTTGGTGAAAGTTTTGGCGAAAGCCTTTGGCTAATATCGCGTGTCGTCATCCCTAGCGGTAGTTCACCATCCCTAGCCTCGATGATACCAACCGCTCCGATAACCGGCGTCGGAGGAATCGACTTGCCAGCCGTCTCGTTGTAAAACGATACATTGCCAGAGACGACCGGAAGCTCGAAAAAACGACAAGCCTCCGCGATGCCAGCAATAGTCTCGGCAAAGTCGTCCATAACATAGGGGTCCTCAGGGTTGCCAAAGTTCAGGTTGTCCGTTATCGCAAGCGGAGTCGCACCCGTTGCGCTCAAGTTACGCCAAGCCTCCGCTACCGCCATCTTCGCGCCAAGGCGCGCGTCATTACGGCAATAACGCGGTGTACAATCGCTCGTTACCGCTAGAATCTCGTTCGTAGCCTCGATGCGTACTCGTGCAGCCTCGCCATAGCCGCCACCAATGCTATGCCCGCCGATGATGCTGTCGTATTGCTCCGTTATCCAAGACTTGCAGGCTAGGCGGGGGCTCGACAAAAGTTTGCCTAAAGCCTCAAGGGGCTTAGGTATGGAAGTGGGTAGTGGCGGGCTGGATAAGGTTTCGCTCGAGCTAGAATTCGAGCTAGACTTCGAGCTAGACTTGCCAGGCTTGCGCGGTCGTTTCTTGCGCTCGCGTTGTAAGGTCGGTGCATGCGTGCTCAACAGACGCGCGGGAACCCTCGCTTGTAGCTCCAAACCTTTATCCAAGCCGTTATCCAAGCCGTTATCCAAGCCTTTATCGGAGCCGTGAAAAAGCTCCAGCGCATCGTCGGCTATAAGCTCGCCGATCGCGCAACAATCGAGGCGGTGGCGCGTGAAAATCTCTCGTAGGGCAGCAAAAGATCGTTCATCGACTATCGCCAGCATGCGTTCCTGACTCTCCGAGAGCATTATCTCAGCCGCTCCGATGCCCTTATTGCGCAACGGAACCTTCGACAAGTCTAGCCGCATGCCCCCACCCCCCTTCGCCGCCATCTCGCAAGAAGAAGACAACAAGCCCGCAGCACCCATATCCTGCACCGAGAGTAGCAAGCCCTTCGACATAGACTCCAAGCAAGCCTCGAACAAACGTTTCTCGGCAAAAGGGTCGCCAACCTGAACTTGCGGTTTCGACGAGCCAACGGAAGAACGCTCGGCAAAAGAACGGGACGCCATGCGCGCACCGTCTATACCATCGCGACCAGTGCGCGCGCCCAAGTAGACAACTAGGTTGCCAACCCCGCTCGCGCGCGAAGAAAATAAGCTATCCGCTCGCGCAACGCCTACCGTCATGGCGTTGACTAAAATGTTGTCGTCGTAGTCCTCGTCAAAGTCGCACTCGCCGCCGATCGTCGGGATGCCCGTGCAGTTACCGTAAAAGGCGATGCCCTCGACCACACCCTGCACCAGCGCGCGCGTGCGACAGTCGCGCAAGCTGCCGAAACGCAGCGCGTTAAGGTTCGCTATCGGGCGCGCCCCCATCGTGAAAATGTCGCGCATGATGCCGCCAACACCCGTAGCCGCACCTTCGCGCGGGGCTATCATGCTCGGATGGTTGTGGCTCTCCATCTTGAAGACAAGCGCGTGCTCTACCCCTTGGCGGTCCTTGCCGATGCGTAGTGCGCCCGCGTTCTCGCCGCTACCACCGATGACGCGGGCACCGCTATTCGCTAGCTCGTGCAAATACGCACGCGAGCTCTTATACGAGCAATGCTCCGACCACATCGCAGAGACTAAGTCCCATTCGAGCGCGTTCGGAGCGCGTCCGAGTTGTTTCGCAAATAGCTCGCATTCCTCTCGCGTCAAGCCATTTGCCAGCGTAGCTGCCGTTGCGGCGGCTATTGGCATCGATTGCTCAAGCGGCGAGACCATCGTTCTAGCGGACTGGTTATCGGATTGGTTATCGGCCTGGTTATCGGCTTGGCTGTCGTTAGCTGGCTCGCCAATGTCCAATGGTTGCACGCTGGGTCGTAATCTGGATTGCATTCTGGGTTGCACGCTCACGCCGCTATCCTCCCCTCGCAACCCAAGCCGTAGTCGAGTAGCGCGCCTAGCAGAACTAAGCCATCGCGCGAAGTATGAAAAGGTTCGATCGCGTTCTCAGGGTGCGGCATCAAGCCGAAAATACGTCTGCTAGTATCGCAAATGCCCGCTATCTCGCGCAACGAGCCGTTCGGCGAGCCAGTCGTAGCCCAACTGGCGTAACGCAAAAATATCCGAGCATCAGACTCTAGACGCTCAAGCGTGTCCTCGTGCGCCACATAGCGACCATCGCTATGCGCAATCGGTAGCAGTAGACGTTTAGAGAGAGTATCTTTTGGGGGAGTATCTTCGTTCCGCCCGTTCGACGCAAAATCCAGCCCTGTAGAATCCAGCCCTGTAGAATCCAGCCCTGTAAAATCCAGCCCTGTAAAATCCAATTCTTGCCAGCGACAGACGAAGCGTCCGCTCGAGTTGCGCTGTAAGGCGCCCTCTAATAGTCCCATCTCGGTTAAAATTTGAAAGCCGTTGCAGATACCGATTATCAACGTGCCCGCGCTCGCATGTCGCCTTAGGCTTGGAATTATCCGCGCGTGCGCAGCGCAAGCCCCCGCACGCAAGTAGTCGCCCCAAGCAAAACCTCCGCATAGAAAAATCGCGTCTATGCTAGAGGGAAAAGCACGATCCTCGCTATCGATAATGGTGACCTCAGAGCCGTGTGAGCCTCGTTCGCAAATAGTCCCTAGCGCCCGCTGTAGGTCTCGTTCGCGGTTCGTGCCAGGGAAACGCACGATGCAAAAATGACGAGATTCACCAAGATGCCGAGATTCTATAGACATGGTCGTTACAAACTATTTATAAACATGTTTCACTCAAACCTCAAGAGTAGCCGCTCTGCTAAAAAACTTATACTCGCCTGTTTTGTATCGACGCTAATCGCTGGGTGCACCTAGCTCGATGATTTCGCCAACGATCTCGCTTCGCTCGGTTACCGGGTGCGTCAAAAGTCTATCGCTCATCGCCGCAACCGCCGTCCGTGCTTGCTCAACATCCAACGCCTCTAGCTCTATCTCGATCAGCTTACCCACGCGCACCGCGTCTATGCGACCCCAGAGAATGTCCTTGCCGTTCGCTTGTTCTACCCCTTGCTCCGCCTCCCCGCTAGTCGCTATTTCTTGCAGGGTGCGTGCGACAGCCTCGCCCTGTGGGTCGAGCATGCCAGAGCGTAGAGAAACCGCTAGGCGCACGCGGAAGTTCTTCATGTGTCTACTTCGCTGTTCGTAGAAGCCTGTTGCGCAACACCCTTTTGTGCAACACCCTTTTGTGCAACACCC
>JABABG010000081.1 GCA_014238315.1 Alphaproteobacteria bacterium
ATTCGTAAATACTCGGAGGGGTGAAAATGCCCTAGCTGAAAATGCCCCAAGTGAAAATAGATTAGCCGAAAATAGATTAGCCGAAAATAGATTAGCCGAAAATGCCTTAGCCGAAAATAGATTAGCCGAAAATACCTTAGCCGAAAATGCCTTAGGTGAGATCATCCGCGTCCTCCAAAGAAACAGCCTCCTCGCTAGATTCGCCATCGGGAGTGTCGCTATCTATATTCTCGCTCTCGTCTAGCGGAGCAGCCTGATCAAGAGGCTCCTCGCTAGGAACAAGACGGTCCTCGATGAAAGAACGAGAGCTCAACTTTTGGCTGTAGACACCTCCGCATTGCGGGCAAGTGATCGTCTTCTCGTGAAAATCGTAAAACTTCGTACCGCAAGTGCCATTGTTGCAAACTCGCTTGATACCCCAATCAGGTTTTGACATAATTAATCCTAGTAATACTTAAACTCGTATAATCTAATGGATAAATATACAATATCCAAAAAATAAATTACTATCGCTGTTCATTGCCCGAATCCTCCCATCCTGTCAACAAAACTCTCGCTGGAAAAATATGCGCTCAAAAATCCGCAAATCTACGCGGTGAGATCTATATACCAGGCGACAAGTCGATCTCTCATCGAGCACTCATATTCGCAGCCTGCGCAATGGGAAAAACTAAAATATACGGCTTGCTCGAAAGCCAAGATGTCGAGGCAACTATAAAATGCCTGCAAAAACTCGGTGTGCCGATAACTAAAGAACAGAATAAGCAAGCAAATAAACAAATAAACAAAAATATAACGCAAAAAAAAAATGATATACATTATGCGGTGTACGGCGCAGGCATAGACGCCTTGCAAGAACCCAAAGAGATACTCGATTGTGGAAATAGCGGAACAACCGCTAGGCTGCTCGCAGGGCTAATCGCATCAAGGAAATTCAACGCCGTCATAGACGGAGACAAAAGCCTGCGACAGAGACCCATGGATAGGGTGTTTAAATACCTCAAACCCCTCGGCGTCCAACCGCGCTTGCAGAGAAAAAAATTCTTGCCGCTCTCGCTCGGCGGAATACAAACCCCGCTACCAATCGAATGCAAGTTGCAAAGCCCTAGCGCGCAAGTTAAAAGCGCAGTACTACTCTTCGCTCTCGCAGCTAGAGGCGTCAGCAAAATATGCGAACCCTTCCCCAGCAGAGACCATAGCGAGAGGATGTTATTGCAATTCCAAGCAAATCTGAAAATTCAAGCGCTAGGAAAAAATAAACACGCGAATCTAGCAAGTGTAGACAACCCTATAACAAATAAAAATATAAATACCATCGCCACAAACACCCCTAGAAAATTGATAATAGAGGGAGGAAAAACTCTGATCGCACCCACAGCGATAGAAATACCAGGCGATATTAGCTCCGCCGCTTTCTTCATCCTAGCGGCTACAATATGCAGGGACTCGGAAATACGCCTACTCGATGTCGGGGTCAATCCAACTCGGATGGGATTCGTCGAAACTCTGTGCGAAATGGGCGCCGATATTCGTATATCTCGCAAAAAAAATACGCAAGCCGATAACAACAGTCGCAAAAGTGCCCAGAAAGAAAACAGCGAGCCGATCGCCGACATAACAATCAAATACGCTCCACTAAATGGCGTCAAAGTGCCTGCCGAACGCGCCGCTAGCATGATCGACGAGTATCCAGCGCTCGCAATCGCCGCGGCATGCGCTAAAGGAAAAACCATAATGCAAGGACTCGCAGAACTGCGGATCAAAGAAAGCGACCGCATAAGCGCGATAACTCAAGGCTTGCAAAAATGCTCCATGCGATGCGACCAAGAAAAAGATACTCTGACCATCAGCGGCGCAAACATAGGACAAAAAAATATCAAACTACAGCAAGAGAGCATAAATATTAACGCTTACGGCGACCATCGAATCGCAATGAGCTTCTTAACTCTAGGCTTGGCGTTATCTACAAGTGACAATAAACACAAAATCATCGTAGACAGTGCTGAGGCAATCGCCACTAGTTTCCCAGACTTTGTACAGCGCATGCAAAAAATCGGAGCAAACTTGAAAAAGATACAATAAAAAGATAAAATGTAAGCATTGGCAGAAGATCAAACGCACGCAGACAATCGAGGCAAACTTGAAAAAGATACAATAAAAAGATAAAATGTAAATATTGGCAGGAAATCGGACGCACGCAGACAATCGAGGCAAACTTGAAAAAGCTACGATAAAAAGATAAAATGTAAATATTGGCAGGAAATCGGACGCACGCAGACAATCGAGGCAAACTTGGAAAAGATACAATAAAAAGATAAAATGTAAATATTGGCAGGAAATCGGACGCACGCAGACAATCGAGGCAAACTTGAAAAAGCTACAATAAAAAGATAAAATGTAAGCATTGGCAGAAGAGCAAACGCACGCAGACAATCGGGGCAAACTTGAAAAAACTACAATGAGAAGAGAAAAGACAAACGGCAAGGCTACAGAAAAACCCTTCGTAATAGCCGTAGATGGTCCTGCCGCAGCTGGCAAGGGAACTCTGGCTCGAATGCTGGCAAAAAAATTAGGCTACAGACACTTGGATTCGGGGAAATTATACCGCTCTGTCGCACAAAACGCAGAGCAGGTTTGGAAGCTCAAAATTCCTCAACAAACGCAACAAATAGCCAAAGAAATCGAAGAAAACTTGCGCATAACAGACGAATACCTTGAGCAAATCTATAGGGACGAAGAACTGCGCGAAGAAAAAGTAGCCATCAGCGCATCGCGCATCGCTCCACAAAAAATCGTGCGCGAAGCCCTCGCAAAACAGCAGGTCGCATACATTTACAGCTCAGCGCAGGGAATAGTCTTGGACGGGCGCGATATGGGAACTGTTATTTGCCCAGAAGCTCCTTGTAAAATATTCCTAACCGCATCGCCAGAGGTGCGTGCAAAAAGGCGGTACAAGGAAATGCTCGAACAGGAAATACCTGACCAGGAAATACCTGACCAGGAAATACCTGACCAGGAAATACCTGACCAGGAAATACCTGATCAAGACGCGCTCAACCAAGAAACACTTGACCAGAACAAACTAGCTAGCTATGATGCCACACTGAGGGATATGCGCGCACGCGATGCGCGCGATTTGTCGCGTACACAAGCACCTCTACGCAAGGCAGACGACGCAATGAAAATTGACAGTAGCAATTATACAATTGACCAAATGTTATCAGAGGCTCTCGATTACGCTAATAGCCGTGGAGCAACCGCGCACGTACAGCATACGCAAGAGCCATCGATAATGACAGATGACACATTGAAAATTGACAGTAGCTATCACACAGTTCCCCTAGCATTCTCAAAGGCTCTCGACTATGCTAAATAAGTCGATGGCAGATGGGCACCAAACAGAAGAATAACATTAGTAGAAACCCAAAAAATTTATGTATAAAAAAATTACAAAACAGAACAAAAACGCAAACCTATATCAAAAAATTCAGACGGCCGTCGAAGTAGGAACCCTCAAAACCTATAAAGCAGACAAAGACGACGCAAGCCAGACTAAACGCATACATACAAAAATAGCAAGCTACCTAGTGCAATGGGATGTAGCGCATGCCACAAACTCAACAATCTAGTCACAGCGCCGATTTTGTGGCAGCAATGAAAAACCAAGAAAATACTGTACGGGAAAGCTCTGCCCAAGAAAACTCCAAACAGTATTGAAAAAAAAACAAACAAAAAAAGATAAAATGAACGAGCAACAGCTGAAACCTGAAAATACAGATAAAGAAATTGATCAAAAACTCGGCAAAGAGTCCGGAGAAAAGGCAGGACAAAAAACAGCAGAAAGCTTCGAATCTCTATTCGAAGACTCCTTCGGTGCCGAAAAAAATATCGTAGGCTCCGTACTCGCTGGAAGAGTAGTCGCTATCGAAAACGACCAAGCGGTCATAGATGTAGGGCTGAAAACAGAAGGTAGAGTCTCCGTCAAAGAATTCGCTATCGGAGACCAGCCAAACGTTCCTAAACCCGGGGAAATGGTCGACGTCTTCATCGAGAGACTCGAAGATAGAAATGGCGAAATACAAATATCTCGCGAAAAAGTGCGACGCGAAGAAGCTTGGCAAAGACTCGAAGTCTTCTTCAAGCAAGAAAAAAATGTCATCGGGAAAATAAGCGCAGTCGTAAAAGGCGGATTCACAGTCGACCTCGGAGACGCAGACGCATTCCTGCCAGGATCGCTCGTCGATATAAGACCAACTAAAGATCATTCCGAAATAATCAAAAAAGAGCAAGAATTCCAAATACTCAAAATGGACCGGGCTCGAAACAATATCGTCGTAAGCAGAAGAGCAATCCTCGAAAAAGAACGCGCAGGGCAAAGAGAAAAATTAATCGAAGACCTCGAAGAAGGGCGAGTCATGGAAGGTATCGTCAAAAATATAACCGAATACGGTGCCTTCATAGACCTTGGCGGAATAGACGGACTGTTGCACGTCACCGATATGTCATGGAAAAGAGTCAGCAACCCTCGCGATTTCGTCGAAGTCGGAGACAATATCAAAGTCAAAATCATTCGATATAACCCAGAAAATCAAAGAGTCTCCCTCGGTATAAAACAAATGGAGAAAAATCCATGGGACCAAGCCGCTGAAAGATACCCCATCGAAGCTAAAGTCAAAGGAAAAATAACTAGGGTGACAGACTACGGCGCGTTCGTCGAGCTAGAGCCAGGAGTCGAAGGTTTGGTGCACGTATCGGAAATGAGCTGGATGCGAAAAAATATACATCCAAGCAAAATCGTCTCCGTCTCCGAAGAAGTCGAAGTGCAAGTCCTAGATATCGATATGGAGAAAAAAAGAATATCTCTAGGAATGAAATCTTGCCAGCCCAATCCATGGACTGCGTTCTCCGAAAAATACAAGGTCGGAGACGAAATAGAGGGAACAGTCAAAAATACCGCAGAGTTCGGATTGTTCCTGACCCTGCCCCTAGAGGCAGATGGAATGGTTCATATAACCGACCTCGTATGGAGCGGAAGCCCAGACGAAGCTCTGAAGTCATACAAGCGCGGCGATAATGTAAAGGTCCAAATACTCGAAGTTAATGTCAAAAAAGAAAGAGTCGCTCTAGGCATAAAACAGCTACAGCAAGACCCCTTCATCGAAGCTATAGAAAAAATAAAAGAAGGAGACGTCGTAACATGCAATGTCGTGAAAATTCAGGATAGCGGAATACTCGTCAACTTCTCCGCAGGCGAAGAAAAAATAGAGGCTTTCGTCAAACGAGTAGACCTCGCGCGAAATAAGACTGAACAAAGACCCAACCGATACGCACCAGGTGAAAAAGTCGACGCACAAATAACCGCAATCGATAAAAAACAACGAAAAGTATACCTCTCCATAAAAGCGCGTGAAGTCGCAGAAGTCGAAGAAGTGAAATCTACATACGGAAGCTCAGACTCAGGGGCCGTGCTCGGAGACATCCTCGGAAAAGCCATAGAAGAAAAACAGGCACTAGAAGATTCTAAAAGCCAGAAAAAAGCTAAAGAAAAAAGCGCAAAAGAAGACGAAGAAACTAAAGAAGAAGTAAGCCTAAAAGAAAATACTCCCGAAAAAGCAGAAGAAGTCTCGGCAAGCGAAGAAGACGGGAGCGGAGAGCCAGAAAAGTCCGAATAGCCTATAGGCTAACTCAAAGCCGCGAAGGTAGTAGGTGCGGGGAATGAAAGGCGGGGAATAGGCGAAATCTCGGTAGACGAAAGGGACAATGCAGGCTCTCTAAAAACCGCGAGGGTAGGTGCGGGGAATAGAAGGCAGGGAATAGAAGGCAGATGCCAAGCCATCAGTCATCGGTCCTCCGTCCTCCGTGTCGCAAAAAATACAGAGTAGGCGAAAGGGGGCGGACAGCAAACTATGGCGGTCTATGCGCTCCTAGTTCAGCCGTGGTGGGTCGTGCTAGACTCGAACTAGCGACCTCTGCCATGTCAAGGCAACACTCTAACCAACTGAGCTAACGACCCCTATGGCTAAAGACCCATAGTCCTGCCAAAAGCATAACCAATCGTAATGCCGAAGGCAATCGACAGTGTCTAAATAATATCCGATTTAATATTCGCAGAAAAGTCGGAATCAAACAAAGCTACTCACAAAATAGCTAATAAGACTAAAATAACACCAAGCAAACTTATAGAAACAACTAAGCCTTCCCGTTGAACTAATAAGCGCTCCTTATGCAAGTATTGTTGTTTTTCCTTTTTAAACAGCGCATCGCTATCCCTCTCGTCAGCTTTCTTATCCAGAGCAACCAAGTTTTCTTGCAAACCAACCATGCTAGGCAGGTGCTCCCTCTAGTCCTATTTCCTCGCGGAATAAAGGCGCGAGCCGGAATCGAACCGGCATTCAGGGATTTGCAGTCCCGTGCGTAACCACTCCGCCATCGCGCCGCGAAAGCTCGTCGTGAAACTACACTAAAATACCTCTTCGCAGACAGTCTCTCGCAATAGTCTCTCACAATGCTACCCTCACGCAAAGAGTACACTCCAGCGCAACTATGGTCAAGGAACAAGCCAAAACAAAACGCAACAAAAATAAAACACAGCCAGACTAAAATATAGCGCAGGTAAAAAGTAGCGCGGGTAAAAAAACCTACTCGTCCGTTTCGTGTTGAAAACGCCAAGGGATAACAAGGTCCTCCGTGAGGATACTATCCCTAACCTCCCCCGAAAGAACGAGCTGGCGGGTAGCTGAAAGACTACCAGAACCACCATAAAGGCTGTCCGAAACCGATAAACTAACAGAACTCTTAGTAGCATCCGAGGCAGAACTTGAGGCAGAGCCAGAAGCAGAACCCAAAGACTGGAAACGAAAGCCAGGGCGGTTGTCTGGCTTGAGTATCGCCTCGCGTGAATTGCGCAACAAAAAAACTCGAACGCTCGGGTGGATGTGAAAACGAACCGCAAAGCGTAAGTTAGCTAGCCTCGATAAAAATAAACCGCGCGAATACGCAAAATCCGCAACAATCCTATCTTGACCAAAAAAACAGCTGCCAGTGCTAGATAAGTGAAAATCTCGGAAAATAAGCAGACCGAAAATGTCTCGGTAGCCATCGTGGCGCAACGATAAGCTGGTCTGTCCAGCTTCGCCTAATACTCGCTCCACAGATACTCGCGCGCGGCGCGTACCAAAGCGACCCAAAGAAAAAGCGTTGCGGTCGTCTAAACATAACATCGAATGGGCTGCGCTCGTGCGCGAAAATCTCGAAAAAGTGGAGGCGCAAGCAGAGGGCGGAGAAAAATCAGACGAAGGTAAGCCCGATAAGCAGCAGCTGACAACTATCCGATCCTTGCCATAGCCAAACTCAAAAGCACCAGGGCTCGCGTGAAAGTCAGAGCGAAAAATGCCGCCGCTACCGCTATCTATAAGGACTACTCCCTTGCCAGATTCCAGACGCTCCATACCGCCAGCGCGCGAAGATAGTGGAGTTTGACCTCTTACTTGAACGCGCGACAATACTCGTGAAACTAAATGACTATCGCTCTCGTGGCTGCCATGGAAAGTCGTAAGACCGCCATCAGAGCTGCGTAGCATCTTCAAAGCCGGGGTCATGCGATCCAAGGCTGATAGCAAACCCTCGGGGGGAAGAAGTTGCGCTAAACCATAAAGCGATTTCGCCTCTAGGAGCGTTGTCATAATGCCAAGGTGGCTATCCGCCTTGCGACCAAGCCAAAAGCCATCGCCAAGCGATACCTGATAGTCTAGCTCGCCGCACAGAGAGCGTTCGGCTGAACGGAGACGTCTACGAGAATCGCCAAAGCATAAGCCTCCTATAACGCAGACTATTAGCCTCAATAAATGCTCCTCGGTCCGAGCGAGGTCGGTCCGGTTGCCGCCTAAACGCGAAAGGCGACGCAGGTGGCGATAGTGCGCGTATAAAGCGCAATGCAGGCGCGCGCGCGCGCGGTCGCTAAACGCTGACGAATACCAGTCGTAGTGACAAAGCAATGTCATAAGGCGACCGCGAACAAACTGCGGTTGCCAAAACTCCCAAGACCAGTGATCGTGTCTCGAAAGCCAATCGCTCAAACGCTCGTGCGAAAAGCGAACCGCTCGTAGCTTACCATCGCTCGAAGAAACCGAGTTCGCGTAAGCTCGTAAGTCCGATAGCCACGAAAAGCTATGGCAGTACGATAGCCAAGATGCGCTCGCCGATATCGGAGACCAAAATGGCGACGGACGCGATAGACGCTGACCGCCCCAAGCGCAAATGCCAGACAACAAGAGCTCGCCCCTATCCTTGTCGCCTGCACCAGAAAAACTCGGTAATAGTAGGGGTGCCTCTTTGCGCTTATCTAGTGGGTAGAACGGTAATAAAAAAAATAAGTGGTACAGCGCATAACGAATGCGATAGCGTTGAGCTAGCAACAATAGTAAAAGTTGACGCAGACGCTCTAGCAGAGAGCGCAAAAATACCGAGAGGAAGCGGTAGAAAAATAGCGTTGGAAGGAGCGAAAAAAAATAAAAAAGTAAGCTCGCCGTTGCTCGAAGGAGGCGGAAAAATCTGCGGGAAAAGTCGAAAAATATGCGGAAAAAAATACGGAGAGCAACTCGCAAGCTAGAAGCTAATCTACGCGCGAAGACCCAGAAAGCTGTATGATGACGACGGTTCGGCATGCTCATATTTATACTATGCTATTCTTATATTTACGCTACGCTTTGGCTCATATTTACGCTACGCTGGGTTAATATCTACGCTACGCTGGGTTAATATTTACACTACGCTTTGCCGCAAAAAGCGCAAAGGCAAAGCAAAGGCTCAAAAATGCTATTCCTCGGTGAAAATAACTACAAACATAGTTTATCGCGTGTCAGGGGAAACATCTTTTCTCTCGGCAAAATCTAAAGCATAACCTAAGCTCTCACAAGGCTACTTTCGGGAGGCTGCTTATGCAAAAAGCTATAAATTCAGCCCTTCCCCCCAACCCTAAAAACCCTATACCTACAGGCTTTTTGCCATAGTTGCGCATCCGAAACTAAATTTTTCGAAAATGGCTTACCTACTCGCTTTTTTAAAAAAGTCGTTGCCTAGTCGAAATTGGCGTTAAAAATACCGCGTAAATACTGGCTTTTTAAGCAAGGAATTTGCGGACTCGCCTGAACGACTTTTCGGCAAAATGGCGCGGTTGTGCGTTTTCTAAACTCGATCGTTGCGTAGCCGTAACTATCTCGAGCTTTCGGGGGAACGAAATTCGGGCGATTTTAGCCTTAGCAAGTAGCAAATTTGCAGGCAACAAATTTGCAGGCAACAAATTTGCAGGCAACAAATTTGCAAAATAATCCAAAAAAGAATTCAAAAAAAAAACAAAAAAAAACATCACAGCGATAGAACTCAATCGTCCGAACAAGGTATCGATGCCATAGCTGATAACTTAACGAGGCTCGCTTGCAAGCTGGCAAAGTGAAAATGGCTCGCTAAATTATTAAGCCAATTATTACGCTGATTACTAATCGCACAATTATTAATAACACTAGGAGCTGTTGCCTATCGGGCAGCGAATGCTGCCAGCCCTAGCATGCAATATGAATCGCAGACTGCTATACTGATCGGCTAAAGACACCAAACGACACGAAATTACTTGGAATACATAAACACACAGACGCAAACTCGTAAGTCATCTCATAGCTCATAGCCTCACCACCACCTCCACCTCCTCTTCCTTTCCTCCTCTTCCTTTCCTCCTCCCGCTCCCACGCCGCCAAAAAATGCCCCTACTACGCTCCGCAACAATCTTCGCTAGCTGGACCATCATAAGTAGAATCTTCGGATTCCTGCGCGATATACTGCTCGCAATAACCCTAGGCGCGACAAACATCGCCGACGCCTTCATCTTCGCATACAGATTCCCGCATCTCTTCAGAGCCGTCCTCGCAGAAGGCGCAATGGCTTCCTCGTTCATTCCCATATACGAAAAAAGAAGGCAGCAGAAACTCAAGCAAAATAAAAACTCGGAAAATAAAGCCGCTCCCGCTGCTAGCGCCTTCGCAAACCAGATCCTGAAAATGCTCCTCGCTACAACTATCGTGATCGCAATCGTGATGATGTTCGCCATGCCGCAAATAGTCGCAACCCTCGCAGCCGGCTTCCTGCAAGTAAAACAAAAATACGACATCGCCGTAGAGCTATCGCAAATCGCAATCTTCTACCTACCCCTGATAGCAACAACCGCACTACTATGCGCTATCCTAAGCGCGCACGGATTCTTCGCCCTATACGGCGCAATGCCAGCAATACTCAACGTCTCCCTAATCATGGTGCTCTTGCCGTCAGCAATACTAATGCTCGCACCCATAACTATAGCCAGCTCGCTGTTATACGCTCTGCTGATAGCCGGTATCTTGCAATGCTCGATCGCATTCCTCGCCTGCAGAAAAATTAACGCATCGCCGATAGCAACAAGCGCAAATATATACAAAAGTCATTTAAAACAAATCGTAAAAAAAGACCGCAAAAACTTCCTGATACTATTCGCCGCCGCAATAGGCGGGCATAGCTGCGTGCAGATAGCATTCCTCGTCAATCAATTCTTCGCCTCAAAAATGGCTGAAGGAACAATAGCCTCCCTATACTACGCAGAAAGGTTGATGCAGCTGCCGATCGGAATAATCGCCGTCGCAAGCGCTAATGTGTTGTTGCCAGAAATAGCTCGGCTGCGGGCGCAAGGACAAAAAAAACAGCTGATGAAAACGCAAAATCAAGTCTTCGCGATTATAATAGCACTCGCAATACCATGCGCTGTAGGATTGGCAACACTCGCAGACTGGATAGTATTTACATTATTCGAATACGGC
>JABABG010000037.1 GCA_014238315.1 Alphaproteobacteria bacterium
AATCTAGTTGGGCTAGAACCTCCTCGATGTCCTTTCCTAGCATCTCTGGCTGAACCTTACCATCGCGCCAATGCGTCGCCACAAGTCGCCGCGCTTGCTCCTCGTTCAATAACAGACCCCCATGCCTGCTCAAAGCGACAACAAAATCATCGTAAATGCTATCAAGTACAACAAGCGCGTTCTCCGAAGAGCAAGAAGTCGCGTTGTCAAAGCTCTTCGACGCCGAAATCTTGCTCGCCGCAGAGTCCAAGTCCGCACTCTCATCGACAATAACCACAACATTGCCAACCCCAACGCCAATCGCAGGTGTGCCAGACATACAAGCCGCTCGAACATTATTTTGCGAGCCAGTCGCGACCACAAAGTCCGCCTGTTGCATCAAGCGAGCCGTCTGCTCCTTACTGGGCGGCAGCGGTAGCATCTGCACAAGATCGCTCGCTACAAGAGCTTTCAACTCAAGATTATGCTCAAATCTTCGCGCTCGCAAAACAGCAGAAAGCTCGTTTTGCACATAGCGTAAAAGCCTCTGCAAAACCGAAGCTCCTTTTGGTGAAGGGGCAACTATGATAGAATTGCCAGTCTTAACAGCATTGACGATGTTATTTATCGGAGTCGCCAAAGGATTGGTCGAAGGTACTAAAGCCGCAACAACTCCCTTCGGGCGGAAATACTTTGCTATGCCCTCTTGCTCGTTATCATAAAATTGACCATAGCTACATATTCCACGCAGGTCCCTCATAAGACCAAGCGTCTTACGATAGTTCTTCGCAAATTTATCGCCAACATTACCCAAGCCAGTATCAGCTACCGCTAACGCGGAAAGCTCGCGGTTGCGGGAAGGCTCCATTAGACCCCAAGCCACAGCCTCGCTCATACGATCAAACAAAGCCTGATCGCCTGCAAGCTCGTACAAGCGTTGCGCACTACGAGCGCGAGCAACAATGTCCTCAACGCTGGTGAAATCTTGTAGAGAATCTTGTGGTGGTTGCTGCACTACACCCCAGACCTAACCGTCACACCGACGACCAACTCTAACTATCAAAGCTCCTATTTGCGCAATTCTCGATATATGCCAGAGATAATTATCGCACAAGCAATCAAAAGCAAAGACGCAGCTATCGGACGCCCTGAAAAACCTAACAATGAATAATCTAAAAGCTGCATAGACTTAGCAAAAGCCGACTCGCCTAGCTGTCCAAGAATCAGCCCTAAAACAATACCAGGTGCAGAATAACCCGTACGGCGTAAAAAATAACCCGCTATGCCAGCTAAAAACATTACCCAAACATCCACAATCAAATTGCGCAAAGCAAAAGAACCAATAACCGCCAATAGTAAAATGCCCGGTGCTAGCCAACGGAAAGGCACTCGAAGGATATGCACAACCGTTTTCGTTTGCAACCAGCCAAGAAATAGAATAGCAACATTCGCCCAAAACATAGCAGCAAAAGTTATCCAAACTAAATCATGAGAGTTAATAAAAATAAGAGGTCCAGCCTCCATACCATGAATTTGGAAAATTCCTAGCATCATCGCAGTCAAAGCTCCCCCAGGAAGACCCAGCGCAAGTAGCGGAATCATCGCAGCTCCAGTCGCTGCATTATTCGCCGTCTCTGACGCAACTACTCCTTCCATAATACCAGTGCCGAATTTCTTAGGCCTTTTCGACCAACGAACCGCTTGCGAGTAACCCAAAAAAGCCGCAAGAGTAGCGCCTATCCCAGGTAAAACTCCAGCAAAAAAACCCAATGCCATCGAACGCAGTGCCGTATAGCGAACAAGCCAAAACTCTGCAAAACTAGGAAGCTGCATGCTCGCCTTAGGGCGCTTACGCCTGCCAGTCGCAATACTCTGCGCTTGGGTAAATACCTCCGAAACAGCAAAAAAGCCTAAAATAATAGGAATAAAATGGATGCCCGCAGATAAGTAGTATGACCTATGTTCGAAGCCAAAAATACTAAATCCATTGAAACGCGCTATACCACCAACAGGGTCGGTGCCAATCGTCGCTATAGCAAGACCGATGAAAATAGATAGCCAACCCTTCCACAAAGTTTTCGCGCCTAGCGAAGCTGAAACCGCTAGTCCAAAAAAAATAAGAGCAAATATCTCAGGAGGACCAAAGGCGGTAACAGACCACTCCGCTATAAGTGGAGTCGCAGACATCATCAAAATAGCAGAAGCAACTCCGCCTAAGGCTGAAAAAGCAACCGCAGCTCCAATCGCCTTACCCGCTTGACCCTTCTGCGTCATAGGATAACCATCAAAACAAGTCGGCGCGTTCTCAGGAGCACCAGGAATGTTAAAAAGAATAGCCGTGATCGCTCCTCCAAAAACACCAGAGCAATAAATCACCGCGAATAGCATGATCGCATGCTCTGGTTGCATCGAAATAGTAAAAGGCAGAACAACCGCGCCAAGGGTGAGCATGTTAACACCAGGAATAGCACCAAAAAGCATGCCTCCCAGAAGAGCCGCTATAAAAATTAACAAAGTATGCACATCACCAAAAAGTGCTAGCGTGCCTGCCAAAAAATCTACCATATATTATTACTCTATCGTTTCCTTGAAAGCTGATCAAAATAGCTAAAGCTCAAACTAAAGACCAAGCCTAACTAACGTTATAATGTAATGGTTGACCTCGTAGCCCCAATGCCAACTGCCGACAGGTAGGGCAACATAAAAAAGACGGGTGAAAATCAAAAGCACCAGCGCGTAAACACTAAAACTAACCGCAATTAAATAATCCCACCGACGCACCTCTAAAATCCAAAGGTACAGCATAACAAAAAAAGGCGTTACTACGAAAAACCCCATACGGCGTATAAGCCACAAGTAAAGTAGAGGAACTAGAAAAATGCCAGCAACTCGCCAATTTTGCTTGGAAAAGACAAGCCGATAGAGCCATACCCTACCCTTAGCCTCACCGCTTTTCTTTGCCTTGACCTTTTTTGCAAATTTTTCCTCTTGTCCTATGCTTCGCAAAGACAAAACCAGCTGAAAAGTAGCCCCAAGCCACAAGCAGAGCAAAACTACCTTCGGCCAACCATCCGCGCCAAAACGGAAATTAGCAATCGGTTGAGAAAATCTAGCGGTCTGCGACCATAAAACAGCAACCAAGATAGTCCAAAAAAGCCACTCGGCTAGAGGGGCGACCCTGCGATCACCCCTCATGCTAAACTCCGTTGCCGAGTGAGCCTATTCACCACCCCTACCCGCAAATAACAAAGAGCGCAGGAAGAGGATTATAGCCCAAGTATGGCCTCATAGTTTTGAAAAGCAACTCTATATGCCTAGCTGTTTGTACATCTTACGATATATTTTAACAGCTCCCTTTATCAACTTCACGGAACCCGCTGTGTCCCGATAGCTGTCGATCAAGTGCATATATTTCTTATTGTTGAAAGCTGCATAGCTCTCTTCTTCAAACGCAGCAGCGCAGGCTTCCTGCAGAAACTTTAGGCGGTCGCGTGGCACGCCCTTCCTGACATAAAAACCGCGAAAGCGAGTCAAGGGTTTGAACTTAGCTCCCTTCTCTATATGAGTCGGTACATCCGAAAAGGCAGATGGACGCTTGTCGAAAAATGTCAGCAATGGCTTCATCTTATTCGCATCCAAGAAGCTCCTTACATCGCCGGGTTGCTCGAACAGCAAGTCCACTTGCTTGCCGATCAACGCGCCGTAACGCTCCGCAGGTTTGTCGAAGGCAATCTGCTT
Organism: Alphaproteobacteria bacterium; assembly: GCA_014238315.1. Classification (GTDB taxonomy): domain Bacteria; phylum Pseudomonadota; class Alphaproteobacteria; order JABAAW01; family JABAAW01; genus JABAAW01. Next base: position 3,718 of record JABABG010000037.1, read on the forward strand.
AAACTTTATGCCCAAAGCACCCTCGACTTGATTCATAACAATAACTTCCATCGAACCAACTTTACCAACGTTAGCTATCGTCAACTTGTTCGGGTTCTTCTCCGCATAAGCTACTACATCATCCCAATCAGAGAAGCGTTTGTCATCGCTACGAGAATAAACTTGGCTAAAAGTGATCTGGGTCGTACAGATAGGAACCCAATCACGCGCAGGGTTCTCTTTAATGTCACCCTTAGCAAAAGCAGAGACAGCATTATCTATATGCTCCAGCATAGTGTAGCCATCAGGTGGAGCCAACATAAAGTCTGGGATAGCAGATGTGCCTCCGCCGCCAGGCTTGTTGACAACTTGAAATTGAATGTCAGCAACAATTCCCATGGATTTTGCCATGGCTCGCGCTAGTTGGTCAGAACCACCGCCGGCTCCGTAAGGCACAATCATCGTGATCGGGCGAGTCGGAAAGTCAGCAGGCTTTTCAACCTTCATCTGGGCGCTAGCTTCTCCAGGCAACAAAAAAGCACTCGTGGAAAAAGCAAGCAAAGCACTAGAGCCCACAATTAATACTAGTTTTTTGAAAAATGGTAAACGCCAAGCCTGCTCGTTGAACAGACAATTAGTCGTAATTTTGTCTAAAGTTATCATAATAGCATCACTCCGTAACAGTTTCACTCTAGGTGTTAGGATTCCTACAAAACACTCGCGGCATAGTGCCATACCCTACCCCTTTGCGCAAGCATTTTTAGAAAAACTTTCCACTATTTATACACCTACGATACCGCACCTTACAACACCTCACTCGAAAAAAGTTATTGCCTAGGCAACCCCAAAGTGTGTTGTCAAGTCCCGCCAAGCAAGAAAATAGCCAGTTGCGCTCAATACAGAACAAAAGGTAAATCAAGTTATGGTAGGAATTTCGATAAGAGAATCGACACCACCTTCAAAGTCGTTGTAGTAAATTGAAAAACTATCAATCCGATCTTGGGAGTAGTAATGCTCGATGATTACAGTATGTGCATCTCCATTATAAGTCATGGCAGTTATCGATAAGTGATCCCCCTCCTCATCCTCAATACGAGAAAAAGACCAAGGATAGTAAGAATCATCAAGAGCAACAAACTCCTCATCCTCATCAGAGCGGAAGAAAACCTCTTCTTCAACGCCACTCGCATCGACGATCCTATCCTCATCTTCGCTATCAGAAGCATAGAAATAGTAGTCATCGCTACTCTCGCCTCCATTAAGGATGTCATTACCAGCTCCGCCGTATAGTTTGTCGTCATCAGCGCCGCCATAAAGCTCGTCAGCTCCGTCGCCACCGCGAAGCACGTCTGCGCCAGCATTACCGTAAATATAATCATCCCCATCATAACCACGGAGTTGATCTACGCCTCCGTTGCCACGAAGCAGGTTGGAAAAATCGTCACCATAGAGAAAATCTCTATATTCTGAACCCTCGATACCTTCTATGCCGATTAGAGTGTCTCTATCCGCATCACCACCACGACCACGAGCCTCGCTAAGCCCACGAAGCCTTACATCCACACCTTCGTTAGAGTCACTGTAGACCGCCATATCAAATGTGCCAATCTCAGAGTTATCTCCTCCTCTTAGTATGTCCTCACCAGCTCCACCAATAAGGTTATCCGCTCCATCCCCTCCTTCGAGAGTGTCATCACCTTCATTGCCAAAAAGATCGTCGTTGCCTTCATTGCCGAAAAGATCATCATTGTCACTACCACCAAGGAGGATGTCATTGCCAGCTCCACCATAAAGATGATCAGTGCCAGCTCCGCCACGGATTTCGTTCGCAGCAGCTCCGCCTGTTAAAGTGTCAGTAAAATCAGAGCCAACAAGGTTTTCGATGTTCTTTACTAAATCTTTAGTAGCATACCCAAAACCGCCTCGCGCATAGCCATCGATAATATCCGAGAGGTCTAGGCTAACTCCTAATGTCGATGAAGCATACGAAAGAGTATCTATACCATCGCCTCCATCAATTTTATCTGTACCATCGTCGCCAAACAAAGTGTCATCGCCAGCTCCGCCATTGAGCGTATCATCGCCAGCTCCACCATAAAGAGAGTCGCTGTCAGCTCCACCATAAAGCGTATCTATACCATCTTCACCAAACAAAGTGTCATCGCCAGCTCCGCCCTCAAGCCAATCATCGCCAATGCCGCCAAATAACTGGTCCTTACCACTGCCGCCGTATAGGTCGTCTTCTCCCGCATCGCCATAAAGCTTGTCGTTGCCATCGCCACCTACAAGCTCGTCTTCTCCA
>JABABG010000047.1 GCA_014238315.1 Alphaproteobacteria bacterium
CTAGCCTGCTCTTCGGCCGCTTGTTGCGCAAGAGCCTGCTCTTCGGCTGCTTGTTGCGCGCGAGCTTGCTCTTCGGCTGCTTGTTGTGCGCTAGCCTGCTCTTCGGCCGCTTGTTGCGCGCGAGCCTGATCCTCGGCTGCTTGTTGCGCGCGAACTTGCTCCTCTGCCAAACGAGCTAGCTCTTCTGCAGACGGAACAGCAGGCGAGCCTGATGGCGACCCGAAGCTAGATGGAGGCGAACTTTGCGAAGGAAAATCTTGCGAGGCGGGTTCGGAGGCTGCCTCAGCTACAAAGTCCTCGGAAGCAGAACCATATTGCGCTAGTTGCTCTTGCAAACTCCCTTGAGAATCCCCTTGCGTATCCCCTTCAGTATTCCCTTGAGTTTGAGTATCCCCTTGAGTATTCCCTGGCGAAAATTCTTGCTGGTAGGCGTAGGAGTAATAGTCTAAATCAGACCCATTCCCCGCCTGAGGCTCGCTAAAGCGCGAGCTCGCAGACTGCAAAAACCCTTCGCGTGAAGCAAAAGTATTTTCAGACGAAGCCGCATCAGACGAACCTAGGTCTTGCAAAAGTCTACCCCTAGCAGAGCCAGAACCATCGCTAATGGAAAAATCATCGCTAAAGGGAAGCAAAACCACCGAGCCATCAGCTACCTGCCAGTTCGTATCTAAAACATCGCCTTGAGAGACAGAACTATCATCAAGAGCCTTGACGAGAAAATCCTCTATCGAGACACTCTGCTCTTCGTCCAAACGCAAAGTCTGGTGCATTATCTTGCTATCGGTGAAGCGCAAGAACGCACCAGATTCATCGCCAGTAACAACGATGTCCTTGAGCAAAATGGCATCGCCTTTATGTAAAGTAACACACTGACCATAGCGGATAACCTCCACAGAGCCCTCGCGCGCGCCGACAAAGCCAACCTTATCGCCAGCAAAAGACGCAGACTCGTCTGACGCAGACTCGTCTGATGCAGACTCGTCTGATGCAGACGAGCATGAGGCAGGCGAACTATCGCTAAACATTTTGTCCGTAGCACCGTGCATTAAATATCCCTTACCGCCAGACGCAGACGAGGCTGTACCAGACGAGCTTAATGCAGCCGAACTATCGCTAAACATTTTGTCCGTAGCACCATACATGAAATACCCCTTGCCGCCAGACGCAGACGAAGCTGCCTCAGACGAGGCTGTTACAGAAGGCTCAACACTAGCGTGCAAGCTCTCGGCAGAAAAGCTCTCTTCCACCAAACCCTGCTCCGCCAAAGTTTTCTCGTCGTAAGACACTCCCTCTTTCACCCCTATCGATTTTTGTGATTGCTTGTCCATTTATTCCTCCATAAAACCAAATATTTTGCCCTAAAAGAGCCGCACTAATAACTGCCCGCCAGAAGATGGCAGAGCAAGGCACAAAGAGAACCTCAAAGCTCACGCCGCCGCTAAAGAGCAGTTGTTAAAATAAACCAATTATTATCTAGCCGTTTTGGAGGCAATCCCCATTACCGCAAAGAGCAGCGAATCCTTCTGCTCGCTCTAGCCCTTCTGTAATCGCGGTCTTCTGCCGCGAATCACTACACCCACAATATGCGAAAAAATAGATTAAAAAGCAACCTTTTTTAATAATTTTTATTTTTTTTACAACTCCCCCACCTACCACAAACCTATCATTTCTAGCGCCCTGCATTTCTAGCGCCCTGCATTTCTAGCGCCCTGCATTTCTAGCACCCTGCATTTCTAGCACCCTGCATTTCTAGCACCCTGCTAGCAGACCCGTAGCGCGATGGTTGGATATTTAGAGAGAATTTTGTAGTCTTTAGAAATTACAGCCTTAAGCGTTATACTCTTCAGGAGCTATAGTCCTCGCGCATAGATAAAATGGGCACAAACAAAAAGGCAGCCAATTGTCCTCGTTAAAACGACCATTCCTAGACGCGATGAGCCGCATAGCCGCCTCGGTTGCCATAGTCGCAACGGACGGGGTAGGCGGACGCGCAGGTGCGACTGTAAATACGCTCTCGCCAGTCTCTGCGGAACAACCCCCCTCGCTACTAATATGCCTGCAACGCACGACTTCTGCCTGTAGAGCCGTTCGTGCCAACGGCTCTTTTTCGATAAACTCTCTCAGCAAAGACCAGCGAGAGCTAGCAAGAGTCTTCGCTGCCTCAGCCTCGCAAGGTCAAAAAAACAGCGACTCCGACAATAAATTTGAGCACGGAGAGTGGATACGAAACAAAAACGATGTATGGCTATTGAAAGGCGCGCTGGCATCGTTCGATTGTCTGGTAAAAGAGACTCTCGTATGGCAGAGCCACGAAGTGATTCTCGGCGAGGTGCGTAGCATCACCCTCAACGCGCAAGCAACACCATTGCTCTACGCTAATCGCAGATATAAGATGCTAGGCGATAACATCGAGGATAGTAAAAACGAAGAAAGTAGGGAGTAGTAAACCATGTATAAAGTCAAAAGTATGGTCGGCGGCGATGTCTACCACAGCACTAGCTCTCGCACCTCACCAGTTTTCAACCCCGCAAGCGGTGAGCAGATAGGCGAGGTTGAGCTAGCATCGCAAAGCGATGTTCTCGATGCAGTTGCGAAGGCAGCCGCATTGCAAGAAGGGTGGGGGGCGATGCCAGCGGTAGAACGCGCGAACATGATGTTTCGTCTGCGAGGATTGTTGGAGGAAAATAAAGAAAAGCTCGCTGAGATCATCTCGCGTGAGCATGGCAAAACGCACGACGATGCGTTGGGAGAGATATCTCGCGGTATCGAGCCGGTTACCTTCGCCTGCGGTATCCCGCATATCCTGAAAAGCGAGTATAGCCTGAACGTCGCCAAACTAGTCGATAGCTATGGGTTGCTGCAACCTTTAGGAGTATGCGTTGGCATCACACCTTTTAACTTTCCAGCGATGGTCCCCCTATGGATGTTAGCCAACGCCTTGGCTTGCGGCAATTGCTTCATCCTCAAGCCTTCGGAACGCGACCCCTCTGCGTCTCTATTCCTGCACGACCTTATCCAGCAGGCTGGCTTCCCGCGCGGAGTCTTTAGCGTCGTACAAGGCGATAAGGAGGCGGTCGATGCCCTGCTCTCTGCCGAGAAAGTGGCAGGGGTGAGCTTCGTAGGCTCTACGCCGATTGCCGAATATGTCTATAAGACTGGCTGTAGTTTCGCAAAGCGCGTGCAGGCTCTGGGTGGGGCGAAAAATCACATGGTCGTTATGCCAGACGCAGACAGCGAGCGAGCCGTTGATGCCTTGCTCGGCTCTGCTTATGGTGCCGCGGGGGAGCGTTGCATGGCTATATCCGTGGCGATGCCGATTGGCGATGAGATGGCGGATAGGCTCGTAGCGAGCCTTAGCAAAAAGGCTAGGGAAATACATATCGCACCCGCAAGCGACGCAAAATCAGAAATGGGACCGCTGATTAGCAAACAGCATAAGGAGAAAGTAGTCGGATACATAGAAATCGGCGTCGAGGAAGGAGCAGAGCTAGTCGTAGACGGACGAGACTTTACGCTCGCTGGTGAATACGAGAACGGCTACTTTCTAGGCGCTAGCCTATTCGACCGCGTTGCGCCCAATATGCGCATCTATAAAGAAGAGATATTCGGTCCCGTCTTGTGCGTGCTGAGAGCTGGCTCGCTCGAAGAGGCGATTACGCTTATCAACGAACACGAGCTAGGCAATGGCGTATCCATCTTCACCCGCGATGGCGCGGCTGCTCGCAACTTTATCGAACGCGTTAGCATCGGGATGGTCGGTGTCAATGTGCCCATTCCGGTGCCGGTAGGCTTCCACTCCTTCGGGGGTTGGAAACGCTCGCTGTTCGGCGCGCATGGAATATACGGACCGGAGTCGGTGCATTTCTACACCAAGCTTAAAACTGTTACAGCACGCTGGGTCGAGAAAGGTGAGAAGGGTAAGGCGGAGTTCAACTTCCCGCACGCGGGCAGAAACTAGCGACAAAGTTTAACTAGCGACAAGTAGCTAGTTATAAGAGCCAGGCAAGGGCGGGAGGGCTGTTACCTCGATGCCTTCTTCGTGCAGGCTACGCACCTCGTCGATGGATGCTTTGCCGCGGATGCCACGGATGTTGCGATTGCCCTTACCCTTACTGTTGCGGTTTTCGACCTCTGCTAATAATTTTTCCTCGTGCCTACGCCGTGCCTCTTCGGCGAACTTTTCGCCGACATCGTCGCAGTTCTGTTCTACGAAGGCGTGCATGCGGCGTAGTTTTTGGGCGAAGGCTAGCATCGGTGGGGAGGCGGCTAGGGAGCTATCGCTACTTTGCGAATCGCCATTTGCAAAATCGCTAGATGCGCCCCTATCAGAATTCCCTCTGGGGGCACTATCTCTGGTAGCATTATCCTTATCCCTGCTTAGCTCACCGCTTAGCTCTCTCCTTGCCTCACCGCTTAGCTCACCCTTTGCCATAGCCTCTAGAGCTGCGAGCGTGCGCGAATTCTTCCTACGCGAAGTGCTAATAACATTCGGCACGCTGAGACGGCGCTCTATCTCGTGATCTCCACACCAAGGGCAAGCAACGAGCAACGCCCCGCGCTGCTTCTCAAAATCGGAGAGCGAGCGGAACCACGCTTCAAAATCGTGCCCCTTCGAGCAAGCTAGATTGATAGTAGCCAAAGCAACTCCCAACAATTATGTGCCACCACTACACTGCTAATATAGTTATTTTGGCAGCTAATATCAAGCTATGGGAGCCGACAGCGAGCGCAGGCTTATGCCATCTCTATGAACTCTTTGTCCTTATTTATGCAAGCAGCTATAGTTTAGGTCTATAGTCTAGGTTGGCGTCTATATTATATTGAGCTTGAGAGTTGCTGGTGCATTTTAGCGAAGACGAAAATTTCGGCGCACAGATTCGTGCCGCTCGCGCATTATTGTACATAACGCAGGGCGAGCTAGCGCGCGCTGCCCGCTTGTCGATAGCAACGCTAAACGAGATAGAGCACGGCAAGTCGCGCAAACGGGTAAGTACTCGCGAGGCACTATTGCAATGCCTGACGAGCGCAGGCATCCACTTCGAGCAAGACGGTACGCAAGAACAAGGACAGCTACTAGGCGTATTTCTGCATCGCACAGCGCGCCCTTTCCACCTAAACGCAAGTGTACATAGCTTGCTTGCACCAGACGCGCTGATGGTACCTCACTCGATACTTTTCTATCTAGCGAGCAGTTCTGCAAGCAGCTCTGAAACCCAATCTTACACCCAAACCAATAACCAAGCTCGTAACCAAACCGATAACCAAGCCGATAACCAATCCCACAACAGCCTTTCGCTCGCCGCGGAACTAACCTTTGCCCACCGCCGCGTCCTGCTCGACCTCGCCGCCTTCGACCTCTCGCCCCTACGGGCTATGCCGCTAGGCAGGTTTCTGCTTTCTGCCTTTTCTCTATACGGCGACCGTCTTTTCTGCAGCGAACCAGCGCGTCTGCCAACCTTGAGCCAGTCGGCACCAGAGGCTCTCGCAACGCTCTCGCGCTGCGAGCGCAGAGCCTTGCACGACCCCTTTCCCTTGCTGTTCGCACTAGAGGAAGCGAATAGGGAAAAAACACGAGAGGCATCGCCAGACTATCAATCACCAGATCATGCGCCTCTTCATGCGTCTCTTGACGATTTACTAAAGCAACGCGACCATCCCCTCGCGCGCGTCAAGGAGCTAATAGAGGCGGCGCAAGAGGAATAGACGAGCCGTGGCAGAGGCGAAGACAAACAGCCGAGCCAAGAGCCACGCGATAGACGAGCTGGTCTGGGCTCTGTGCGGTTTCGCGGGCGGTATCCTAACCAGCCTAGCAACGACAAGCCAGAACCTGAATCTAGGTATAAGCACAAGTATAGGCACAAGTATAAGCATAGGCCCGGTAATAACCGCCGTAATAACCGCAGTGATAGGTGTAGCCATATATTTACTCCGCGCTCGTATACTAGCTTCAATCTCGCCAGCCCTTTTTCTACTCTGCCTATTCTTCGCGCTCGGCTTTCTACGCATGGACTGGCGCGAGCAAAGCACGGGCGATCACTTACTACTCGACTCTATAGACGAGATAACCTTCTCGGCGCGCGTACGCAGCCTACGCGGACGCGCGGGCAGGGCGCGCATCATCTTAGACGAAATAAGCCTGCCCTCAAACTTGAGCTCGAACAGTAGTAGCCGCCAAAAATCCAATAGCCCGCCAGAGCAATTTCCCCAGAGAATCTCGCTACGCTATGGAGGCTATCAACTACCTAAGATAGGGCAGAGGATTACCCTCACCGCAAGCCTTTTAGCCCCCTCGAAACCCTTGCTACCATCGAGCTTCGACTTCCAGCAACACGCTCGTTTTATAAAGATAGACGCCTACGGAGCCGTGAAGGAGATTCACGCAACTCACGATGAACCCGACCAAATGGGTAATCAAGCGGGTAACCAAATGGGTAATCAAGCGGATAACAAAAGCAAGAGCTCGCCCGCCCTCTTACTCGCACGCCTAAGAACGAGCATCGGCGAGAGGCTCGATCGTGGTATGGGCAGCGAGGCACCCATTGCTCGCGCGTTGCTGATAGGCGAACGAGACTCGATGGCGCGTGCGGAATTGCAACGAATTCGTGACGCTGGTCTTGCGCATATACTGGCAATCTCTGGCTTGCACTTAGGTTTATTTGCTTTCGGGACATTTATTCTGTTGCGCCGAGCGAGCACATTGCTGCCGAATATATGCCAAAGCCAGCCCATCAAAAAGATAGCAGCGACTACAGCACTCACCGCCGCCTTCTGCTATATGCTACTAGCTGGTGCGAGCGTGCCGACCCAACGAGCCTTCATAATGAGCGGTTTGGTGCTATGCGCAGTTTTATGCGATAGGTCGGCTATATCCCTCCGCGTAGTCGCCCTCGCCGCCTTGCTAATCCTAGCCCTACGCCCAGAGAGCATCGCGCAGGCAGGATTTCAGATGTCCTTCGCCGCCGCCGCCAGCCTCGTTGCCTTCTACGAAGTTTTTACTAAGACTAGGCATAACGCGATACTAGGCAAACTTCACCTGCAAGCGTTGTTCCTCCTTCTCACGACCACCCTGATTGCGAGCCTCGCTACCGCTCCATTTGTCGTCTATCACTTCGGACGCATCGCGCAATACGGACTTTTATCTAACGTACTAGTGGTTCCTATATTAGGTCTAGTGGTGCTACCGTTCGGCGCGGTGTCTCTGCTATTGATGCCTTTCGGGCTAGAGTCTGTCACGCTGAAAATCATGGGCTTCGGCATAATATGGATACGGACTATCGCCGACTGGGTTTCATCGCTAGATAACTCGGTGTTGTTGCTAGCGAAACCGCCTCCGAGTTTTTTATACTTATCTGCGGCTGGTCTTTTCCTCATCGTCTTTTCCTTGCGCAGGAGGAGATTGTTGTTGCTCGGCTTCTTCGCCTGTTTTTGCGCTGTGGTTATAATGCAGAAATCGCCACCGCCGCTTGCTATTTTCGGCGGAGATTCTCGGAGCCTCTGGCTACGAGACTACAGCGGGGTATACTGGCGTTTCGGCGGCTGGCAGAATAGTTTCGAGTATCGTCAGTGGATTAGGTATATTGGCGGCTCTAGTCGATATACCGCCAATGCCAACGAGTTTGCGGGCAAGGGCGGAATATGGATAGACGGCGAGGACGGCGTATTCCGTTGCGAGAACGACAAGCGGCGGGGTGATTATTCTTGCCGCATCATCGCGCGTGGCGGCGTCCTAGAAATATCCTCTCGGCTGGTAGCGAGCGACAATGGGGAGGGGGGAGAAAAAAACGGGGTCCAAGATAGAAGCAAGAGTAAAAATAAGGGGAGAAGCAAGAATAAAAACAAGAGTAGAAACAAGGGGAGAAACAAAACCGAGCACTCGCGTGTAACCTTCACCTGCGAACAACAAGAGCCATATAAGAATCCGCGAGACAAGCCTCCCAATCCCAACGGCTCTAACGGCTCTAACTCTGGCTGTCGCTCTTTTACCTACAGCACGACTAGCTACGGCTCTGCTAGCTATGACAAGGCTACGCACGACAAATACGGCTATGACAAGTATGACTATGACAAGTATGACTATGACAAGTATGAATTACCTGTTTCTAGCTTACGAGCCGCACACGCGCTCGTGCTATATCCAAGAGAATACTCAAGAGGATACTCAAAAGGATATTCAAGCGTATATTCAAGCGCATCCCCTAGCGCGCGCGGTTTTCGCGTTCGCACAGCGAGGTAAGAGCGTCTTTAGTTAATGCAGACATTGCCACTCTGTATTATAAGAACAGCATGCCCACGACTTCAGCCCCGCATAACAATTGGTATACGACCGAGAATCGCATAAGGCTACTCGCCTTTGCCATGCCGTTTTCATTCTACGGCTGGATGGGCTTGCTAAATAACTTCTCTATCGAGGTTGCCAATTTCAGCGGACGCGAGATAGGCATCCTGCAGACCCTGCGCGAGATACCCGGCTTTCTCGCCTTCACGGCGGTGTTCCTGCTACTCTTCATCCGCGAGGGTAGATTAGCTCTGCTATCGCTCACCCTTCTCGCGGTTATGGTTGCTAGCACTGGCTTCTTCCCCTCGACGCTAGGACTATATGTTACGACCGTCCTGATGAGCATCGGCTTCCACTACTTCGAGGCAATGCAGCTAGCGGCGGTCTGGGGTAATTTTAAAAGTAGCCAGTCGGCGCGCAAGCTAGGCAGACAGCTCGGAGCAAAGTCGCTAGGAGCCGCGAGCGTACTCGCACTACTATGGTTTGCGAGCAAGCAGCTAGGGCTCGATTATAAGTACCTCTACATCATGTGCGGTAGCGTAACGCTGTGCATAGCTGTCTTCGTCTTCCTCGCCTTTCCAGATGTTGCAACGAAGGTCAAACAGAACAAAAAACCGATCTTGCGTAAAAGGTACTGGCTCTACTACGTACTTACTCTTATGAGTGGCGCGCGCAGGCAAATTTTCGTTGTGTTTGCGGGCTTCCTAATGGTCGAGCGTTTCGGCTATCGTGTGTCGGAGGTAGCGTTGCTATTTCTGGTAAACCACCTACTGCAAATCTGGCTCGCTCCGCACGCTGGACGCCTGATAGAGAAATGGGGCGAGCGCAACGCGTTGCTACTGGAATACGGCGGTCTAATCTTCGTGTTCGCAGGCTATGTTATCGTCGAGAATTCTCGTGTCGCTGGCGCGCTATACTTGCTAGACCATATCTTCTTCTCGCTAGCGATTGCGATGAATAGCTACTTTCACCGCATCGCCAAGCCTAGCCATGTCTCTGCTTCGGCGGCGGTAGGCTTTTCGATAAACCACATAGCAGCCGTCATACTACCGGTAACGCTAGGCTTCGTATGGCTAGTCTCGCCAGAGATTGTATTCATAGTAGGCTCGCTACTCGCGGTGCTATCGTTTTGCATATCGTTGCTAATCCCTAGGAATCCGCAACAGGGTTATGAAACTATTTTGAGCAGATTCTCGCTCAAAGCTATGGCAAAACGTCAATCGTAATAATCTTGCGTAATAATCTTGCGTAATAATCTTGCGTAATAATTTTGAATAGCCAAGCGTCTACCTAACCGATAACAACAGCCCCCCAACCCTCGTGATCGACTTTCTAGCACTCGCGCTGTACTGCGTCTTGATGGGCTCAACGCCCGGACCAAATAATGTTATGCTGACAGCCTCTGGCGTCCATTACGGCTTTGCTCGCACGATCCCGCATATGCTGGGCATCGCCTGCGGGCACATCCTGCAGGTGCTGGCGACCTGTCTGAGTCTCGGTGAGTTATTCCTACGCTACCCAGAGGTACAAACGCTACTCAAGGTGGCTGGCTTTCTCTACCTTATCTATTTGTCCTATCGCATAGTGGGCTCGAAAGTCGCGTCTGGCAAGAAGAACGGCGGCAGACCCCTATACTTCATCGAGGCTGTTTTGTTTCAGTTCGTCAATCCGAAAGCCTGGGTTTTTGTATCGACTGTAGCAGTGCTGTTCCTACCGCAAGAAAGAGAATCGCTTCTAGTTGTAGCGAGCGTAATCGCGCTTACGGCGGGTATCGTCGTCATTCCGTGCATCGCCCTATGGGCTGGCTTCGGACAAGCTCTGCAGAGATTTTTGCAACGCCCCAAAGCGATGCGCGTATTTAACATCTCGATCGCCTTGGCGTTGGTCGCTACCGCTATCTACCTCCTATTCTAGATACTCTAGCCGCCTGCCTTCCAAGTAACTTCCAAGCAATAGGTATTAGAGGATAAAGCGCGATAGGTCGTTATCTTCGAGCAACGGACGCAGTTTTTCTTCTAGCATCTCTGTTGTTATTTCGAGCTTTTTGTCGCGCATGTCTGTGGCTCGGAAACTTATATCTTCGAGCAACTTCTCCATAATTGTATAGAGACGGCGCGCGCCGATATTCTCGACCGTGTTGTTCATCTGCACGGCGAGGTCGGCGATACTACCGATAGTCTTGTCGGGGAACTCGATTGTAACGCCCTCGGTTTCTAGCAAGGCGATATATTGCTTGACCAGACTGCTCTCTGGCTCGACCAAGATTCGTATAAAATCGTCTCTAGAAAGAGCATTCAAGGCAACCCTTATCGGCAAGCGTCCTTGTAGCTCTGGCAGCAGGTCGGAGGGTTTTGCCATGTGGAACGCGCCTGAGGCGATGAAGAGAATGTAATCGGTCTTGACGGGTCCGTATTTAGTTGAGACGGTAGTCCCCTCGATTAGCGGTAATAAATCCCTCTGCACCCCCTCGCGCGAAACCTCGATTCCTACTCCACCAGCGCGCCCTTCGCTACGCGCGCAAATTTTATCCATCTCGTCGATGAAGACTATTCCGTTTTGCTCGACCTTCTCGATCGCCTCACGAGTTATGCGATTGTCGTCGAGCAATCGGTTGCTTTCCTCGGCTATCAATATCGGAGTGGCGTCGCTCACAGACATCGACTGCTTCTGCTGCGGCGCGCTCGAGCCCATCGCCTTACCAAGCATTTCCGAGATATTTACAGCTCCCAACTGCATTCCGCCATTGCCTAAGTTGAAGGATGGAAAGTTTGGCGCGGGCGCGCTCAGTGCTATCTCGACTATTTGCTCTTGCAAAGCACCATCTCGCAAGCGTTCGCGCACCTCCTGTTCCGACCTACCCTTTCCAGCACCCGCGCGCAGAGCCTCGATCAGCCGTTTTTCCGCCAGCAGCTCTGCTTGCGCGTGCACCGACCGACGGTGCTCTTCGCGCGTCATATGCTGCGCTGCTTCGAGCAAGTCGCGCACTATCTGATCGACATCGCGACCGACATATCCGACTTCGGTAAACTTAGTAGCCTCGACCTTTATGAAAGGAGAATGCGATAGGCGCGCGAGGCGGCGAGCTATCTCGGTTTTGCCACAACCGGTAGGACCGACCATCAGGATATTCTTCGGCTGTATCTCTTCGCGCAAGGTTTCGTCCTTTATCTGCTGACGGCGCCAGCGATTGCGCAGAGCTATGGCAACCGCGCGTTTAGCCTCGTCTTGTCCGACGATGTGGCGATCTAGTTCAGAGACTATCTCGCGCGGAGAAAATTGCGTCATAGGGTCTCGATTGAAATCTGTTCGTTGGTATATATGCAGATTCCGGCTGCTATCTCGACAGACTTTCGAGCGAGAGCCTCAGGCTCAAGGTCGGACTCAACTCTGAATGCGCGCGCGGCAGCGAGCGCGAATGCCCCGCCGGAGCCTATCGCGAGCAACCCATCCTCACTTTCGACAACATCTCCGTTGCCTGAGATTAGCAAATCGACCTGCTTGTCTGCGACCACCATCATCGCCTCCAGCTTCCTTAGGTAGCGGTCGGTTCGCCAGTCTTTTGCCATCTCGACGGCTGCTCGCTTTATTTGCATCGGGTATTTTTCTAGCTTACCCTCCAATCGCTCAAAAAGGGTTAGCGCGTCTGCGGTCGCTCCGGCAAAGCCGGCGATCGCGATGCCGCCACCAACCTTGCGAATCTTGCGAGAGTTTGCCTTTACAATCGTGCTACCGAGCGTGATCTGCCCATCGCCAGCTATCGCGACCTTACCATCGTAGCGAGCGCATATAACTGTTGTGCCGTGCAGGGGGGGCGTTGAGCTCATAAAAGACCAAAAAATTTATGCGAGAATTATTATATCTATTTTCGATCGCTTTTTTAATAGCGATAGAGTTTATGCCATAGAGTTTATATCGTAGAGTCTGCCAACGAAGTCAAGGCTAGGGCTGGGTTAAATCTGCTACAAGTGTTGACCAGCCCTCGCGTAGAGTGTTGACCAGCCCTCGCGTAGAGTGTTGACCAGCCCTCGCGTAGAG
>JABABG010000082.1 GCA_014238315.1 Alphaproteobacteria bacterium
CGCTTTGCCAAGGTCGAAGAACACGAGGCGATCTTACAAAGAATTAAACAAGAGAGAGAACAGGCAAAAGCAAAGCCGAATGATGGGTTATAGGGGATGGGTTATAGGGGATGGGTTATAGGGGATGGGTTATAGGGGATGGGCTATCGGGCTTATTGTTCGTCTACAATCTATGTTGAGGAATGCTTTGCGCTTCTTGCACCTCGCCGATGTCGGTCAGCCGCGCGAGTAGCGGGGTTGCTTCCTCCCGCGCACCGAATAGGCATAGCTCTGCCTCGGCGGAGAAAGTAAAGCGCAAATCACCTGTTGCGAGCAACTCGCAGGCGAGGAGGTTTACGACCTCTGCCTGCGCGCCTTTTTTGAACCCACGTTGTTGCGCACGCTCGACTCCTTCGACGACAAGACAACTTGCGATGCGAAAGAATGAGCTACTCGACTGCTCTACGAGCTCCCAACAAAACCTGCTGAGCGGCATGGTAAAACGGTTGGCTTTCTTTTGCCAACGCACGTTGGCTGGAACGAGTACCGAGTCCTGCAACAGACCGGATAGAATACGAAAATCCTCGCTATTTTGCGCGAGCAGGCGTAGCGGCTTTGAGGCTTGCTTGTCGATTGCACCCTGCTGCTTCGGACTATCTTCTGGAATATCCTTACGATTAACATCGCCAGTCTTGTTCATGAGGCGATAGAGGCAATTTTTTCTATGCTGTTTCCTGTTCTTTGCGGCTCACGACTTATCGCCATGCTTTCAGTATTTATGCTTTCAGTAGCCTTTGTTTTTTTAGCCTCGATTCGCCTTATGCTGGCGCCGCAAGCCGACAGCTTTGCCTCGATGCTTTCGTAGCCTCGATCTAGATGATGCAGTTCAGAGATTGTAGTCGTGCCTTGCGCTGCCAAGCCTGCTATAACTAGCGAGAAGGAAGCGCGCAAGTCGGATGCTCTAACGGCGGCACCCCGCAAAGTTCCTTGCGGAGATAGATATGCGCTCCGCCCGCGCAAATCTATTTTCGCGCCCATACGCTGTAGCTCTAGCAAATGCCTGAATCTATTTTCGAAGACATTTTCTGTGATCACGACTTGTCCCTGCGAGCTAGCTGCGAAGCACATTGCGGCGGTAAATTGCGCCTGCAGGTCTGTTGCGAAACCCGGATGCGGTGCCGTCGAGATAGACACGGCACGCAAATCAGCCGTTCGAGTAATACGAGTATTTTTACGGACCCCTTCGCCTATTTTCTCACTCTCCTCTATACACTCGACACCGCATAGGCTAAGTTGCTCGAAGAAGGCTTGCAGGTCTTCGCGAGGTGGTGTGTCGCATAGGATCAAACTTCCGCCGGTTGCTGCAAGAGCGAGTGCGTAGCTCCCCACTTCTATACGGTCTGGCATTAGGCGATGGGTTGCGCCGCGCAAGCCAACCGAGTTTTTTCCTTCGATGATAATTTCTGTGCTACCCTCGCCTTCGATAGCCGCGCCCATTGCGCGCAAGCATCGACATAGGTCAGCGACCTCTGGCTCGCGAGCGACCCCGCGCAAACGCGTAGTTCCACGCGCGAGCGTTGCTGCCATTATCAAGTTCTCGCTGGCGCCGACCGATGGGAAGGGCAGGCTAATATCCGTACCTCTGAGTCTCCCTTTAGCCTCGATTCTGTCGCCTTTTTCGAGCACGCGAGCACCGAGTTTTTCCAAGCCCCAAATATGTAGGTCGAGCGGACGCGCGCCTATTTGACATCCGCCTGGCAAGCAGACTTGTGCCCATCCGAAGCGTGCGAGCATGGGTCCTAGGAATAGAACTCCCGTGCGTATATTCCTAGCAGCGCTATGCGCGCCGCTAGGCAATCGGCGAGGTTGCGCTACCATGCATAGCTCTAGCGTATCACCACCCGATGCTTTAACACCAGAGCCTTCGACCAGCACTCCGACCTCTCGCAGAGCAGAGACCATAGCGTCTGTGTCCAGTAGCTGCGGAACATTTTCTAGCTTCAGCTTCTGCTCTACCAGTATCCCCGCCGCGAGTATTGGCAAGACAGCGTTCTTCGCACCAGCGATCGAGATTCTGCCGTTGAGAGGCGAGCCTCCTTCGATTTTCAGCCAAGTTTTTTGCATCAGTTTCTGTCGAGCCACTCTTTGCGGTGGACATATACATTGATGATAAGCCCTATCGATATCATCACCGTCATCATAGCAGAACCGCCGTATGAGACCAAAGGCAAGGGAACGCCTACGACTGGCAGTAAGTTCATCACCATACCGAGATTGATGAAGATGTAGAAGAACAGATTAGCTGCCAAACCTAAGCATAGCACTCTTCCGAAGGTATGCTTTGTCGCTAGAGCTATCCCCATACATAGTGATAGCAATAGCACGTATAGGGCTATCAACAGACTTCCGCCAAAGAAACCGAGCTCTTCTGCGAACATTGCGAAGATAAAGTCTGTGTGTTTTTCTGGCAAGAAGTTGAGGTGTCCTTGAGTTCCTTGGAACAGCCCTTTTCCGAACAAACCGCCCGACCCGAGGGCTATTTTCGACTGCACGATATGGTAGCTACTCCCCAACGGGTCGCTTTCGGGGTTCAGGAAACTTACGACTCGCTGCTGCTGGTATGGCTTCATAAAGTTCCACAAGACTGGAACGGCTAGGAGGGTTGCCGTGGAGCCGATGAGGAAGAAAACCACGCGCAGACCTGATGCGAACAGAGCCACGACCCCCGTCATCAAGAGTATCAAGCCAGTTCCGAGGTCGGGTTGTTTTAGCACGAGGACTACTGGCGTTGCGAGCATGAGGGTAGCTGCGAATAGATATATTATTTGCCTAGCTCTGAGCGAGTGATTGTTGTTAGCTAGTCGCGCGAGAGCCATTACCAATGCAACCTTCATAAACTCTGACGGTTGCAGGACGACCACGGACAAGTCGAGCCATCGCGTCCCGCCTTTCGCGCTGACATTATTTGGCGCGTATAGGGTTGCGAAGAGTAGCAGTAAGGCTACGGCATAAAATAGGTAAGACAACCTAAACCAAGTCTTAATATCTATCGCGACTATGACGATGATTAGCAAGACGCCTACGAATAGCCTAGTTGCGTGCGCGCCCGCCCAGGGCTGCCAAGCGTTGGGGGCAGCGGAATAGAGCATTGTAACACCGATAGTGCCAATGGCGAGCATTGTCGCTAGGAGCGCGAAATGAAAATTCTGTAGCTTACGGTATATTGTCACACTTTCTCTCGTTCAAATTTAGCGTCCCACTTTTTGCTCGCCTATTATGCCACAGCAAAACATGCACGAGTATAGACGATAGAGGTAGCCATAGATGCAAATATATATGCCAATTATGTATGATAAGCGATGAGATGCATATCTATACGAGGATATAGAGGACATAACCTTGCCCGCTATAACCTTGCCCGCTATGAGATTGCTCATCCGATGCCTTCTTCTGTAGGCTCCACGGTTGGTCTTTGGTAGGAGGGCTTTATTATTTTTTGCGCATAATCGAGGAAGTCTCTAACGTATGGAGCTGCGACCGCGCCGCCGCTACCTCCGTGTTCGACGACGATAGCAGCCGCCCACTGCGGGTCGGATACGGGCGCAAAACCTGCGAACATTGCATGATCTCGCTTCAACCAAGGTAGCGCGAGGTTATGGATTATCCCGCCTTGCCTTTCTTTTGTGGAGATTCTGCGCACCTGCGCGGTGCCTGTTTTTCCAGCCATAGCGCGCGCTGGCACATGGATGCGCGCCTTGTATGCAGTACCGGCTGGATGGTTTACGACCTCGTCGAGCCCTGCTCGCAATAGCATCAGGGAAGATTTTTCGACGCCCAACGGACGGAATGGCGACTTTCCGTCTGCGAACAATCTTTTCCTTGAATCTGGCAAGAATGTCACCCTAGGCTCGACGGCGAATCCTCCGTTTGCTATGCGCGCCATCTGCACTGCCATCTGCAAGGGAGTAGCCAATACATAGCCTTGTCCGATGGCGGAGAGCAGCGTATCGCTAATGAGCCAAGGTCTGCCTATTTTCCGTATTTTCCAAGCCTTGCTAGGCACCAAGCCGGCCTTCTCGTCTGGCAAATCGAGGTTTAGCTTGTGCCCATAGCCCAGCAGTTGAGCGTATTTGCTGATAGTCGAGATTCCGAGAGCCAGAGCAACTTTGTAGAACCATACATCGCAGGACTCGCGCATTGCGTCGATCATGGCAACCGACCCGTGCCCGCCTCTTCGCCAGCAGTGGAACCATCTATTTCCGTGCTTTATGCGTCCGTGGCATATATGTCTGGTTGATACGGGAAAGCCTTTTTCGAGGGCAGCCAGCATCACGGCGGTTTTGAAGATGGATCCTGGCGCGTATGCTCCGCTGACCACTTTATTTGTCAAAGGGTAATGGGGGTTGGTAGAGATACTTTTCCACGAAGCCCTGTCGATTCCTTGCGCGAATAGGTTTGGATCGAAGGAAGGCGTGGAGACGGCGGCGACGATTTCGCCGGTATGAATATCGAGCACTACAGCGGCTGCGCGTTTTTCTGCTATCAATTTTTTAGCGATCAAGCTTTGCAACCTTACATCCAGGCTTAGCCATAGCTCGCGCCCGTGCTGTGGCGAGATTCTTGCGACTTCGGATACTTTTTGCCCTCTGGCGTTGACTTCGTATCGCGTTTCACCGCCCAAGCCGCGCAGGCTTTCTTCGTATCCTTTCTCGACGCCGCTTTTCCCGACCATAAAGCCTGGCAAATAATATAGCGGATGTTTTGTTATCTCTCTTTCGGATGGACGAGATACATAGCCTACGATATGCGCTAGGGTATTGCGGAAAGGGTATATCCGCTGGTCGCTTAGGTTAATTTTGGCTCCCTTCAAGTCAGCTGCGCGCGCCTCGATTCTAGTCACCACAGCCCAGCTGAGGTCTCTGCGAGCGGCGAACGGAATGAATCGCCTTGATGTTTTAAGATTTTCGTGCATTTCCTCGACGACCTCTTTTTCGAGAGGAGTGATTTCACGCAAGGCTTTTACCATAGCGTCAAGGTCTCTGACGCGATCGAGCATAATATATAGATTATACTTAGATAGGTTTAGCGCGAGCTCCTGCCCGTTTCGGTCGAAGATTCGCCCACGAGCAGGCGGCAACAAGTCTACCTGCGTGCGATTTCGCTCCGATAGCTTTTGGTAGTGAGAAGACTGTACGAGCTGCAACCACCCCAAGCGTCCGAGCAGGGCTGTCAGCAACGCCACCTGTGCGCTACCGAGTATGACGGCTCGACGGCTAAAAATTTCTTCTTGCGATAGGTCTTGCTGAGGCATTTTTATATCCAAGCTAACCCATTATAAGCACCAAGTATAAGCACACAAGCCTCTCTCCCTAAGGCGTCTTATTTAAGGCTACCGTATTTTTTTTTCAATCCACTTTAGCGACAATGCCACTAAAGGATATATCAAGCAAGCCCCCGCCCAGCCTACGAAGGCGTCTCCTATGCCTGCGAATCCTCTCGCCTTGAGCAAGGTCAGAGCATTGAGCATAATAGGCACCAAGAGAGAGAGCAAGGCGTAATGTATAGTCAAAGACATTACCCTATTTCCCTGCACGGCAAAAGCACTGGAAAGCGATGCGGCGTAGAAGACAAGCCAGATTATGGGATGCAAACCTATTTCTGTTGCAAAGATTGCATCTTGTAGCAAGGCTAGTATGAAGACGAGCGAGATAGGGATTAGCATAGGCTGTGGTATGCTCCAAAAGTGCAACCCCATGATGGGCAAGAATCCTGCGCTAATAGGGGATACGCGCGAGAGGCTAACAGCACTCAGCATGAGTATAACGATGGTGCCTATGGGCAAGAAACGCCGTAGCCAAGAGAGTAGAATATCTTGCATTAGCTTGAGCTCCCCCTACTGCCCTGCGCTATCGACATCATCGTTATTAATATCACCGCTATGCTGCTTATAGCTCACGAGGTCTAGCTTTTCTATGCTATCGACCTCTGCGTCTAGCTCGACCTCGATTACATCGCCGCCCGATTGCACGATGCTCCCGATATCTATATCTGGAGGTAGGACCCCGGCGTCGCCAGAGGTAACGACTCGCGCCTTATCTTTTATCCTTTCCTCGCCTCGTGCGAATAGCAGTAGCGGTCTTCTCGCCCCTCTTCCTGCCAAGAGAGCTCGCTTTGCCCTCCCCTCTATTTTTATGGCGACACGGCTTTGCGGGTCTCGCAGCAAGCGCACTCGTGCGCCGCTATTTCCGACCGATGTAACGATACCGAGCAAGGCTCCCCTGTGCAGTGCGATGCTACCGACGGCTACTCCCTGCTCTGTGCCGACATTGACGATTACATTATGAGCGAACGAGCCTCGCGCGCGCGCGAGCACTCTTGCGACTTGGCGAGATGCGAAGTTTTCTGGAGACTCGATCCGATATTGCAGCACTTCTCGCAAGAGTCGATTTTCTTTCTCCAACCTCTCTGCATAGCTCTGCAAGAAGAGCAGGGATTCGTATTCGACCTTTAGCAGATTGTATTTATCTTCGATTCTCCGCAATTTTGAGATTTTTTTTACGAGGTTGCTGATTGCAGTAAAAGGATAGCTTATCACCTCTGCCGTGCGAGCGAGCGAGCTAACGGCAAGCCCATTGTTTAGCACTTGCATCTGCAGGCGTGGCGATACGACGAACAAGCAGACGAAAGCTAGCAGGATCAATGCTACCAGCCAAATTTTCGAGCGACCTGAGAGGGCAGCTACTGGCGTTAGGAATGAATGGCTACGCATCTTTTTATTCTATACTTTGTCTGAATAATCCAAGGAGAAGGGCAAGGGAGGGCAAGGGAGGGAGGGCAAAGGTTGAACCTCGTTTGCCTGCGCCTGCGCCTATAGCTTCGACTAATCAAGCTTCGGTACTGAGCAGAGAACGCAAGGCTTTGAAGTTTTCGACGCACATCCCGGTCCCCAAGGCTACGCAGGATTGCGAGTTTTCTGCGACCGACACTGGCACGCCAATAGCCTCGCGCAACACGGTATCGAGGTTTCGCAACAACCCGCCACCACCGGTCAGCATTATTCCCTTGTCGATGATATCGGCAGCCAACTCTGGCGCGGTATTTTCCAAAGCCTCCTTGACGGCATCGACGATATGCCGTACTGGCTCGGATAGCGCGCTTACGATTTGCGAGGAGGTTACGACTATCTCTTTCGGCACGCCTTTCAAAATATCTCTTCCTCGTATTTCGAGCGTTTCTTCTCGATCTGCGCTAGTCATCACGGCGAGTCCAATCAGCCGTTTGATTCGCTCAGCGGTTGTCTCCCCGATGAGCAGGTTATGCGTTTTGCGAATGAATCCCAATATCGCCTCGTCCATTTTATCGCCGCCGACCCTTATGGACCTTGAATACACGAGTCCGCCGAGCGAGAGCACGGCGATCTCTGTAGTCCCGCCGCCTACATCGATGACCATGGATGCGGTCGGGTTGTGTATGGGTAGTCCTACGCCTAATGCTGCAGCGACCGATTCTTCGACTAGATATACTCTGCGCGCGCCTGCGGATGTTGCGGACTCTTGTATCGCGCGGCGCTCGACTGCCGTAGCACCTGATGGAACGCATACGATTACGACTGGCGCGGAGAATCCTTTACGGTTATGAACCTTACGAATGAAGTATTTGATCATTTCTTCTGCGAGATGGAAATCGGCGATGACGCCTTCGCGCAAGGGTCGTACGGCTTGTATGGAGCTGGGCGTCCTTCCGAGCATCATTTTTGCCTCTTCGCCGACAGCCAAGACTCGAGTTCCATGCCTTGGGTCTCCCGTTCGCACGGCGACGACGGAGGGCTCGTTCAAGACGATACCTCTACCTTTAACATAGATAAGCGTGGTCGCTGTGCCGAGGTCGATTCCTATTTCCAGCGACAGGAATCCGAGAATATACGAAAGCATCTTATGAAATAATCTTGTTGTTTATTTTTTCTACGAGCAAGCATCAACTTGCAGTTAGGTTGTCTTATAGTTTCCCGTGCGCACGCAAGGCTGAAGAGTTGTTCGCTCTAGCTACTCGCTCTAGCTACTCTTGCGCGTCACTATTTTCACGCGTGCTCCGCAAATGTTATAGGTCATGCGAGTTTTGCCACACCATCACCGCAAAGTAGCAAAGAGGACTGACTTACGCAACATCCAAGATAGCACCCAAGATAACATTTATGGTTATGGTTATAGCGGATTAGTTGTACCTCGTGCTTTGCCGATACTTTTTTAGTATCCACTTTCGCCCAATTTATCTATGGCTTTCTGTACGAACTCTGCGAATTCGGATAGGAACATCGAGCCGCGCATCGTTCTCTGGACCAGCATCGATCGTCCATCGCTATCGTCTGGTTTCCTTGCGATATAGCCTAGTGTTTCCAATCGGTCTAAGGCTCTGCTAATCGAGGGTTTAGAGATACCTAGCTCGCGCGCCAAATCTTTCACTCTCTGCAGGCTATCTTGTTGAGAATATACTATCAGCATGACTGCCATCTGCCTCGCGCTCAGGTCTGGTTCTTCGTGCCTAATAGCGTCGGTTAGCGCGAGCCGCCATAGGTATAGAGCTTCCTGCGTTGATATTTTCATAATGCTAGAATACTGTTAAGGCTGAGGTAATGCCAGCGGGGTAATTCCAGCGGGGTAATGCCAGCGAGGTATGCTCGATGCGATATTGCTATTAGAGAAGGCTATAAGACGCACTATGGAGAATCACTATAAGACGCACTATGGAGACGCGCTATAAGACGCACTATGGAGAATCACTACGAGACACGCTATGGAGACTCATCTGGCTCTGCTCCATTGTTCGACGAGCTGAGCGATTGTGCGTACGGCTTGTATTTCTCCGCCCTCTGGTCTTCCTGCTGTATTTTTTTCGTTCCATGCCATTAGGTCTACGTGCATCCACATTATATCGTTTGCGAGGAAATTCTGCAAAAACAGAGCAGCGGTTATGGCACCAGCGTAGCCCCAAGAGCTTGCGCTACTTATATCGGCGCAGCGAGAATATAAGACGCTACGATATTCCTGCCATAGAGGCATTCTCCACAACGGGTCTTGGTTTTCTTGGGCTAAACTGGCTGCTTTTTCAGCGAGACTATCGCTGTTGGTGAATAGGTTAGGAATGCGCGGACCTGTTGCTACCCTCGCGGCGCCGGTTAGGGTGGCGAAGTCTATGACCAAATCTGGAGGAGCCAATGCTGGCACGAGCGACCGAGATTCTACCTTCTCGCTCTTCTTGCAGGGTTGCGGATTAGACGCTTCCCACAGGGCGTCTGCGAGCAACAACCTACCTTCGGCGTCCGTATGCCCGATCTCGACAGTATCGCCCTTTCGGCTAGGGTATACGTCGAGCGGTCGCATGGCGTCCCTAGAAACCGCGTTTTCGGCAATCGGCAACAGCAGTCGCAAGGAAATGGGACAATTGCTAGCGAGCAGCAAGCGCGCCAAGCATATTGCGTGCGCAGCCCCACCCATATCTTTTTTCATCAGCAGCATGGAGCTAGCGGGCTTCAGGTTCAACCCTCCACTATCGAAACAGACGCCCTTTCCGACGATGGTGAGCGACTTTTTTTTGCCCGCGCTACTCCCCTCGCGCGCGCACCAACGCACATCGACCAAACGCGGAGCCTCACGCGCGGACTTACCAACGGCATAGATAAGAGGATAGTTTTGCTCTAGCAACTCCTCGCCTAGCAAGCTATTGAACACTCCGCCGCTATCTTCTGCTAGCTCGCGCGCGACCTGCTCCAACCCTTGCGGACCTAGTATATTAGCGGGCGTATTTATGAGGTCGCGCCCGGCGCATACTATTTCGGCACACTTTGTCTGAGCGCGTAGAGGCTTATCGCTAGCCTCGTCTAACAATAGGCGCAAAGGGGGAGAGATGGCGTTGCTACGAAACTTATCGAATGCGTATGTTGCGAGCCCCCAAGCGAGTATCGCCTTAGCGCGTGCTTTTTCTTCGCGCGGCTCGACTATGCGGAAGGTTTTCTGCTCTGTTATTTCGAGCAACCGAGCGGGCAGCTCTGCCCAGGCCCATAAATCGTACAAGGATTCCAGCACCCATAAGTATGCGTGCTTTGAGTATGCGGACTTATTCCCTTCCCCATCCCCTTCCTTGCCACCCTGCTTGCGACCTTCGAGACTAATGGCTATCAGCTTACCGCTTGCGGAGTCTTTAAACCTATCGTCGGCGCTGCTAGACCTTGCCTGCTGCTGCTGCGAGAGTTTTTGCGCTAGTTCTTTCTGCAACCCGCCTGCCTTTACGAACTCACCATTAATCCTATCCTTGTATTTTTCGAGCAAAGCCTCGTATGAAGAGCGAGTACAAGCATAGACATCGGCAACCTCCTTTTCTCTACCAGAGGCGAGGAGTTGCTCGGAAAGGGTGTAGCATGGAAGCATTGTACAAAAGGTTATCGCTGGGGGTTATCGCTGGGGGTTATCGCAAGAAGTTTGTCGCAAG
>JABABG010000068.1 GCA_014238315.1 Alphaproteobacteria bacterium
CAGCGGCACCGATTCGAGCGGAGCGTAAGCTCCCTTCGAGGTGAATAGACCCGCCAGCACGAGAACGCTACCCGAGCTATCCTTGCTCAAAAGCACGTCGAGCGGCACATCTCGATGCACCAACGAGTGACGGTCGGCTTTCAGAATAGCAACGCTTTCTGGAGACTTGCGAAAGTCGGAAAAGACGCTATCCGAGGAGAAGAGCACATCGGCGCTACTACCATCCCTCGATAGCACAGCCATACCTTGCTCGTTGAAGATTCCCATTCCGAATTTCTTGTTGCCAGAAGCCGCTTGCCTTTGCTCCTCCTCGTCGGAGCCCATATAGGTGAGACCCAAGAAGGTCATATTTTCATCGATCACCCACTGTAGCAAGTCGATCGCCTCTTGCCGTTCGAGCGTAGGATTGGCTCGCGTGCTCGATGCTAGGTCGCAGGCGAAGCTTTCTTGTAGGTTTTGCGCGTGCTGTTCCAACTCGCCGCGCATCTTTTGCCAGTCGCTCACCGCGGCGCGATTGCGCGAGCAAACGGCATGCACGCCCGATACTATAGAAGCCCTGCGTTGCGGATTATCGTCGCCATGGCATTGCAAGAGGACGGTCGCTATGTAGCCAGAGTCGCTAATAGCTCCGCCAGCGGTCCCAAACCCCTCTGCTTCTAGCCCCTCTGCTTCCAGCCCCTTTGTTTTATGGCGTAAAAACAGCGAGCGCGGGACCGAAATGTGCAAAAAACGCTGCACCAAGACGCTCTCGCGGGCGAAGTAGTTCGAGAGCGAGCTTGCGAGAAACGGCATATTGTCGTGCACGAGCAGGAAGCTAAACCCATCGTCCCTACCTTGCGAGCTACCGGCGATGAAACTCGTCTTGGCACGCGAGTCCGCCAACTTGGGCGGCGCGGGAGTTTTTGCCAGCTTTTGCGCCAAGGCGAACAGAGCCTCGGCATCGCGCATAAAGACGGGCTTATCCACCCTCACCAAGTCTGAGACGAGCAGCTCGGCTACCAGCAACTCTTGCAAGCGAGCGAGCCCTGATGGAAGGGGGCTGGTGCCAGGTTTTTTCGCAACCGCAGCCCTACAAGCCTTGAGGAACTTACTGTGATCAGAGCTTAGATTGTCGTGCGCCGCGCTCGCTTTAGCTACCTTACCCTCTGCCATCGTGCCTACCTCTACTTATGCTATGCTCTATATTATAAGGTCTACTTATATAGGTTTACGCACTACTCGGCTACCACGACTTAGCCTTACCCCCTACCCATTAGCCTTTAGCCATTAGCCTTTAGCCTGCCCCTGCCTATACTTATCCCAGACGAGTTGAATAAATCTATTCGCGAATTTATCGAGAGCTCCTTCGTCATAGATTTCCTCCAACTCTTCTGTAGTGATAATCACTTGCGCCAAACCTTCGTAGAGCTTGCGACGGTATTTTATCGCTTGGGGGAAGAGAAAATTTAAGAAATGGTCGGGGACTATTTCCGCATCGCTTCGTCCAGACATTGCTTTATAGCTACGCAGACAAGCGTCGAAAAAATCCTCGCCATAAACCATCGGTTTCGGGTTGGCGAGCTGCCGCTTGAGCAGTGTTTTTTCCTCCTCTTCGCTACTGGCGAGGTAGACGACGATGGCGTATTCTGTGATTCTTGCGTAAATATCATCCCCGCGGTTGACCACCTCGCAAAAACTACCAGTCGTATCGTAGAGGATGGGTTGCGGCAATGATGGTAGCGGTTGTCTGCCGTAGGCACTTTCAAGCGTAGCTGGCAGTCCTGCTATGCTTGCGAGTTCTTTCTCGCGGTAAAGACCTTGCCTAGCTAAAAATGCCTCGCGCGGCAAACCACCAGCCTGCTGGTCGCCAAACTTGCCGATGAACTCTGCTAGCCGCTCCACTGGCTCTTTGCCCTCATCAACACCAGCTTTGACTAAAGTTGGCGAAAGTTCCCA
>JABABG010000052.1 GCA_014238315.1 Alphaproteobacteria bacterium
AACATAAACTTCGGGTTGTTCCCAAATATCCATAAAATTAGCACAAATAACAAAAATAACAACAAAGCTACGCTCAAAGTCAAAGGACGCGAGAAAAAAATACTCCTCGCGCAAAGAGCAGAAAAATCATTCCAATGCTGGTGGAGCCAATACAAAGTCACCAAAACTAGCGAACAAGTGTGAGGTGCAGAAGTGCTGGCAAGAGCGGTGGGTAAAAGCGGTGGGGAAAAGCGGTGGGTAAAAGCGGTGAGTAAAAGCGGTGAGTAAAAGCGGTGGCTAAGAACGGCAAGTAAGAGCGGTGGCTAAACAGATTTTTTTCCCAAAAAACCGTTTTTTTGCTTGCATGCCAAAGTCGTTCGTATTATGTTCTATTTCTAGTCGCAACAAAAGAAGCGTATAGAGCAGATAGGAAGGACGCGGAGAGGTAAAGTGGGGGGGGGAACTGGATAGACTCTGGATAGACTAATGACTCGGATAAACTAACTACTAATTAACCAATAACTAATAATTCGGAAAACTAAAGACCGAAAATAAAATAGGAGACAAATATGAGCGCGATACTCTCTAACCTCAACAAAACAATTGCCGCAGGATTCATACTCCTAGTCCTATTCGCCTTGAGCCTCGCATACCTAGGCGATATCGGCGGCGAAACACCGCAATACATAACATTCCTATTCCGATGGACGCATGTCGCAAGTGGTATCATGTGGATAGGGCTACTGTGGTACTTTAACTTCGTACAAATACCAGCAATGCCGAAAATTCCAGACGAACAAAAACCCGCAGTAACAAAAGTCATCGCTCCTAAAGCACTCTTCTGGTTCCGATGGGCTGCCCTGTCAACGCTCGTAACCGGCGTGATACTCGCGTCCCTAAACGGATACCTCATCGAAGCTCTCTTCCAGCTCGGAGCACAAACCGGCGTAGGACATACCGCAATAGGAGTAGGTATGTGGTTGGGAGTCGTGATGGCTTTCAATGTTTGGTTCGTTATATGGCCATGCCAAAAAGTAGCTCTGGGAATCGTCCAGGCTAAATCAAAAGAACACAAAGCAAAAGCCGCCAGAATAGCTATGCTCTTCTCTCGAACTAATACCCTACTATCAATTCCCATGCTATACGCAATGGTCGTAGCACAAACCCTATACTCAATATCCTGAACCAATGCCCCTCGGCCACTCGACGCGTGAAATCACCTATTCCAATTGCAATCGCTTACACTTATCGCTCTAACTCACCGCCTAGATGGGGCGATTAGCCTAAATAGCATCGATAAAAATAAATGGTAGGAGTAACAAATAACTTGCTGGAACAACAGCAGGCGCATAAGTCTATCGCGTCAGCTGTCACCTTCGATGGAACTCAACATGTAACCTTCTCTATAGACGGACAGCTCTTCGCTGCCTCAATGGAAGAAGTCGGCGATATCGTCGATGTCGATATACTAACCCCCGTGCCAAAGGCCTCGAAAATAATTCGTGGACTCATAAATGTGCGCGGGAGAATCCTAACCGTAGTAGACCTAAGAGCGTTGTTCGGACAGCCAGTACTACCTATCGGGAAAAACGAAGCCGCAGTTACATACGAATATAGCGGAGAAGGATACGCCATCGCCGTAGACCAAGTAAAGGATATCATCGCCATAAACGATACAAGGTTGCTAACTAACTTACCTAACCTCTCAAAAACTATTCGAACTTGCTCGAAAGGGATATTCCGAAACAACGGAAATCTAATCCTAGTTCTAAGCCTGCGGGATACCATGGCACTTGTCATCAAAAATGCAGAAAATAGCCAATCTGACTCTTGGGCAGAAATTATCGAAAATAAATCCGACTTCTAGATGTTAGAGCAAGTTAGCAAGCAAACCCTAAACGCAAAATGCCGAAGACACAGAGTGCCAAAAACATAGAGTGTCGGAAACATAGAGTGAAGTAATTTTAAAAATACCCGAAACCGCGCAACTTAAGCACTAGCTTTACAAGCATCATCTCAACACCCATCACCTCAATACCTACCCTCTCTCAATCCCCCTCCTCTAATACCACCTCTAATACCTTGGCACGGAAGTTCGATAGTTGAACCTCGTCGGCAAGCGCAACTATGCCAGCATCTCGACAATGAGAAAAAATCGAACGACGCTGTCTAACATCGCTAACTTGCCCAACATCGCTGATATTGCCAATCGAGCCGCCCGCCATCTCGACCAACAAAAGACCAGCCGCGCAATCCCATACCTCCAAACCCTCCGCCCAAAAACCATCAAGACGACCTGCCGCAACATAAGCTAAATCCAAAGCAGCAGAACCACTGATCCGAAAACCCTCGCAACTATCCAAAAGACTAGAAATACGCCGTAAAAAACGAGCCTTGCCAGAAGCGTCTCGTCGCTTCTTGCTAAAAGACAAGGTCGTCGCAAAAAGACCAGCCTCTAAGTCCACTCGCGAGCTAACTCGAAGACGATCGTCGCCCAAAAAAGCTCCTACTCCACGCTCCGCCCAAAAAGTCTCAAAACGAAGCGGATCATGCACAACACCAGCGATAATCTCGCCTCGCTCCTCGACCGCTAGAGAAATCGAAATATGCCCAAAAGCATGCATAAAATTTAGTGTGCCATCCAGCGGGTCGATGATAAAACAGCGCTCCGCAGAATCAGCACCGAAACCGCTAGCTCCAGCACTAGGGCTGGAATGCGCGCCCGTGCTTGTAGCACCCGTGCTTGCAGTACCCGTGCTTGCAACACCTGTGCTTGCAACATAACCTCGTTCCTCTGACAAGATCGCGTAATCGGGACGTGCCTTGCGCAACTGCCTGATCAATGTCCCCTCCGCTCGCAAGTCGGCACTGGTCGTAAAATCCGCAACGCCCTTGCGGCTGCTATGCAAGCTATCAGCCTCGCCAATATCGCGCCTCAACGCTCCGCTCGCTCGCTCCACAGCGCGCACCAAAACATTGATCAATGGAGAGCGAATAACCTGCAAAAATCGTATCTCAAAAAATAAAGTAAAAAATAAATAAATCAGTAGTAAGCTCTAGCAAAGGCTACCGCTTACCCTACCACTACCCTGCCGCTTGCCTACCATTTGCCTTACCGCTTAACACGCTCGATAAAGCGCAAATCCTCGATGCGAATAACTATGCGCATGCCTCCCTCAACATAAGGCGGCACCATCACGCGCACTCCGTTAGACAAAGTCGCAGGCTTGAAAGAGCCAGACTGCGTCTGACCTTTAACAACCGCATCCGCATCCGCCACATCAACCTCGACCGTTTCAGGCATCGAGACCGTCAACACCTCGCCTTCGCTGATCCCCAAGGTAACATCCATTCCCTCTTCGAGAAAACGCGCCGCGGCTTCTCCTATCAATCGCGCAGGCAGTAACAACTGCTCGTAGTTCGTCTTATCCATAAAAGTATATTCCGCAGTCGAATCCAGACCGCTACGATACAAAAACTGGAAAGCCCGTTCCTCCAAGCGCAAACGTTCGACCGATTCTGAGGCACGAAAACGCTCGTGCAACTTCGTCCCTTCCCGTAGCTCGCTCAGCTCGCATTGCAAAAACGCTCCGCCCTTGCCAGGCTTGACATGCTGGGTCTTCACTACTCGCCATACCTTGCCCTTATGCGAAACAATGTTGCCAGGGCGCAAACTATTTCCATCAACCTTCATTACATTATGTCCTTAATACAAAATTATAAAATCAGTCTGCCTCCGTGATAAATGCTCAAAGCAATTATCCGACAGGCAATTATCTTTGCCGTTTTTCTTCTAACTGAAAGTTTGATAAAAACGATTGCCACTCGCGTTCGGAAAATCCTGTAGTCGGACGCGAAACCTTGTTGCCAGATAAAATCTTGCGCAAAAGCAAAACCTCGTGGCGTGAAAGAAGGCTACTTTCCAAACGATAGTCGATAAACGCCTCGCTTGCCAAAGGAAATAGCGGTTGCACCAGCTCGTTGAAAATCGCATGCGCGTATAGACGAATCTCCTCTTGCGCGTGCTTGTCCATGCGCAACCCTAAAAAATGTAGTAGGTTGTGTAGATTCGTCTTCCAGTAAAACTCCGTATATGTCGAAAGCGGTAGGCTGATGCGCGCAACCTCGCGCGCTAAACCCTCGGACAAAAGCTCTTTGTAAAAGGCGTAGCTGTTACGCGCGCGAGTTTGCATCCTATCGCTGATGTTCTTGCGTTTATCTACCCGCGCAAACGAAGCTCCGCCATTGTCTCGTCCCTGTCGGTTGCTTTGCGATTGCTCGCTTAGCGATGCCTCCGCGAATAAAACTTCACCCTGCTCAGCCGGAATGTAAAACTCATCGTTCATCTCCGAATAACGCGCAGAGTATTCGTTAAGGCTAGCCGTGCGGTGACGAACCCATTGACGAGCTACAAATATCGGAAGCTTCACATGCAGCTTCAGCTCGCACATCTCAAACGGCGAGTTGTGGCAGTGCCGCATCAAGTAACGAATCAGGGCTCGGTCCTCGCGGAGCTTCTTCGTCCCCTTGCCGTAAGAAACTCGCGCCGCTTGCACGATCGCAGCGTCAGAGCCCATATAATCGACTAGGCGGACAAAGCCTCTATTTAGAAGGCTGAAACGTTTGCCGAGCAACGAACTAACCCGCTGCCGTTCGTCCGATGAGATAGGCGATGGGCTAGAAGATCGGATAGGCGGCTCGTTCGCAACAAGACCATTCTGTCGCTCGGACGGCGCGGGAGGTTTGACTCTATCGGGTACGCTGGGCACTCTTGTTGGCTGGATTGTGAATTTTGCGGTGCTGTTAAACTTGCTATAGTCTGCTTCTAGCACAGCAAAGGGAGACGCGCCCGTAAAAATAGTAGATATTTTGCTAAAAAATTGGCTAGCTCGCCATAGTTATTAGTCCACAGTCCATAGCTGAAAATCAATCGTGAGTAACTAAGGGTGAGTAACTAAAGGTGGAAAACTCGAAGGGGAAAACTCAAACGTGAACCCAAACGTGAACCCAAAGGGTGAAAAACTTAAAGCCCCAAGATAGTCCTCGGTTAAGCACTCGGTTACCTCCCCCTCCAGCCCACCATCGCTCGACAGGCTAGATCGCTAGCGACCCGCTTAGCGACCCGCGAGCCAGACTAATCCGCGCAACCTATCCCTCGCGCTAGGCAAAGGACGATCGCCGCCAGTAGCCAAAAGCCTATTCTGAATCGCTCGATGTTCCATAAAACTCGATAGCGCAGACGCCGCAAGCGGACGCCGCTCAGGCAGGCGGACCGTGCGCGGGTTGACCGCTCGTTTTCCTACGTGAATCTCGTAGTGTAGATGCGGACCCGTAGATAGACCGCTCGTGCCAACATAGCCGATGATCCCTCCTTGTTTTACTCGCTTGCCTACACGCACACCCTTCGCAAAGCTACGCATATGCGCGTAAAGAGTCGATAAACGCTCGTTGTGACGCAAAACAATATAGCGACCATAGCCCTTCCTAGAGTAAGCGCGCCTGCGCACAACCCCATCGCCAGCAGCCAGAATAGGCGTGCCGCGCGGAGCCGCGAAGTCTACCCCCTTATGCATCCTCGTATAGCCCAAAATCGGATGACGCCGCGCGCCAAAACGCGAGGTTAACCGCAAGCCACTCATCGGCGTGCGCCGCAACAAACGCTTCGCAGGTTTGCCAGTCTCATCGTAAAAAGAATCTGTGCCAGCAGCTCGATGGTAGCGATACTGCGAACCACTGCCAGTGTCTAGCTCCGCTACCTCTAGTCTCGCCTCCTCAAGGGCATGCCATAAGCCGCCAGTCCCTAGCTCGAAGTCTTGGCTGACTAGCATGCGGAAATGCGCGCCCGCCCAAATCTCGCGCTGGAAGTCTACATCGTAGCTCATAACATCGACAAAGCGACGCAATATCTGCAACGGAATGTCATGGCGGTAAGCCGTCTGGTATAAGCTACCCTCGACCGAGTGCGTTATAACACGATAGCTCGTGCGGGTCGGCGGCGCTGGGCGTTGCAGGTTGCGCAGGTTGCGTAGGTTGCGGGTACGGCTGTCCTCGTCGCTCGGACTGCCCAGTGCAGAATCTAGCGAAATGTTAGCAGAACTATTAGCACTCGCAAGCTCTAGCAGGCTTTCGGTCGGAGAGTGGCTCGCAAGAGTGTTGCTCGCAGAAGAGCCGAATGCCAGTGCCGAAGGCTCGTCCGACCGCTCGAGCGTAGCTTGAAGGTTCGCCGCAACTATGCGCTCGCTGAAAGATATGAAAATGCCTAAAAATAAAACTAGCGCAAGAGAATAGGAAAGCCGCTTGTTCTTACGCAACTCGCGCGCCGCTCGCTTTAGCTGGACCATCGAAAGCGAAAAAACCGCCCTCGAAAATCTCCACAAAATAAGGCTGTAGATGTAGAGTAACAATCGTAGCGAAAAAATACGCCGTGATAAAAATTTGCCAATAGTAACCCTAGTAACGCTGAAAAATTTGCTAGCGTAAAGTTTGGCGCGAGAAAATTTAGCGCGCAAATATATCGGTAGCCCTATCGGTAGGGCTCGCGGGAATGTTCGCAAAAATACTCGAAAGAATGTTCGAAAGAATACTCGCAGGAAATATCGTGAGAATCTTTGCGCCAAGTGCGCCAAGTGCGCTAGGCGCACAAGAAAATGTAGTAATCTATACATAGCGCACAAGAATAGAGTTCAAAAACAGTGCTTTCAACAGGTTATTTTGCAATAATTTATACTGCAATAAATAGGGTTTGCCATACTTGTCCCAAGCATCGACTACTGGCTCTACTTCTATAGGCTCGCCATCTCGAAAAAAGGTGCTCGGTAGCAAAAAGCTAGCGAAGAAATATCTACAGCTGAAGAGCCCCAAGCTGAAGAGCCCTATCGTCTTTCTCGACAAGTTTGTTAGAAAGTTATCCACAGGCTGAGGCGCGTGAAAGGCAAGCCCATACAAGCCTATCCCCACTTTTATCACAGAGTTATACATGGTTTTCCTCATATCATTCAACCGTTTATCCATAGAAAATTCCATAGAAAAATCATAGCTGTTAGCAGGTTGCTAACAGCTATTAGCGAAGTTATCCATAGCTTAGCTAACAGCATAAAAGCGGTTCATGCACAGCCTATTCGTACTATATCCACATTTTATTCGTAGTTTACTCATAGGTTATGCGTAAGTTATCCACAGGTTATTAAAGCTCGTAAAGCGAGGCAGGAAGATGCTCGCAGTGATAATCGTGAAGGTATTCGCAAAAATCATCGCAAAAACATCCGCGACAACTCCTAGCCATTAGCTATGTTGTTCGCTATAGCACAACGCAAATTCCATGCCGAATCCACAAGGCAGGCGATGGACCCGCGCCTAAGGGAATAAAGGCTAAGTGACTAAAGACTAAGGTACTAACGCCTAAGGGACTAACGCGTAGTCCGCAAAGCCGTAGTCCTCCGCCAAGCCCAGCATCAAGTTCATATTCTGCATCGCCATCCCCGCAGCACCCTTGCCCAAGTTGTCGATCGCCGAAAAAACAACTATCCAGCCAGGACGGCGGTCAGCAAAAATCGCAAGCGAACAACGATTAGTACCTCGCAACGACTTGACAGACGGAACAGAGCCGTCTCGGCAAATCTCGATAAAAGCACTGCCATCATAAGCGCGCTCGTACGCCGATAAGCAACTCGAAACGCTCTCGCCCGCACGAAGCCGTAAGTACGAAGTCGTCAAAATACCCCTATCCATCGGAACTAAATGCGGAATAAAGCTAACCCGTAGGTCAGACAAACTGCTAGAACCAGAGGTAGAGCCAAGGGTGGAGCCAGAGGTAGAGCCAAGAGGCGACTTCTCGCTCGCCATTTCGCGCCCTCCCCCTCCCTCCCCCGCCGTCTCCCTCATAGCCAAAGCCAATTCTAAACCCTGCTCTATCTCCGCAACATGCCGATGACCAGATAGAGCGTAAGCCCGTAAATCCTCGTTGACCTCGCAATAGAGAAACTCATCGCGCAAGCTACGACCAGCACCAGTAACGCCAGACTTCGCATCGATAGAAATGCTCGAACAATCGATAAGCCCCGCTAAAGGCAACAACGCCAATTGCACCGCCGCCGCATAGCAGCCAGGGTTCGCAACTAAACGAGAATTGCCGATGCTGTCCCTAAAGTGCTCGCTCAATCCATAAGTAGCCTCGTCCTGCAACCGCGGCGCGCCGTGCGCCTTGCCATACCAGCGCTCATACTCCGCAAGAGAGCGCAGGCGAAAGTCCGCAGAAAGATCAACGATCCGCAAAGACGGGTAATCCCAAAGCTCCGTTATTACCTCCTGCGTAGTGCCGTGCGGTAGCGCGCAAAAGGCTATGTCGATAGAGCCCCAATCGACATCCTGCCAGCGACAAAACTTCGGCACATCGCCAGACGAAGAAAGCAAATGTCTGAACTGTGGAAGAACGCTCGCAACGCTGGAATCGACGCGACTAGACGCCGTCAATGCCGCTATCTCTACATCGTCAGTAATCGACTTGCGTAAATACAAATAGCGCAACAGCTCCGCACCGCTATAGCCACTCGCGCCTAAAATCGCAACTCGCACGCTCATAAATGCTCTCTAAAGTAACCCATAAAGTAACCCATAAAGTAACCCATGGGGAAATAGCCAATATAAAGTGGAAGCAAAGTGAAAAAAATAGCTAGAGGAAAATAGCGCAAGGAAAATAAATAGGCTACTACAAGCGAGCTGATACAAAGCCATCTAAAGCAAAAAATAAATAAACCTACTTCACCGTCAAAACCATGATTAGCTGGCGACCCTCCGTTTGCGGTGGCGATTCTATCTTCGATAAATCCGCTAGCTCATCGACAACTCGCTGCAACAAAGCCTCACCCAGTTCCTTATGCGTAACCTCGCGACCCCGAAAACGCAGCGTTACCTTAACCTTGTCGCCCTCTTCCAAAAAACGCCGTGCCGAACGCATCTTAACCTCAAAGTCATGCTGTTCTATATTAGGACGGAGTTTTATCTCCTTAATCTCTATGTTCTTCTGACGCCGCCGCGCCTGGTGACGCTTCTTCTGTAGCTCATACTTATACTTACCCAAATCCATAATGCGCACGACCGGCGGCGAGGCACCCTGAGCTATCTCGACTAAATCGAGCGAAGAGCCGTCCGCCTCCTCACGCGCACGCGCAATCGAAACTACGCCCAAATTCTCGCCGCCCGCAGCGATAAGGCGAACCTGAGCGTCCGTAATCTCATCGTTAGAGCGCGGAAAGTTCTTGCGAACCCGAGGAGCATCGCTAATAGGGGGACGCGGCATTATGACACCATGACTCTAAACATGTTCATCCCCCATATTACCACCCGTATTACCATCCATGCTACTTACACCCGTCGGTAGCGCAGACTCAACACCTAGTGCCTCAACCGCGTCCGACAAGGAAAGCTGACCGCTCGCTCGCGTGTCGCCATTACCTCCAGACCCATCACCAGCATCGCTGCCAAAGCGGCGTAGGGAGACCA
Source organism: Alphaproteobacteria bacterium (assembly GCA_014238315.1). Lineage (GTDB taxonomy): Bacteria > Pseudomonadota > Alphaproteobacteria > JABAAW01 > JABAAW01 > JABAAW01. The sequence goes on from JABABG010000052.1 coordinate 9,478, forward strand.
TTCTCGAAGCAGACTCCCGCTCGCCAACCACCGCGATGACCGACACCTTGCGCGAGCTATGCTCCCGAACCTTATAGCCTATCTTCTCCGCACGGCAATCGAGCGAAACTCGTAGACCCGCAGCGCGAAAACAACGCGCGCATTCCTCCGCGTAAACATCGCTCTTGTTCGTTATCGTCGCAACTACTACCTGAATAGGTGCAAGCCAGAGCGGTAATGCGCCTACATAATGTTCCATAACAATGCCGATAAACCGCTCTAAAGAGCCAAGTATCGCGCGGTGCAGTAAAACCGGGTGACACCTCTCGCCGCGCTCGTCTATGTAGCTCGCGTCAAGCCTGCGCGGTAGCACAAAGTCAACCTGCCAAGTGCCGCACTGCCAATCGCGACCCAACCCATCGCGTAACACAAACTCTAGCTTCGGTCCGTAGAAAGCTCCCTCGCCAGAATTTAGGCTATAGTCTAAGCCAGCCGCCGAAGACGCCTCGCGCAACGCCGACTCAGCCTTGTCCCAAAGCGCATCCTCCCCAGCACGTTGGCTAGGGCGGTCGGAAAACTTGACGCTGATATCGTCGAAGCCGAAGTCTCGATAAATGCTCTGCAGTAAAACGCAAAAACGCCTAGTCTCCTCGACTATCTGCTCCTCGCGGCAAAATATATGACCATCGTCCTGCGTGAAGGCGCGCGCGCGCATAAGACCATGCAACGCGCCAGAAGGCTCGTTCCTATGTACTAAACCAAACTCTGAAAAACGCAAAGGAAGCTCGCGGTAGCTTACCAAACTCTGCTTGAAAATTTGAACATGACCAGGGCAGTTCATCGGCTTCAACGCAAATATACGCTTGGCACCGTCCGCAGTTTCGTCTTGCTCCGAAATCGTATACATCTGCTCGCGGAACTTCTGCCAGTGACCAGAGCGTTCCCACAAGCTGCGGTCGATCAGTTGCGGGGTGCGCACCTCGCGGTAACCCTCGTTCGCTAAACGGCTGCGGATATAACGCTCGCAGGCGTGGTAGATCGCAAATCCACCCTCGTGCCAAAATGCCGAGCCCGCTGCCTCCTCCTGAAAGTGATACAAGCCCTGCCCCAAACGGCGGTGGTCGGACAAACGCGCTCGTTCGAGCCTATCCAAGTACGCCGATAGCTCCGCCTCCGTATGCCAGCAAGTGCCGCGCACCCGTTGCAGTTTCTTATCGCCACCTTTCCAAACCGCGCCAGAAACGCCCAAAAGCTTGAACGCCGTGCCAACACCGCCAGTCGTAACCCCATGCGGACCGCGGCATAGGTCTAGCCAATCGCCCTGTCGGTAGATCGTGATAGCCTCGTCTTCTGGCAGGCTCAGCACATGCTCTGCCTTTAGGTGCTCGCCTCTTTCTGTGAAATAACTATGCGCGTCCGCGCTCTCCCATTCCTCGCGCTCAAAGCGTTCATCGCGCCCTACAATCTCGCGCATCTTCGCCTCTAGCGCATCGAAGCAATCTGGCGTGAAGGGCTCTGCTTGCTCAAAGTCGTAGTAAAAGCCGTCCTCAATCGCCGGACCGAAGCCTAGTTTCGCGCTCGGATAAAGGCTCTGCACAGCCTCTGCCAAAACATGCGCGCAATCGTGGCGCAAAACCTCTAAAGAATCGGGGCTTGCTGTAGCGTCCTCCCTATCATTTATTTGAGAGGCAACATTCACCGTCGTAGACCTATCTCTACCCGCCTCGCTAGCTACACTAGCGTATTCTCTAGCAACAATGGACGGCGAGGCAGACCTAGTCAAAGAATGCCTCGTCGAAAAACGCTATCTGAAAAACGGCTGAATGAAAAAACGCTGGGTGAAAAAATACCGCGTGAACAAATACTGCACGAAAAAACGCTGGGTGAAAAAACGCTGGGTGAAAAAACAGAGACGCGCAAAGCCGCTCTAAAGCCCTCGTAACTCCTCACCAACGCGCCCCAAAGATATTCGACAAATCAATACCTGCTATTAGTCGTTCCTATTCTTACCGCTCCCCCTAACTCCAGTATGCTACAGCAAAATAAACCTCAAGGCAAGTGCGGAAAAGCTCAATCGATGGTCGAACCAGCTACAAAACCTATTATCAGCGTTAAAACTCCAAATAAACCAGAAATAACAATGTTCAAAATAACGGAGTCAAAAATATCTAGGCTATCATACCGATTCATTGTAATAAAAGCCAACGACAGCACGAACAAGAAAAGTCCAAAAGTCCAACGTAACGCTTCACGCGCTATTCTCAGCCGTAAAGTCTTTCGTTTTTCTTTCTCATCAACAACCTCTACTCGTCCTTCCGCATCATCAGACATCAGCTGCTTATCTGGTGTATCAGTCATTACCCCGCCTGCAGTTTTGCCTTATAAAAATCTCTGATAGATGCAAAAGGAATGATGCTACGCAAATCAGAAGCTGAGGCGTTATCTTCTTGCCAAACCTTGTTCCAAGGACTTCCTTTTTCGTGTGTGATATTCGAAAGACCAACATCGGTAGAAATACCATAAGCCTCAACAGCCGAATCAACCATGTAATTGGCTTTTTCATCACCTAAGTCGATCTTCTTGCCTTTTATACTGATTTCGCTCGCTCCCCAACTTCTATATCTGTAGTAAACTTGCGGGATAACAGGGCCATAGGGCCAAGCCTCAAAATTCTCAATAAAAAGTTTATTTTTAGTCTTACCCGCATACCAGCCATAAGAAAAAAACAATAGCTTCTGCAGTTTCATAGGTCTAATAGCTATTTTGTTACGCTTAGACATAAAGAAAATCCTGCTGATAACATCAGAAAGATTGCTCGTTACCTCGTACTCAGCCATAGTCACTCCTCCGTTTTTTATTGCTACAAGTGTCTATATAATAAACAAAATAATAAACAAAATAATAAACAAAATAAAACGCGGTAAATAAAATAAAATATTTAGCTGTATAAAGTTAATTGTACCATGAAATGTTGTTGCTTGGTAGAGACAACTAGATAACTAGCTGATTAGTTAACCAGCTAGCATGGTAATTGTTCCTACTATGGTAGCTCGTCTGGCTCGTTAAGGCTTGCTCAAAGCCTGTAGCGAAATGCGCTCGTAGATTTGTCCGATCCAGTTCGAAAAAAGCAACTGCGCGTAAGGACGCCACGAATTCGCAACCGTAGAGCCAGGATTATCACCCGGAAAATAACCACGCGGTAACTTGATCCCAGATTCATTAACAATGTCTCGTTGATACTCGCGACCTAAGGTGTCC
>JABABG010000051.1 GCA_014238315.1 Alphaproteobacteria bacterium
TAGAGGCTCCAGACATCTGCGTTTTTCTTATCGATGGCGATGGCTTTTTTCAAATCTTCGATAGCTGCCACATAGCGTCCTTTTTCTAGCTTGGCGCGCGCGCTCTGGTAGAATCCCTTGACGCTACCTGTAGTCTCCTTCTTCGCATCCGCCCATGCTAGACTAACCAGCGGCAATGGGCTGGTAGCGAGTTCGGTAGTCGTAATCGTAGGGATTATAAGAGCCATAAGAGCCAGCGCGGTAAACTTTACCCCCTTATTTACCCACTTGCTAACCCTTGTGCTTACCCTTGTGCCAGCCATTATGTTCATTTTCAGATGCGAGATACCCATAGCGATTGTCCTCAAAAATTGTTAGTTAGTTTTCTATTGCTACTCACAGACGCTCGGCGATAGTGATAGCCAAGCGCGATAGGCTTTTGATGGCGCGCGTCAGCACAAAATAGCCAGGTGCTGCTTCTGCCTCGTTGTCGAGACCGATCTCCCGATGCTCTGCTTCTTCTGCTTGGAAACGCTCGATCGTATCGAGCAGGGCTTCCTCCTCGCGAAACCGCCTTAGCCACTTGAGTTGTTCTGCGTAATGCGCATCGATTACCTCCTCGACGGCAACTGTACAAGCCATAGCGCCTGAGGCTCCCAGTAGCGCGCTACAATAGCCCATAGCGAAGCCAGCCCGCTGCCAGAAAGGCGCAAGCAGAGACGGACGGACCTCACGCGAGCATAAAATATCGTTGAAGGTGCGATAATGTACCTCTTCCTGCTCTGCCATGTGGGCTATCAGCTCAGCCGTCTCGCCTTCCTTTAGGACGGCTTTCTGCCCGCTATATATGCGAACGGCACCATGCTCGCCAGCCTGATCGACGCGCATCATCCGCGCAAGGCGAGCTGGCGGCGGCAGGTCGCCTGGCAGGAAAACCGCAGCGTCCTCCAAATCCAAACGAGAACTAACCACAAGAGCTTATCGCCGAATGGCTTTGACCATTACTTTGACCAAAACCTTGACTTCGACCTCGACTCTGGCTCTGACTTGTGCGCTTCTGTTCCACGATATTCTTCCTAGATTTTCCCCAATCCTTGTTAAAGTCGCTCTAACTGCCCTAACTGCTTCGAGCTCGACCTACCCTACTCGGACCCGCCATCAGCCCCGCTATCTAACCCAACTCTAACCCTCTGCTCAACCCACTTGCTCAACCCACTTGCTCAACCCACTTGCTCAACCCACTTGCTCAACCCACTTGCTCACCCTCTAGCTCACCCGTCCCGCTCGTCCTGCTCGCCACAAACCGTCGGCAAAGAGCAACGCGAGTAGTAGAGAGAATATAGCATTATACTCCGCAAGAGACAATCCTAGCAAGCGCAAGCTTACTTGCTCGCAAGATACGACATCACGAGCGAGTAGTAGCTCGCGCAACTCCTCTATCGATGCGTCTGGTTTCAAGGCAAAACCCTCGCACAATAAAGTCAAACTCCAGAGACCGCGCTCACCGCCAGCGTGGTACAGGCTCAGACTAAGGCTTGCTAGCATCACCAGCAAGGCGATCTGGCTCGATAGATAGAGCGCACGGCGCAAAGATGGCAGCTGTCCAAAAAATCGTCCAGAAGAAAATCGCCCAGAAGAGAATTGTACGAACAGCTGGCTAAGCGTACAGAGCAGTAGCAACAGCCACCATAAAGCGCGTTGTTGCAAGCACAGCACGCAGGGCTGGTAGCCGAATAGATACTGCAAGGCATAGGCTACCAGCAGCAGAGAGAATGCCAGCTTCGCTCCAAGGCGCAAACGAGAGCTCAGAGAAGCAAGTCTAACGTAGTTAGTAAGGTAGCGCACGGCGGAATAAGCTATGACTACCGCTTACGGCTATAGCGCGTATAGGATTAGAGCCAACAAGCATAAGGCTGCTAATAGCACAGAGCATACGAACGCCTGCCTGCTATTGAGCCATCCTTGCAAGCGTGCGCCATAAAATTTTAGAAGCGTAGCCACGATCAGCAATCGCAAGACGCGCGCGAGTAGTGCCGCGGTGAGAAATGTATAGAATGGCACGCTGGCGAATCCGCTCGCCAAGGCTATAACCTTGAAGGGTAGGATGGTAAAGCCGAACAGAAAGTTCGTCCAAAAGGCTACTCCGCCAGCGAATAGGATGACCAGCTCGTCGAAAGAGGCTTGCAACCCTAGCAGATTTAGTAACTCTGTGCCGAGGCTTGCAAAAAACCAATAGCCTAGCGCGTAGGCAGTCGCCCCGCCCAACACCGAGAACAAGGCGACCAACAGCGATAGGCGAATGATGCCCTCGCGCTTGGCAACGCCTCTTGCAACCAAGAATACGTCTGGCGGAATGGGAAAGACTATCCCCTCAAGGTAGGAGAAAAAAAGTATCCAGCCGACAGAATAGCGCGAGCTCGCGACAGACAGCGACCAAGCCAGTAGCGAACCATAGAGTCCGAAGAGCGCGGCGAACGCTCGGTCGATGCGTGCGAAACGCCTAGTATTAGTTTTTTTCATATAAAATATAAACTTGGTTGGCTGCAGATTACTTCTATCGGATTCTTTAGCTCGACGAGCTGTTAGCTATCGATAAGCCATAGATATACTACACTTTAGCTGCTGGAGTCTTTAGCTACTGGAGTCTTTTGCCTGGAGTCTTTTACCTAGAGTCTTTTGCTCGGCTTGGCTTTCTTTCCGCAATCTCCTTGCTTCCTTTTTGCTGCGCACCTGCTCGATGAAACGAGAGTAAGAGCTCTGCTGCGCTATAGCCACACCGATGCGAGAAGATATTATCGGCAAGAGACCGCTAGCCTCGTGCAGTTGCGCGCCCCTGATCAGCAAGCGATATAGCGTAAATAGAGCGATGGTTGCGTGCGCACAAGCCGTATAGAAGAAAAACCCGACAGAACCCCCGACGTTCAAGCATATCGCGGTCAATAGCGGAGCTATCATACAACCTATCGCCGATAGCAAGTATATGCGACCGCTGATAGCGACCGCCTGCCCCTTAGGCGCCAGGTCGTTTATGTGGGCTACACAATTGCCGTATATCGGCAGAGACACAGCCCCCGCGAGCGCAAACAACGAGGTAGTGACAAGGGGCGTCTTCGGGTCGAAGAGAAAAAACGACAGAAGCGAGACGAGGGCTACGAAGACGGATATGTAGAGGATAACCAGCCTTCGATCGACCTTATCCGAGAGGTGTCCAACTGGTGCTTGAAATACGGCACCTGCTACGATCAAGACGAACAGCATGATAGAGATTTCTGTTATCGACAAGCCGGCTTTGACTCCGAAGTAACCGCCCATCGCGAAAAACGCGATGTGGGTGCCAGAGATCAACGGTATCGCGATCGTTCCGAACGGGGATATTTTGTACAACGCGCGCACTCCGAAGCTAATCCTATCGGGGATGCGCGGGGAAGAGCGGATGCTCAACATCATCGGCACGATAGCACTCGATAGTAGCACGGATACGAGTATGAACAGATCAGCCGATTCCAGAGGTGCTACATTCAACAATAGCTGCCCGATCGAAAAACCCATGTAATGGACAAACCAGTAGCTAGCGAATAACCTGCCGCGAAACTCGTTCGAGACGCTCTCGTTCAGCCAGCTCTCGGCTACCACGTATAGACCCGTGTAGCAGAAGCCAACTATGACACGCAGCAGAAACCAGCTAATAGGCTCGACCCAAAGGAAGAAGAGCAGAATCGCCGCGGAGGCGACAGACGCTAGCGCGCCGAAAACCCGCACATGACCAGTGCGCTCGACAAACCTTTGCGTGAGTATGCCCGCAAACAGCATGCCGATATAGTAGCCGGCTATGACAAAGCCGCTGGTAATGTCAGAGAAGTTTTCTTGTCCTGCGCGAATAGCGATAAGGCTGCCCTGTATGCCGTTGCCCATCATCAGCATCAAAAAACCAAACAACAGAGGCCAAGAGTTATGGTAGACCTCTGGCAGTTTGGCGACCGTAATAGCGCGCAAGAATCGAAGTAATTTTTGCCGCAAGTCTATCTTTTGCAAAAGCACGAAAGGCAATGAAAGCCCGTAGCGCGAGGATGGAGCCTTGTTCGAGGAAGCAGGGGGAGGTTGAGATGCCATAGCGTCCTCGTTGGAAAGACAACAAGATTGATAAAACAACACTGCCAAGCAAGAGTGCTGAAAAATACCACCAAAAAAAATACTACCTGCGCCTTTATGCGCTCAAGTGAATCCTTGTCAAGCGATTTTTCTATCGCTAGGTTATAAACTTGTGCAAATAATAGCCAAAACATATTTCTGCAAGATAATTCTCTCTATTCAATCTTTCGACCCTAACGAGTCTACTGCCATAACGAGTCTACTGACAGCCAACCTAACATCGTAGCTCTCACCAATAGACCTCCACCAATAGACCTCCACCAATAGACCTCCACCCATAGACCTCCACCCATAGACCTCCACCCATAGACCTCCACCCATAGACCTCCACCCATAGACCTCCACCGATAGACCCCCACCGATAGCCCCCTAAGCAAATAGTGTCGAGCGAAAAACCTGCCTCCCCTCCCGCCCCTCCCGCCGCCGCAACTAAAAGCGACTGTAGTATGGCGGTAATCCTGCCTAAAACCGACTTTCCCCTGCGCGCAGCGATGGCTAAACGCAGCGAGGAGTTTATCGAGCGCTGGCAGGATTTTGACCTATGGGCAAAGTTGCGCGAGCAATCTCGTGGTAGGGAGAAGTTCATCCTGCACGATGGACCTCCCTATGCGAACGGGCATCTGCATATAGGGCACGCGCTCAATAAGATACTGAAGGATATAATTAACCGCGCGCAGCAGATGCGAGGGTTCGACGCGCATTACATACCGGGCTGGGATTGCCACGGTTTACCGATCGAGTGGAAGGTAGAGGAGCAGTATCGCGCAAAAGGCAAGAGTAAGGACGAAGTCTCGATCTGTGAGTTTCGCGCGGAATGCCGCCAATTCGCACAAGAATGGATCGAGGTACAAAAACGGGAATTCGCTCTACTAGGGCTAATCGGAGACTGGCAGAACCCTTATCAGACGATGGATTATAAGAGCGAGGCGCGCATCGCAAAAGAGATCGGCAAGTTCCTCATCAGCGGCAACCTGAACCAAAGTGCCAGACCAGTTTTATGGTCGGTAGCCGAGAAGACCGCGCTCGCAGACGCCGAGGTCGAATACCACCAGCATGTCTCGCAAGCGATATTCGTAGCCTTCCCTTTGCACGAGGATTCTTGCGCGAAACTCAACCTTAAGCCAGGGACAGCTATACTCATCTGGACGACGACCCCTTGGACTATCCCCGCTAATCGCGCCATCGCTTTCAACAAGGATTTCACCTACCGCCTCGTGCGCGATAAAAAGAGCGGGCTAGAGTTCCTAATCGAACAGACTTGCCAGACTAATCAAAGCTTGAAGCGCGACTGGATAGACTTAGAGAGGTCCTTCTCTGGCGCCGAGCTTACGGGACTACTAGCAAACCATCCTCTCGCAAACCACCCAGATTCTAAAATAGCCTCAGGCTATCGCTACGGCGTACCGCTCTACGAGGCGGATTTTGTCACCCGCGAGCAAGGTAGCGGCTTCGTCCATTGCGCGCCCTCGCACGGCGAGGACGACTTTCGCCTAGGCGAGAAACACTCGCTACCATGCGATAACACGGTCGATGCAGACGGCTACTACACCAGCGCGATACCTGGCTTTGAAGGCGCGCGCATCTTCGATGAGAACGGCAAGCGGGGGGACGCAAACCAGCGCGTGTTAAGAGCCCTAGCCGAGAGCAAGCTGTTGCTAGCCCAAAACGACTACCAGCACGACTATCCGCATTCGTGGCGTAGCAAGACGCCGCTGATCTTCCGCAACACTAGCCAGTGGTTCATCCGCATGGATTGGCGTGGCTACAGCAAGGGCGAGGGCAAGGGCAAGAGCAAGGGCAAGGGCAAGGACAAGGGCGAGGACAAGGGCGAGGGCAAGGGCGAGGACAAGAGCCTGCGAGAGAAAGCCCTCGCGGAAATAGAGCGAGTGCAATTCTTTCCCCCTGAGGGCAAGAAACGTTTGCACGACATGATAGCCTCGCGACCAGATTGGTGCGTCTCGCGTCAACGGCTATGGGGGGTGCCGTTGCCCATCTTCACCCATAAACAGAGCGGCGAGGTGCTACGCGAGCAGAGCGTCATCGATAGGGTAGCAGAGGTTTTTGCTGACGAAGGCGCGGGAAGCTGGTATCGGCGCGATGCGCAAGATTTTCTACCAGAACCCTACAAGGCTTGCGACTACGAGCAATGCCAAGACATAGTCGAGGTATGGTTCGATTCTGGCTCGACCCACACCTTCGTGCTGGAAACGCGGCTAGGCATAGATTGCGCCGATCTATACCTAGAGGGCTCTGACCAACATCGTGGCTGGTTTCACTCGTCGCTACTACAAGCCTGCGGTACGAAGGGCAAGGCGCCCTATAGGGCGGTGTTGACGCACGGGTTCGTGCTGGACGAGAAGGGGCGCAAGATGTCGAAGTCGCTCGGCAACATTACCGCGCCACAGAAGGTTTTGGACAAATACGGACCGGACATCCTGCGCCTATGGGTCGCCGGCTCTAACTATACCGGCGACCTGCTGATCGGCGAGGAGATTCTTCAATCGCACTCCGACATGTATCGGCGTTTTCGCAACACGCTACGTTTTCTCATCGGCAACCTGCAAAAGCAACCAGTAGAGTTGCCGCATTTAACAAAGCTGCCAATACCAGAGCGCGCGCTACTGGCTATGCTCGCACAGCTAGACGAATTTTTAGAAGGTTGCATCGAAAAGCATAACTTCACCCCCTACATCAACGCACTCTACGGGTTCTGCAACGCTAGACTTTCGGGCTGGTATTTCGACATCCGCAAGGACTGCCTCTACTGCGATGGCGAGCAAGACGAAAAACGCCAGCACTGCTTGGCGGTCATGGAAGTACTGTTCGAGTTTCTCACCAGACGCCTAGCGCCAGTTCTGTGCTTTACCGCCGAGGAAGCCTTCCAAGCCTTGCGCCGCAAGCGCGAGCCAGACGAGGGTAAGAAAGAATCGCTTAGATTGAAAATAGAGGAATCTATACACCTACAAGGTTTCGCCCAAGTTCAACCGAACTGGAAAAATGATGAATTGGCTGAAAGTTGGCGGGAGTTCCTAAAAGCCGAAGCCTGGCACGGAATCGTCAACAGCGAGATAGATAGAATGCGCAAGGAGGGGCAACTCGGCTCCTCGCTTGAGGCGCGCCTTGTCTTTCCCTGCCCCGATGTTAATACTTGGGATGCTCGGCTAAAGGCTCTTGGTATAGAGGGCTCGAATAAAGAGGACGTTCTTGCCGAAATTTTTATCGTCTCGGATGTCGTGCTCGATAGAGAATCTCAATCCACGGACATGAAACCACGCGTTGAGAAAATAACCGATTGGCAGAAGTGCGAACGTTGCTGGAGGCTCGCGCCAGAGGTTGGTAAAGACAGCGACAACTCGCATCCTAGACTATACTCTAGTCTATGTTCGCGCTGCTCTAGCGTAGTAGAGCAAAAGGAAAAATTCAAGCAAACCGAACAAGCCTAGTTAGCCAAGCAAACCGAATAAACCTAGTTAACCAAGAAGCGCGATGAAACTTTCTATACCCCTTGTAGCCCAACGCCTTGTAGCAAGACTCCTTGCAGCAAGACTCCTTGCCAGCAGACTCCTTACCGCCAAACGCCTTGCGATGCTACTACCCGCCCTAATCGTATTCCTACTCGACCGCGCTACTAAAGAGTGGGCTATCTACCAAACCATCGTATCCGCGCAAGAGGCTCTAGCAAACCTGCGACTGCCCGACCTACAATTACTAGACTTGCAGCTAGGCGAGCTAGGGCTAGCCCTCTCCCTATCGCTCAATCGCGGAGTAGCCTTCGGCTTTCTCAGCTGGCTCGGCGACTATAGCCAAGTACCGATAATAATACTCTCGCTTGCCATCTCCCTACTATTTGCCAAGTTCGCGCTAGAGCAGGCACGCCCGCGCGTAGCTCGGATAGCGGCAAGCCTGATTTTCGGCGGAGCGATGGGCAATCTCTACGACCGCCTGCTCTATGACGGCGTGCTTGACTTTATCGATGCTTACGCTTACGGATATCATTGGTATAAGTTCAACCTTGCCGATGCTGCCATCTCCTGCGGCGTGGCACTATGGCTGATCACCGAGTTGCGTAGCCTTGTTAGAGCGCAACCCCAAAAATAGCTAACCCCAAAAGAGTTAACTAAACGAGAATCAGCAACCCCTAGCAAAGAATAGCAAGCCAAGGCAGAGAATAGCATGTCGCCCATAAGAACAGCTCGCGGACTAACCGCGCTACTCCTCTTTCTATCGCTCACGCTCACAGCCTGTGGCAATAAGGGCGGAGGGGGAAGGTTGACGGTCCTCGACGCGCGCAACCGCGAGGCTGCCTCGCTGCCTAATCTTCGTCCGCTCTCGCTGCCTCCTCGCTACAACCTTGACGGCGGGCAAACGAGCCTATCGCAACCGAGCGCATCGCTCAACAAGGACGGCTCGCTCAGCATCGGTACGCTCAGCGCGGGCGAGCTCGACGCTACGGACCAGTTGCGACAAGCGGCTGGAGGAAATGCTAGCAAGGACAAGGCTTTTCTACAAAAACTCCTCGCGCAGCAAAAGCTAGACGCGAACATCCGCCGCGAGATAGCCGAGAGCAATAAGCAACCCGTGCCCATCTCCGAGCCTCTGCTCAAGGCTATCCGCGAGAACATTCGCGATAACATTCGATAGATAAAAAGCCCTCGCCCCTCGTCCTCTCGTCCTCTCGTCCTTCGCCCCCTACCAGCTCCCGCTATTTTCCATCGAGCACCAAGGCTCCGTTGCTGGCAGAGCCAGCCCGCGTTGCAATAGCTCGACGGAAATCCCATCTGGCGAGCGCACAAAAGCCATATACCCATCGCGCGGCGGGCGGTTGATGGGCACCCCCTTAGCCATAAGATGCGCGCAAACGTCGTAGATATTGTCAACCCGATAAGCCAGATGCCCGAAGTTGCGACCGCCATTGCAAGAATCTTTAGAAGAATCTTTAGAAGAATCTTTATCTCGGCTCTCCTTATCCCAGTTATAGGTCAGCTCCAAAAGCGGCGAGCCAGTCTCGGCTTGCGCAAAGTCGCGCTCCGCGCTTAAAAAAATTAGCGTGAATCGACCCTTATCGTTATCTACGCGCCGAAACTCGCGCAAGCCCAACCCATCGCAATAGAACGCTAGGCTCGCATCGATGTCGGTTATTCGCACCATCGTGTGAAGGTATTGCATACTGCCAATCCGCTATATTGCTATTCGCCCCAACAGCACTATAGCCGTTTTACGCGAGAGATACTATACTCTGCTGTAAAAGTCACCTCAAGCTACTGTAATTATAGTGAAGAAGCTATTAGCCGCCAACCGTTCCGAGATAGCGATAAGGATTTTCCGCGCAGCCAGCGAGCTCGGCTTGCGCACGGTAGCCCTCTACTCGCAGGAGGACATCACGGCGCTGCATCGCTTCAAAGCCGACGAGGCTTACCTGATCGGTGCGAACAAAAAACCGATAGACGCATACCTCTCTATCGACGAGACGCTAGAGATTGCCCTCCTAGCTGGCGTCGATGCCATCCACCCGGGCTACGGCTTTCTATCCGAGAACCCAGACTTCGCGGAGGCTTGCGAGGCTGCCAAGATAACCTTCGTCGGTCCTTCGGCAGCTAGCATGCGCGCGTTAGGCGACAAGGTCTCGGCGCGCGCGATTGCGGAAAAACTCAAAGTCCCAGTGCTAGCGGCAAGCGAAGAACTAGCACGAGAGCTAGGAGCACAAGAGACGCAACGGATAGCCGAACAGCTCGGCTACCCGCTGATGATAAAGGCGTCTTGGGGCGGCGGCGGACGCGGAATGCGGGTGGTCAAACAAGAGGCAGAGCTACTCTCCTCGATCGAGCAAGCCAGACGCGAGGCAAAAGCAGCCTTCGGGCGAGACGAGATATACCTAGAGCGTTTCGTAACCCGAGCACGCCACTTAGAGATACAAATACTAGGCGATGGGCAAGGCGGTGTTATCCATCTATTCGAGCGCGACTGCTCGATACAGCGACGCAACCAAAAGATAGTCGAGCGCGCTCCCGCCCCGTACCTGAGCGATGCGCAACGCGAACAAGCAACCTCGAGCGCCATAGCACTAGCGAGGGCTACCAACTACCGCGGGGCTGGCACGGTCGAGTTCCTGCTCGATGTCGAGCGCAACGGGTTATACTTCATCGAGGTAAACCCGCGTATACAGGTCGAGCATACGATAACCGAAGGCATCACTGGCATCGACATCGTCAAAGCGCAGCTCGCACTAGCGCAAGGGGCTAAAGTCGAGCAAGTGCTGCCCAAGCAAGAAGACATAGTCTGCAACGGACACGCGCTACAATGCCGCATAACGACAGAAGACCCGCGCAATAACTTCGTGCCAGACTACGGGCGCATCACCGCCTACCGCTCGGCGACTGGCTTCGGCATCCGCTTGGACGGCGGCAACGCTTACGCGGGCGCGCTAATCTCTGCAGACTACGACCCGCTGCTCGAAAAGATAACCGCTTGGGCGCCAAGCCTAGAGGAATCGGTACAGCGCATGGGACGAGCCTTGCGCGAGTTCCGCATCAGAGGCTTGGCTACCAACCTAGCGTTCCTCGAAAATGTGCTCAACCATCCGAAGTTTCCGAACTTCGACTACACGACCAGATTCATCGATGAGACGCCCGAACTCTTCCAAAAAATTAGGCGCCAAGACCGCGGCACGAGGGTGCTCACCTACTTGGCGGATGTTACCGTCAACGGCTACCCCGACTTGCGCGATAACAACCGAGCGCCAAGCCATGCGAGTAGCCAGTTCAACTTGGACGGCATCACCCCGCCATACAGCCAGCCGCCGTCTCCGCAGGCTGCGCCCGATGGCTGCAAACAACTTCTCGACAAGTTAGGCGCAAAAGGCTTCGCCGACTGGCTCAAGGCACAGCGCGAGCCTCTGATAAGCGATACGACAATGCGCGATGCGCACCAGTCTCTGCTGGCAACCCGCCTTCGTAGCTACGACATCCTGCGGGCTGCCGAGAGCTACGCGCATACCCTGCCACAGCTACTATCGCTCGAATGTTGGGGGGGTGCTACCTTCGATGTCGCGATGCGCTTCCTGCGCGAAGACCCGTGGCAGCGTCTAGCCAAGCTACGCGAGCTAGTTCCCAACATCCTTCTGCAAATGTTGCTACGCGGAGCTAACGCGGTCGGCTATAAGAACTACCCCGACAACGCGGTGAGCTTCTTCATCGAGCAAGCCGCGAACGAGGGCATCGACCTATTCCGTATCTTCGACTGCCTGAACTGGGTTGAGAATATGCGCGTTGCGATAGACGCAGCGGGGGCTACGGGAAAGATAGTCGAGGGAGCGATCTGCTATAGCGGCGACCTGTTCGACCATAGCCGCCGTTATAATCTCGACTATTATGTCGCGCTCGCCCGCGAGCTAGAAAAGACCGGGATTCACATTCTCGCGATCAAGGATATGGCGGGTTTGTTGCGCCCCGCGAGCGCGCGAGCTTTAGTCTCAGCCTTGAAGGATAGCATCCGCCTGCCTATCCACCTGCATACGCACGACACATCGGGGCTCGGCGGTGCGACGGTACTGGCTGCAGTCGAGGCGGGGGTTGACGCCTTTGACGCTGCCATCGATTCCTTGTCGGGCACAACCTCGCAACCTTGTTTGGGCTCTTTGGTAGCGGCACTCGGTGATAGGAATAAAACTGCTGACACTCGCAAGAAGCGTGAGCAAGCCGAGACTGGCTCGCTTGACCCAGCTCCGCTTGACCACTCGCTCGATTTGGCGGCGATCAGAAACCTCTCGCTATACTGGGAGCAAGTGCGCCAATGCTACCGCGCGTTCGAAAGCGAGCAACGATCAAGCGCATCCGAGGTCTATCTGCACGAGATGCCAGGTGGGCAGTTCTCTAACCTGAAAGAGCAAGCCTTCGCGCTCGGACTAGGCGACAAGTGGCTCGACATAGCTAAGGCTTACCAAGAGGCTAACAGCAAACTTGGCGACATTGTAAAGGTGACTCCATCCTCGAAGGTCGTAGGCGACATCGCACTGCTCGTGGTCTCGCGGGGGCTCAACGTCGAGCAAGCCTTCGCGGAGAACTCGGACTTCGCCTTTCCAGACTCGCTGGTCGATATGCTCAAGGGTGGCATCGGCTGGCCGCAGGGAGGGTTTCCTAAGGAGGTGAGCAGGCGGGTGCTGGGCGACTGGAATAAAAAAGCTCAAGGTGAACCCCTTGCTGAAACCCTTCCTGAAACCCTTCCTGAAACCCTGGTCGAAACCCTGGTCGAGCCTCTAGCCGAGGGCGAACGCGCGAGCGCGAGGCTGGCTCCATACGACCTAGAAAAGAAACGAGGGGAGGCAGAACTCGCACTAGGTCAAGTGCTCGCGGGCAGGCGTATCAACGATAGGCAGCTGGCTAGCTACATTATGTATCCAGAGGTGTTTTTGGATTTCATGCGCACGCGCGAGCAGTTCGGTCCCGTCGAGACGCTACCCACCGCCGCTTACTTTTACGGCTTGCAGGCGGGAAGGTCTCTATCCGTGCAGATAGAGCGCGGCAAGACGCTTGAGATAGCTTGCCAAGCTGTAGGTTTGGCGAACGAAAAGGGACGCGTCAATGTGTTCTTCGAGCTCAACGGTCAGACGCGAGTAATCGCGGTAGACGACCGTAGCATCGCGAAAGACGATGCTCGGCGCAAGGCGCAAGCGGACAATCCCTATCATATAGGCTCGCCGATGCGAGGCTCTGTGGCGAAGGTGCTAACGAAACTTGGCGCGAGGGTTACAGCGGGGAGCGACTTGCTCGCAATCGAGGCGATGAAGATAGAGAGCCTCGTCAAAGTCGATAGCGCGCTTGGGGGGGGCTGTATCGTTGCGGAGGTTCTCGTGGCAGAAAACGACATGGTGGAGGCTGGCGACCTGCTGATAGTATTAGAATCTAGTTGATTGGAAACTAGTTGATTGAAAGCTGGCTGATTGAAAGCTAGTTTGGGCTATAGTATAAAATAAAAAATATATTATAAATTTAAGATTGAGAATTAACAAAAAGTATCTAACCCTCTAAACAGCAGTCCAGCCGCCGTCTATCGCAATCGACTCGCCGGTTATCAAGCTAGAGGCGCGCGAGGCTAGGAAGACGATGGCTCCCATAATATCCTCCAGCTCGCCAACCCTGCCGAGCGGAGTGCGCGCGATGATGGAGGCACGAAGCTCTTCCGTCAAGTAAGGTTTCGTCATTTCCGTCAAAATGAAAGTCGGCGCGATAGAATTAACGCGGATGCCATAAGCCGCTAGCTCTAAAGACATCGCCTTCGTCAACCCCTCAACGCCATGCTTCGAGGCGCAATAGACAGTACGCTTCTCGCCAGCAACTCGACCCATCATCGAGGAAACATTGATTATCGAGCCTCGCTTGCCGGCCCCGGCCATGCACTTCGCAACAGCCTGCGAGAGAAAGAAG
This sequence comes from Alphaproteobacteria bacterium, assembly GCA_014238315.1. GTDB lineage: Bacteria > Pseudomonadota > Alphaproteobacteria > JABAAW01 > JABAAW01 > JABAAW01. Next base: position 13,548 of record JABABG010000051.1, read on the forward strand.
GTCGCGCGCAGGTTCAAGTTAACTATGCGGTCGTAGACCTCTTCCTCGACATCGAAAAAATGCTGCGGGTGGTTGGTGCCAGCGTTGTTTACCAAAATATCGAAGGGCTGCTCGGCGAGTATGAGCTCCTTTACTTTTTTTGTTTCCTGCAAATCGAGCGCGTGCGTCTCAACCTCGAAACCTTTTTCGGCAAATAGGCTCGCTGCTAGTTCGAGCCCTTTTTTATCGAGCGCGATCAGGCTTACTCGAGCGCCGGCTTGCGCGAGTGCGGCGGCGGCGGCTAGCCCTAATCCGCGCGAGGCACCGCTTATCAAGGCTCGTGAGCCTTGCAGGCTGAAGGAGGGAGTGTTCGGCAGGGTCGTGTTTTGAGGCATCTGTCCAATAATATAGCTACGGCTTGTTTGTTTATTCTTGTTTGTTTATTCTTGTTTGTTTATTTTGCGTATTTATTTTTGCGTATTTATTTTTATTTGTCTATCGATGAGCGCGAGAGCCTGCTCGTGCAACTCGCAACTCGCACAAGCTAGCACCTGCCCGCTCGATGATAGCGTTAATGGCGCGCCTTGCCAATCGCTGATAACCCCGCCCGCCCGCTCTACCAACAGCACTAGCGGTAGGAAATCGTAGGGCTGCAAACCCGTTTCGAGTAGCATATCGATACCACCACCAGCCAACCGCACATACATATAGCAATCGTGCTCGTAGCGAGTGCTAGCGACCTTCTCCGCCAGCGCGCGCGCTATTGGCAGATGCGGTTGCCGTAGCGTCCTTTCAGCCTCACCGATGCACAGACGCGCGAGAGAGAGATTTTTACGACCACTCGTCGTTAGCTGCTGCTGCTTATCGCCGTACTTATCCTCCTCCCAACAAATGCCATCGCGAGTAGCAAAGAACCTTCTACATCCCAACGCTGGCATACTAACGCCGCTTGCGAGCAGCTCTCTCTGTCGGTCCAGCCTCGCGAGCAGTATCCCAAACAGAGGGAAGCCTATGATGAACGCTTTCGTACCGTCGATCGGATCGATGACCCATAGAGCCGCTTTTTCACTTTTGCCAGTGCTTTTGCAAATTCTTTTGTTAGCCGCTTCGTTACTCTTTTCGCTACCGCAACCCGCCGTTGCGCCCATCTCTTCGCCTAGCAGAGCGTCTTTAGGAAAGTCCGCCAGTATTTGCGCGCGTATGGCAGCCTCGGTCTCTCTATCGGCGAGCGTTACCGGCGAGGCATCGGCTTTCGTGTGGACTTGCAAACTGCCGTGCTGTTCCATCTCGCGAAAATAGTTGAGCGCGCAAGCCTCGCCCTTGGCAAAAGCCGAGCGCATGCAGGCGAGGATGCGCTCGGTGCTGGCATCGTCCGTAATCACCTTGTCGATAATCACCTTGCCGTTTCCACTTCTCGCATCCTCTCTTTACAGATGCGCAGAGCTCGTAGGGCGGGCAACTCTGCTTCGGTCAATAGCTCTAGGAACGCGCCGCCGCCGAGCGAAATATGCGTAAAATCTTCGGCTACACCCGCCCGCTCTAGCGCGGCTACGGTATCGCCGCCGCCGCAGATGCTACGCAAATTACCATGTCTAGCCTGTTGCTTGCCCTGCTTGGTCATCTTTGCCAAGAAGCGCAACAAGCGCAAGGTCGAGGCATCGTAGGGCGGACGCTCGAAGACGCCAAGAGGACCATTTACGATAACGCGAGTGCCTGCCTGTTGCTCGGCAGTTTTTTCGAGCAGACGCTCGATGGAGCGGCAACTTTGCGGACCGATATCCCACAAGGCTCTGCTAGCCTTTTCGACCTCGACAACCTCTGGCGCAAGAGACGCGTCGTAGCTTCCATCCGCACCGAGATTTTCTGGTGCGAGCGCGGCATCGCAAGGCAATATTATCTCGCAATCTTTTTGACACTCGGCGTATGCGTCTAGCTCGCGCGCTACCTCTAACTCGCGCTGTGCGAAGCTGCCTGCTAAGTCTTTATTGCCAACCCTGCTTCCAAGATTATTGCTTCCAAGATTATTACCACCCAGCCTACCCCTAACCGCAAGCATGCAGTTAGCCATATTGCCACCGAGAACCAACGCCGAGCAATGCTTCATCAGCGAGCGCAATAGCTTGATTTTTGTCGATACTTTCGCTCCCCCCAATATCGCAATAGCCTTCTGCCCGCCAAACGCGAGCAACGGCAGCAAGCTCGCGAGCTCGTCCCTGAGCGAGCAACCGACATAGGATGGCAATAGTGTCGTGATGGCGCTCGTCGAGGCGTGCGCGCGGTGGCATACCGAGAAGGCATCGTTGACAAAGAGGTCGGCTTTGGCGGCGAGGTTAGCCGCGAACTCTAGCGAATCTTGCTCCTCACCCTTATGGAAGCGCAGATTCTCGAACAAGCCAATCGGGGCTTTTTCGGGTGCCACTTGTCCCAAACGAGCAGCGTTCAGCTGCACGAGCGTTGCCTCATCGAGCGCCCCGCTTTTTTGGCTATCTCCGAGGAAGATAACCTTGCGCTGCCATCTTCGCTCTAGGTGCGGTAGCAGGCGGCGTAGCGACAGCTCGTCTCGCGGCTCGCCCAGCGGACGCCCAAGGTGCGAGCAGAGGAGCAACGGATAAGGCGAGACTTGTTCGATCAGGGGTATGACGGCATCGATGCGTGCGAGGCTCAGGGGTTCGGCTGTGGCTGCCAGTTTCTGCTCGCTGCTGTGGCTTGCGAGCGGAATGTTCAGGTCTATGCGTGCGAGTACTACTTTACTAGCGTCTAGCCATCCCCCTAACCCTTGTTTAGCCTGCTCGAACAACGGCAGGTCGGCAACAAGTGCTACCTTTGGAGCTGCCTTTGCTGCTGCCTTTACGGAGCTAGGTTCAGAGTTGCTACTTTCGAGGTCGTTACTATAGGCGAGGCGAGGCATGGCAACCATGCTAGACTCTTTCGCAGTAGTTGTGAATTAGAGTTTTGCTATTTTTTACGGAGCGATTGCCAGCTATTTAGAGACTAGCGTTGTCGATGCTTTAGGGCTATAGTCTTGCGATTGCTTATGCTTGTTGTTACTAGGCTTGTTGTTACGAGGCTTGTTGTTACTAGGCTTGTTGTTACGAGGTTTTGTGATTGTTGAGCTCGCGATTATAGCGAGTCTAGTGCCTGCTATTTGTACGGAGGGTTGGCAGAGTGGTAATGCAACGGATTGCTAATCCGTCTACCCTTCCCGGGTAGCGGGGGTTCGAGTCCCCCACCCTCCGTTTATGTATA
>JABABG010000046.1 GCA_014238315.1 Alphaproteobacteria bacterium
CGTAATCCGATTTTGCTAGTCACTATGTTAGAATATCCAGCGGCAGCTTGCACTATTTTGTTAGCTGTGATCGTGCCTCTGCAGGCTTGCGTCTCGCAACCGTTGCAGCCTTTCATCAAACCGATTATCGTCTCGGGGTCGTTGCATGTATACATCTCGCAAAGCGCGCGTGGCGAGTTCGTAATGGGCGGAGCGACAGACCCCGCCGAGCTATATAATACGCGCTCAACGCTAGAGTTTAAAGAGCAACTGATGATGCACATACTCGAACTATTTCCGCAACTGCACGAGGTTAAGCTACTACGGCAGTGGGCGGGTTTGGCAGACCTGACGCCAGACTTCTCGCCAGTGATGGGAAAAACGCCCATAAAAAACTTCTACATCGACGCGGGCTGGGGGACTTGGGGCTTCAAAGCAACGCCAGTATGCGGCAAACGCATGGCGGAGTGTGTCGCTACGAATAAAACTCCTAAACTGCTTGAGCCCTTCGCGCTAAAACGCTTCGATGACTTTAAGCTGGTCGGAGAAAAGGGTGCAGCCTCGGTAGGGCACTAGAGGGGTAAGAATATATGAAACTAATGCCCTGCCCTCTACACGGAGCTCGCAATATCTCGGAGTTCGTCTGCAAAGGACCAGTGCAAGAAATGCCGAGCATGAAGTGCGGAGAATCTAGTCGAGCGCAGGATGCCTCTCGGTTGGCTTGGTCGAACTATCTGTTTATGAGCACAAATACCGCGGGAGTAGTCGATGAATGGTGGCTGCATACCCCTAGCGGGTTGTGGTTTGTAGCTAGGCGCGATACTCGCACAGACCAAATCTTGCAAACTTGGTTGATGCGCGACTACGCACGCCTAGGCAAAACTAAAACATCGAGAAAATCGTGAGAAGGCTGTCCGTAAAAGAAATTACAGCGGCGCAGGAGCGCGGCTTCGCGCTATGGCTGAAGCGAGACAAGCCACTAAAGTTTCGCTTCGAGGGGCGGGAGTATTCGGGCTTTGAGGGAGACTCTCTCGCGAGCGCACTCGCCGCCTCTAACGTGCTCGTCCTATCGCGCTCTCTAAAGTATCGCCGCAAGCGCGGAATCTTATCGATGGCGGGCTTGGAGGCAAACACGCTGGTACATGTAGATGGCGTAGCTAACTGCTTCGCAGAGCGCATTCCTCTAAAAAATGGAATGCGGGTGCGGGCGCAACAAAGGCTACGCTTTAACCCTTTGTATTTTTTGAACTGGTGCTCGGCTTTTCTGCCAGCGGGTTTTTACTATCGCGGCTTCTTCAGACCGCGCGGGGTGTGGTTGTGGTGGGAGAAGATGTTTCGCCGCGTAGCGGGCTTAGGTAAGATTGGAGGAAAAATTGGGAGAGAGGTTAATACTTCCGCATCCTGCCACGGACAAACTAGCCAGCGCCAAGAGAAATACGAAGAGAAATACGAAGAGAAATACGAAGAGAAATACGAAGAGAAATACTACGACAAGGCTTACGGTTTTTGCGACCTAGCTATCATCGGCGGCGGTCTCGCAGGAATCACGGCTGCTAGGGAAGCAGCGCGCCTGCGCCTGAAGACTATCCTCATCGAGCGTGACACGCACCTAGGTGGGACGCAATACACCGATAAACGAGCAATCTTACCAGAGCCGTTGCAGAAAGAGCTAAGCAAGTCCGCCTCCTGCTTGCGAGTAATGACCAACGCGCAAGTGAGCGGAATCTTCGCAGACCTATTCATCGCTGTCGCGCAAGATGTTACCCAAGAAAGTAATAAAGAAAATAAGAAAGATAGGGCTAGCTCGGCCGATGCAACTCGGCAACATAAAAGGCTACATAAGATAAGAGCGCGCCATTGCATAGTCGCAACGGGCGCATACGAGCTACCAGCAGTCTTCCCCAACAACGACCTGCCGAACATCATGCTCACATCGGCTGCGCAAAAACTGATGCGACTCTACGGCGTTCTCGTGGGCGAGAGACCGATTATCTTCACAGCAAACCAATACGGCTATCGCCTAGCCCTAGATTTTCTCGCCCTCGGCGTCAAGCCGATCCTCCTAGACGCTAGGAGGATACCCGTCGTGCGCGATGCCATAACCATAAGAGATAAAGGCATCTTATGCCTGAACAACGTGCGACTGCTCAGGGCGGTCGGACGTGGCTCGGTACGCGGGGTATATGTCATGATAGCGGGCTTCGAACGCTTCTTCCCCTGCGATTGCCTATGCGTCTCGGCTGGCTTCTCGCCAGCGAGCGAGCTGCTGATACAAGGCGGCGCACGCCTAGAATACAGCGACGAGGGGGCTTGTATGCGCATAGAGCAATTGGGCGAAGGCACGAGCGAGGGGTTGGATGCCATAGGCGCGGTAGCTGGAATCTTCGACGAGGACGCTGTGCGCAAAGATGCCATCCGAGCAGTGCGAGAGGCATCTATGGCACTCGATGGGAAAAGCACTCGTAGTAAGGCATCGACAAAGGTGGCTAGCAAGGCGAGCGCGAAAGGCATCGTGCGCGACGATGCAGAGCAAAACCTTCCATACCCTTTCTACCCCTACCCGCAAGACAAAATACGCGAGCGGATGAAAAGATTTATGCTCACCGATTCTCACCGAGCTAAGTTTTTCCTCTTCAAATACCGCGTAGCTAAGTTTTTGCGCGAGGCTCTCGCGCCCTCAAAAGCCTTCGTCGACTTCGATGAGGATTTACAAGTGCAGGATTTTTCGGATTCGCTACGCGATGGCTACCAAGACATGCAGCTGGTCAAACGCTACACGACTCTCGGCATGGGCGTTAGCCAAGGACGCCATTCTAACATCAACGGCTTGCGCTTGGTGGCAAAGCTCAGCGGAGAGAAACCTCAAGAGCTAGGTCTCTCTACCGCGAGACCACCCGTGGCAACGGAGAGCTTCGCGTTGCTCGCGGGCAGAAGTTTCGAGCCAGTGCGCCATACGCCTATGCACGAACGGCATATAGAAGCGGGTGCGGAAATGATGATAGCTGGTGCTTGGCTCAGACCCGCCTACTACCAAAAAAATGATGGCGACGACCCTATAACTGGCGAAGCTCTGGCTGTGCGAAGGGGGGTAGGTGTTGTCGATGTGACGACCCTCGGAGGCATCGACATCTTTGGCAAGCAGGCGGCTGAGTTTGTCGACAGGCTCTATAGCTGGTCGTACGAGAAACAAGCCATCGGACGCGCTAAATACCTGCTGATGACAGACGAGACGGGAGTAGTAGCAGATGACGGAGTCTGTTGCAGGTTCGATAAAGATCACATGTATCTGACTACTACGACCGGCGGCAGCGATGCTGTGTATCGAGAGATGCTATTTTGGAAAGCGCGGTGGGATATGGATGTCGAGATCGTAAATGTCACTGGCGCATTCGCCGCGGTGAATGTCGCAGGTCCGCGGAGCCGTGAGCTACTCGAAGGGCTGTGCCAAGGTCTCGACCTCTCGGCGCAAGGGTTCCCGTATATGGGCGTGCGGCGGGGGCTTGTCGCGGGTTGCGACGCGAGGCTGTTGCGGGTTGGATTCGTCGGCGAGCTCGGCTACGAGATACATGTGCCTTTCGCAAATGGTGAAGCATTATGGGACGCTCTCATAGAGCATGGAGCAAGATGGAACTTGCGACCTTTTGGCGTCGAGGCGCAAAGGTTGTTGCGACTAGAAAAGGGACATCTGATCATCGGGCAGGATACGGACGGATTGACGATCCCGCACGAGGCAAATCTAGCCTGGGCGGTCTCGCGCAAGAAGGAATTCTTCATCGGCAAGCGAGCAATAGAGATACAGGTTGCGGGTGCTATCAAAAGGCAGCTGGTGGGTTTCACCCTGCCCAAAGAGCTACGCCATAAGAGGATGCCGAAGGAGTGCAATCTGGTAATACACGATGGCAATATCGATGGGAGGGTGACCTCGGTGTCCTATTCGCCAACGCTTGATAAAATCATCGGCTTGGCTTATGTCGAAAAGAGCCAGCAGGCAATTCGCATCAGGCTCGATAGCGGTAAGCTCGTGCTTGGCGAGATCGTCCCTCTGCCCTTCTACGATGCAGAGGGAGCAAGACAAAATCTATAGACAAAGTAATTATAGAAGAGAGCTATCTATGACTTCCGTCAACAACACATATTCTTCCAACAAGCTACCGCGAACTTCGCGACTGGCTTTGCGCCGCTCGCAGTTAGAGCGGCGTTTGTCGGCACTCGGAGCCTCGTTTGCGCCTTTCGGCAAAGATTCGTCGTTAGCCATCTCGTTCAAAAAGAGCGCTCGCAGAGGGGCTGTTAGGGCTAATACGGGAGTATTGCTATGCGACCTTTCGCCGCTCTCGCGCATCGGTCTGAAGGGTACGGCTATGCCAGCGCTACTAAAGTCTGCCGAGATTGCTCTACCAACGAAGGTCAACGAGGCGAGCCAGCACAAGGACCACTCGCTTTGCTTGCGCATTGCCGTCAACGAGGTTTTATTGCTGAGCGCGCTTGCAAGCGATGGCGAGACGGATTTCCGAACGCTACATAAGGCTCTTTCTGAATACGATAGACGGAGTTGTTGGACTGTGCCTTATCAAGATAGTTTTTGCTGGCTTGCGCTGGCGGGGGCGAGGGTTGGCGAGATGTTTGCGAAGCTATGCGCGGTCGATTTAGACGAGGGGTCTTTTGCGCCATTGATGATAGCGCAGACTTCGCTCGCGCGTCTGGGTGCGGTTATCGTTCGTGCGCCTACTAGTAGGGGGTCGAGGCTACCGTTATTTTATCTGCTTTGCGACAACGCTTCGAGTGGTTATTTGTGGGATTGTCTGGTGGATGCCATGGAGGAATGGCGAGGTGCTGTTGTCAGCCGAGGCGAGCTACTAAAGTTAGTCTAGCGAGCGCACCGCACCCCTTTGCTCACGCGCAAATTCGTGCTTCCTTGTGAGCCACGAACAAGGGCACGAGTTCTATGGCATTATTGGTAGGCATAAAGAGCGGTTTATTAGCTCCCCACCCCACCCTTACGGATACCGCTTTTACCCATTTTATTTCTCTTGCCACCCATTTTAGATTCTAAGTTTCTCGCCTTGAGGGTGAAATTTGGCATAGAGAGATAATCCGCTAATAAAAAACGAAACCAACTGATTTTATTAGCTATAGGTACATTCTTTCCAATGCCTTGGCTTACATGCAAACCCGCTAAGTAATCAAGGAATCTAAGAATGGGCTGCTCTTCCTTGCGCAAACCATCGAGAGCAATTTGCAACCGATTATGCACAGAGCCATACTCATCGTATTCCTCGCTAGTTAGATTGCCCCAAGCGATAAGGTTGTATATGGATATTTCTTTATTAAGGTTAAGATAAGAAGTGAGCAGCCAGCGGTGCGTCTCCTCCTTCTTGCTGAAATCGCATAGGACGCCGAAATACAGCAGGAACACAGCCAACCCAGCGACAGACAAGGAGAAAAGAAGGTTGGCACTGGTAAAAATTTCGCCTGTTTTTGAGTGCCTATCGCTATCAACGCACCAATGCCTACGACGGCATCGATGCTCTTTAGAATAAAGTTGCTCCTCTTAAAAAAATCTGCCCTTCTGCTGTGATACTCTATTCCTTGCATGATTATGCTGTAGAGTTCAAAAAACGAATGTCTAAGCAGTCGATTTTTCTCGTCCTTTGCCATCTCGAGAGTTTGCTCGGGAGTTTATGGTTGCGCCTTCCTAACCTTAACCTTAGCCATAACTCTAGCCTCCTATTTGCATAGGCAACCATAATACGATAATCGGAAAAGCAACTAGTAGTACTATAGTTATAGCGTCGGCGATAAAAAATGGAGTCACGCCTATGAAAACATCCTGCACCGTTATATCTTTCTGGACGCCAGCGACGACAAAACAATTCAAACCTATCGGCGGAGTTATCAAACAGAACTCCGCCATCTTAACTACCAAGATGCCAAACCATACCGCGCACATCGTGCCGTTCATACCGAACGAGCTCGCCGCAGCCGTTACATCCTCGCCGCCGTTCAACGCCATCACCGTCGGATAGACGACCGGTAGCGTCAGCAACAACATACCTATCGCATCCATAAACATCCCTAAAACCGCATAAGATAACAGAATCATCGTAAGTATCAGTAGCGGGCTACTCTCTAACGAGCTAACCCAATTGGCAAAAGCGATAGGTAGGTTGGCAAAGCCCAAGAATCTCACATATATCAAAACTCCCCATATTATGCTGAAAATCATCACCGATAGCTTGGCAGTCTGTAGTAGAGCTCCACGAAATTGACGCCAACCCATGCCTCGAAATAGGGCAATGCAGAAAACTAAGAAAGCTCCCAATGCACCGCCCTCTGTAGGCGTTCCCCAAGCGTCTCCGCCTAGCGGGTTGTATACAAAAAATATGATTGTCAAAACCACAAAGACTATCGGTAGCACCGACGGTAACGAGCGGAATCGCTCTCCCCAACTATACCCGCCAAGCGGCGGTCCGAATCCCTTGATGAACAAAGCGAGCAACACTATCAAGACTCCGTAAATCAATGCCGAAAAAGCGCCTGGCAAGAAACCCGCGAGAAGTAATCGTCCAACATCCTGCTCGACTATTATCGCATAGATGACCAAAATAGCCGATGGAGGTATCAGAGACGCTAATGTGCCACCCGCCGCGACCACGCCCGCCGCGAACCTCTTGTCGTAGCCAATCGCACGCATCTCAGGGATCGCTATTCGCGCAAATACCGCCGATGTAGCAACCGAGGCACCAGAAACAGTCGCGAATCCAGCTGTCGCAAAAACCGTCGCAACGGCTAACCCGCCGGGTAACCACGCTACCCAGCGTTTCGAGGTCTCGAACAATGCGCGCGTCAAACCGGCGTAATAAGCCAGATAGCCTATCAGTATGAAAGTCGGTATCAATGAGAGCGATTGCGTCGCTATCTTCGAGTGCGGCACCTGACCAGCCGTCTTGACCGCTAGCATCAACGCCCAAAAAAAAGAATCTCCACTATAATCCTTCTTCAGCCAAAATATCCAAATCAGACCGAGCAACCCAGACAAGGCAGCCGCAAAGGCTACTCGCATACCGATTATAACTAGTAGCAAAAGAAGGCAAGTTATAACGATGCCTATGTCTATCGGAGACATATCAATGGAATCCTTCTATCTCCGATATCGCCTTCGAGCTAACGTTCTTGCTAGGCTCGCTGCATAGTGCCTCCGCATCGGCAAAGTAAAACGCGCGCGAAAATCCTAATAACTGCAAAAATAGGCGCAAGCATAGCACCGAAAAGGCTAACGGCGCGAGTAGCTTCGCGGGCCATAAAGGTAATGCTATGTCGATGGAACTATCTCTGCTCCATAATGGAGCAGAGATATCAAAACTACGCAAAAAGTGCGAAAAGCTACCCCAGACTAACAGCAGCATAACCACTAGCATAGCTAAAGTAGCCACCAGCTCTGCTAGCCACAGCCAACGACCGCGAAGCCTGCCAACTAGCATATCCATTCGGATGTGACCATCGTTGCGTTGCGTGTAAGATATTCCCAAGAAGGCTATCAGGGGCATCGCCTGCTCGAGCCAGTCGACATAGCCGGCAACGGGAGAGTTGAAGAGATTCCTGCCGCCAACAGAAATCACCGCAAGGATCACTAAAGCAAAGACAGCAAACCCACTCAGTAGAGCGCAAACCCGCTCAACAGAATAGAGCGTAGCATCGGCTCGGCGTAGGTAGTTGCTCATCCACTTACCTCTTTTGGTGCTCATCTGAAAGGCAGTCCAGTAGTCCTAGAAGGCAGCATCCAAAGAAGGGATACCCTGCGGACTGCGGACTCCCTAAACGAACACCTATCTCAAAGAACACTTGGCTCAACGAACACTTGGCTAAACCGAACACTTGGCTAAACCGAAC
>JABABG010000100.1 GCA_014238315.1 Alphaproteobacteria bacterium
AGATTCTGGCGGCGGCGGATCAAGAGGGCAAGGCGAATTTAATAGCGACTATTGGTCCGCGAGTTTCTGGCGGCATTGTTTTGTCTGCACATACGGACGTTGTTCCGGTTGCGGACCAGAACTGGACGAGCGACCCCTTCACTTTGAGCGAGCGCGAAGGACGCCTTTATGGTCGTGGTTCTTGCGACATGAAGGGCTTTATTGCGAGCGTTTTGAGCCAACTTCCGCTTTTGGCTAGCAGAGCCTCTCGCCTGCGGGTACCTATTCATATAGTTTTAACCTACGATGAGGAGGTTGGCTGCTTTGGCGCACCACCCGCGATCGCAGCCCTTCAGTCCAAGTTTCCGCAACCGAGCTGCGTCATTGTGGGCGAGCCGAGCAGCATGCGTCCGATTTCTGGTCATAAGTCTATTTCGATATACGAGACGCTAGTTACGGGTTTTTCTGGTCACTCTTGCGACCCGCGCTTGGGCGTTAGCGCGGTTATGGTGGCCTCGCACCTTGTCTCGCACCTATGCGAGATGCAGGACTTATCGCGCGAGCTTGACAAGGACGATCGGTTTGATCCGCCTTGGACGAGCATCCATGTTGGTGTGATAAAGGGCGGCACGGCGGTAAACATCATCGCACCGAGCTGCCATTTCATTTGGGACTTACGCGCGATTCCCAGCGTTGATCTGCAATCGATACCTAACGCGTTCCGCGCTTGGCACGATGAGCATATTTTGCCTAGTATGCTTTCGGTGCACGATGGCTGTTCAATCGAGACTACTTCGCGCGCCTCTGTTTCTTACTTGCGTCCAGAGATAGATTCGCCAGCGGAGCGTTTGGTGCGCAAGCTCACTGGCGACAACCAGCACCGCCATGTTGCGTATGTTACGGAGGCGGGACAGTTTCAGGCGGCGGGTATTTCGGCGATAGTATGCGGTCCTGGCTCTATCGAGCAAGCGCATAAGGCGAACGAGTTTTTGGAAGTGGAGCAACTATCGCTTTCCTGTTCTTTTGTCGAGAAAATTATCAATGAATGTTGCTAGCATCACATTTTTGTGATAACCTACTCATCTTAGGGGGAAGCGTTTTTATTTTTTGTTATTCGAGGGCACTTTAGCTCTGATTTTATCAGTGAGGAGGAGAATGGATTAGATGTTTAAAACTTCTAAATCTGACCCTAGTTGCAATAGCGACTATGTAGGAAACAACGGGGGATTCGATGCGAAACAAGAGGGACGGGAGAAACGAGAGGGACGGGAGAAACGAGAGGAACGGGAGAAACGAGAGGGACGGGAGAAACGAGATGGACAAGAGGGACTGGCAAAAGAGGCGATAAAGGGGAAGGGTGAAAGCAAGGGGGGAAACGACGACAATACGGCTGTTCCCGCTTGTGGTGCTAGCGAGGTTAGTGTGTCTTTTTCGGAAGGCGACTATCTAGTGCATCCGGCGCACGGGGTAGGCTATGTCAGGGGGGTTGAGGCGGAGGAGATTGCTGGCGCTCGCATGGATATGATAGCGATCAGCTTTGTACAAGAGCGTATGGTTGTACGAGTACCGACGCAGGAATATGCTACTTGTGGTCTGAGAGCCTTAGCCTCACCGGCGGCTATGGAAATAGTCTATAAGGCTTTGCGCATCAAGGGTCGCGCCCGCAAGACGATGTGGGGACGACGCGCGCAGGAGTATGATACGAAGATTCGCTCTGGCGATCCATTGCACTTAGCGCAGGTTGTGCGCGAGCTGTATCGCGGTGAGGAGCAACCCGGTCCCTCTTATAGCGAGCGTCAGTACTACCAGCTAGCCTTGGAGCGTTTGTCGCGCGAGGTTGCGGTTATCGAGCGCATCGCAGAGAAGGTTGCGGTAGAGAAGCTGGAGACGATTTTATCCGAAGCCGCCTGAGGTTGCGGCTAGCTACTAACGGCTAGCTACCAGCTAGTAAAGTAGCTCTATGGCTATGCTAGCCGTCCGCCCCCATCATCCCAGCCGCAATTGACGGCATGCTTGTGGAGTATTCGCTAGCAAACTCGTAGAGAGAATAAGGCGTGTGAGCGTCCAGAGAGCTATGCTAGCCGTCCGCCCCAGCCGCAATTGACGGCATGCTTGTGGAGTATTCGCTAGCAAACTCGTAGAGAGAATAAGGCGTGTGAGCGTCCAGAGAGCTACTTTTGTCGCCACCCCCATTGTCACCGACGAAGTCTTGCAACTCGTCCTCGTCGCCACCGAACAATCGCAGGAAAGTATCCAGCACCTCTTCGCGCGAGAGCTGACTTTTATCGATATATTCCCACTCGAGCTTCATGCGCGCGGTTTCGAATCGCTGGTCCAAGATAATGCTATCTCCGCCCTTATCACGCGTGACTTCGATCTCCCCGTCGAGCAAGGTTATGACGCAAGTGCCTTCGGGATAGTCGGACAAGCCTATCAGCTTTGTACCTCTAATACCCAAGGTTCCCAGTGCGGTTTTGATGGTAACGGCGGAGGGGTCGGATTGTGCGAGCAACCCGCTCTGGTATGAGAACGCGCCTTTAATAGCGGAGAGGCTTTGCTCACCGCTAGATTGAGCTTGGTCGAAGACGAACTCGTCGATCAGCAGTTTAGCGTCGTTACCTAGGTTGAACTCCATGCCATCGATGAAGACTATCCCTATGGACGATTTTACGCCGGTTGAGATAACATCGTCTGCGAATACATCGTCTCCTAGCAATAGAGCCATCTGTTCGCCATCGCGAATAACGGCTGCGCTACCTACTAGTTTTTGTACTTTTCCAGCAGCGACTGCATCGGCTTCGGCTTGCTGACTTTCGTTTTCTTGCCCGGACAATAGACCTTTGAGCCAATCGAAGAGCCCATCCATTGCGCCGCTACCGCTGTTAGCTAGCTCGCTTACGTTTATTTCGCCTAGCATAGTCTCGCTGGCTCGAATCTCGTTGAGCCAGACATGGTTATCCCAAGTATTGTTGACCCAGGCATCGCTGTTATTGGCACTGCTATCGACAGAGAAGGAAGATTCTAGAACCGCCTCCCCGTCCGAATTTCCCGATTCTTTTTGCAGGCTCTGCGCCGCTTTCGAGCTCTGCTCGGGATGATTTTCTAGATGATTTTCTAGATAATTTTCTAATTGTTGCATACGAATGCGCCCCCAAGATGCGCCCCCATTACGAAAACCCCTACCGAGTCATTAGCTAGCATAAAAACAAAGCAAAAGCAATTGCTATTTAGGAGCAATTGCTATTTAGGATTGCTATTAAATAACGGAGGCAATGCGACCCCTGAAGCCGTGCCCGCTAGCTCTAACTATTGCCTAATTATTATATTGCCTAGCTATTGCTTAATTAAATTACCTAACTACTGCCTAACTACTGCTTTGATAGTGTCACTTTCTTATCTTGCATTGCGAGAACCTTTTTGCTAGGCTGACGCTCCGTGATGCTTGTCGGGGGCTGGCTTTATAGTTAATTTCGGATAATTTTAATTTTAGATAGTTTTAGGAACTTACTGGAAGGGAAGATGTTTGCGGTAGTAGAAACGGGGGGCAAGCAGTATCGCGTCTCGCAGGGTGCTCGCGTTACTTTAGAGCGACTAGCTGGTGATGTCGGCGCGAGCGTATCGTTTGATCGCGTGTTGTTGCTGGCTACGGATGGCAAGGATACGATACTAGAGCCTTCGGCTTTGTCGAAGGTACGAGTTCTGGGCAAGGTTATTTCGCAGCATCGAGGTGAGAAACTTTTAGTTTTCAAGAAGCGTCGGCGTAAGAATTCTCGGCGCAAGAATGGTCACCGCCAGTATTTGACCGAGGTCGAGATTACCTCGATAGACTTGAACTAGCCATGCTACTGATATAGCATTTGCGGCATAACATTTGCGACATAACATTGCGTATCATTTTCGGGAGTATTTATTATGGCACATAAGAAGGCTGGCGGCTCTTCGCGCAATGGTCGCGATTCTGCGGGTCGCCGTTTGGGTGTGAAACGCTTTGGCGGTGAGCGAGTTAAAGCTGGGATGATAATCATCCGCCAGCGTGGTACGAAGTTTCACGCTGGCGAGGCGGTTGGTATGGGCAAGGACCACACTTTATTTGCGTTGCGCGCGGGCTATGTATCGTTTTGCAAGCGGCGCACGCGCTCATTTGTCTCGGTGCTAGCGGAGTCTGATGCGACGAGCGGCCAGTCGGTGGAGCCGTCGAGGAACTAACTCTCGCATATCTCGCAGGACTATTTTTAGGGTTATTTTGCAGGGCTATCTTGCTCTTATGAATATCTTGCAGGGCTATTTTGCAGGGCTATTTTGTAGGGCTATGAGATAACACTGTTTTCATGGCACTTGTTCATGGTGCTTGGCGACCTATCCACTCGCCCTATTTTTCACCACTAGCCTTTACGACACTCCCTTCGGTGAGGCTTGTTTTGTCTTTTCTACCATCTTTTCTACCATGCGTTTTCACGATCAAGCCCGCCTAGAGTTACTCGCCGGCGGCGGCGGCGATGGTTGCGTTTCGTTTAGGCGCGAGAAGTTCATCGCGCGCGGAGGTCCCAACGGTGGCAACGGCGGTCGCGGAGGCGACATATCTGCGCGTGCGGTTGCGGGCTTGAACACGTTACTAGACTACCGCTACCGCAGGCGTATTGAGAGCGAGCGCGGGCATAGCGGAATGGGTAAGTTGCGCAGCGGTCGTAGTGGTAAGGATGTAGTTCTAGACTTACCGCAAGGCACGCAGATTTTCGACGAGCACGATGGCAGGATGCTTGCGGACTTAGTTTCGGTTGGCGAGCAGATATTACTGTGCAAGGGCGGTCGCGGAGGCTATGGCAATGCGCATTTCCGCTCTTCGACCAATCGTTGTCCGCGTCTTGCCCAAGACGGAGATGCTGGCGAGAGCCGTGGTATTTTATTGCGCCTGAAGGTTTTGGCGGACGTTGGACTAGCGGGTTTAGCGAACGCTGGCAAATCTTCTTTGTTGCGGCGAGTTAGCGGCTCGCGCACGAAGGTTGGATCTTACGCGTACACGACCCTGCACCCGCATTTAGGCATGGTTTCGCGAGATTATGAGGAGGCGGTTTTTGCCGACCTACCTGGTTTGATCGAGGGTGCGAGCGAGGGCGCGGGACTAGGACATCGTTTTTTAGCGCATACTGAGAGGTGCGAGCTACTACTACAACTGGTAGCTATTCCCGACGAGGCTGTTGTTCGTGAGGCGGCTACCAGCGCGGGCAAGACTACCGGCAAGACTACCGGCAAGACTACCGACAAGGCAGCCGAAATAGAGTCTATTTTACTGAGCCTAGTGCTCAGCGACTATCGGATAGTGGAACGAGAGCTATCGCTTTATGGCGAGGGTCTTATGAGCAAACCGCGGATAGTATTGCTATCGAAGAGCGACCTGCTGAGCGATGGGCTAGGTTTCAGCGATGCCGAGATAGAGCGATTTCGTCTGCGCTTTGCGTCTTCTATCGGCTACCAAGATTCCAGCCAAGATTCCAGCCAAGATTCTAGCGAGACCAGCGAGGCGAGCGAGGTTAGGGGAATTGGCGAAACTGTTTCTTCTGTTATAGTTGATGTTATGACGACTTCGAGTTTCACGAGTTTGGGCATCGATGCTATGCTAACGCGCGTCTTTGCGCTTTTGCTTGAGCGGCGCGATTGCGAGTAACTAGCCTAGAGACAACGCGGTTGACCTATGGCATAGTGTTATTTATGTATTATGTTTTAGCTACGGAGGGATGTCCGAGTGGTTAAAGGAGACGGGCTGTAAACCCGTTGGCTATGCCTACGCAGGTTCGAATCCTGCTCCCTCCATGCTTTACGCTACAAAGAAGCGCAGGTTAGAGCGTAGATGTACGCGCTCCGCGCGTTAGCACTTCGTGCGTTTAAGCGCAGTGCTCTGCAATGCGCTTTTAACAATTAT